>NZ_RSAJ01000040.1 GCF_003933965.1 Streptomyces sp. RP5T
GCGCGCGGTCAGCCCGAGCCCACGAACAGCACCAGCAGCAGCCACACCACCGGAGCCGTCGGCAGCAGGGAGTCCAGGCGGTCCATGATGCCGCCGTGGCCCGGCAGGAGGGTGCCCATGTCCTTGATGCCGAGGTCACGCTTGATCATCGACTCGCCGAGGTCACCCAGCGTCGCACTGGCCGCGACCGCAAGCCCGAGCAGCAGGCCCTGCCACCACATGCCGTCGTCGATCAGGAACTCCATGCACAGCGCGCCCGCGGCCATCGCGAACGCCACCGCTCCGAACAGGCCCTCCCGGGTCTTGCCGGGGCTGATGCGCGGCGCGAGCTTGTGCGTGCCGAAGCGCCAGCCCACCGCGTAGGCGCCGGTGTCGCTGACGACGGTCAGGAGCAGGAAGGTCAGGACGCGTGCAGCCCCGTCCTCGGCCGTGAGCATCATGGCGACGAACGTGGCCAGGAACGGGACGTAGAACGCAGCGAAGACACCCGCCGTGACGTCCTTGAGGTAGCCCTCCGGCGGTTCGGTCATCCGCCAGACCAGGACCGCGAGTGCCGTGAGCGCCATGGCCACCCACGCGCCCTCCGCGCCCCGGACGTACCCCGAGACGACCATCGCGGCCCCGCCGAGCGCAAGCGGCACGAGGGGCGCCTTGATGCCCTTGCGCTCCTCCAGCCGCTTGGTCAGCTCCCACAGCCCGACCACCACGGCGACCGTGATCACGCCGACGAACGCGGCCTTGACGAAGAACAGCGATGCGATGATCACCGCGCCGAGTCCGACCCCGACCCCTATGGCCGCACCCAGGTCCCGCCCCGCGCTCTTCTTCTGCGGCGCGGGCGCCGGCTGCGAGGAGTCGGGCATGGGCTCCGGATTCTGCGTCTGCGGTGCCGCCGTGTAGGGCTGCGCCGATGCGGTCACTTCACGGTACGTCCCGTCGGGGACCGCCGCGTCATGGAACGCCGCGTGAGGGGACGTATGGTCGCGGAACGTCCCGGCTTGGGGCGGCTGGTCCCGGAACGTCTCGTCAGGGAACGTCTCGTCCCGGAACAGAGGACCGCTCAGCCGAGCGGCCCCCCGGTCGTCATCCTGGTCGTCGCCGGATGGGGGTACGGCGGGTCCGTCGGGCACGATGGGCATGGGGCGAGTGTGCTGCGCGTCATGCGCATCGTACGCGGGACCCGCCGGGGCAGCCCCCTGGACAGGCCCCTGGTCGGACGGCCCCCAGTACCCGGTGTGTGGCGGCGTCGCCCAGGAAGAGTCGTTCATCAGACCTCGAGCAGCTCCGCTTCCTTGTGCTTGAGGAGCTCGTCCACCTGGGCGACGTACTTGTGCGTCGCGTCGTCGAGCTCCTTCTCCGCACGGCGGCCCTCGTCCTCGCCGACCTCGCCGTCCTTGACGAGCTTGTCGATCGCGTCCTTGGCCTTGCGGCGGACCGAGCGGATGGACACGCGCGAGTCCTCGGCCTTGCCGCGGGCCACCTTGATGTAGTCGCGGCGGCGCTCCTCGGTGAGCTCGGGGAACACCACGCGGATGATGTTGCCGTCGTTGCTCGGGTTGACGCCCAGGTCGGAGTCGCGGATCGCCTGTTCGATGTTGCGCAGCGCGGTCTTGTCGAACGGGGTCACCACGGCCATGCGCGGCTCCGGCACGGAGAACGAAGCCAGCTGGTTGATCGGCGTCGGCGCACCGTAGTAGTCGGCCACGATCTTGTTGAACATCGCCGGGTGCGCACGCCCGGTGCGGATCGCGGCGAAGTCCTCCTTGGCGACCACGACGGCCTTCTCCATCTTCTCCTCGGCCTCGAGGAGGGTCTCTTCGATCACCACTTGCTCCTGCGTGTCTTGAGTAGGCCCGGCTGCTGTTCCATGTGCCTGGGGGCGGCGGCCGGCTGCGTCGCGTCTTCTTCCTGCACGGTTCCCGACCGTCAGGACATTGTCCATCCCCCGGTCAGGGACCGGGTGTTTCCCGGGTCAGTCCCGGCTGCCCTGCTCACCCACAAGCGTGCCGATCTTCTCACCCTTGACGGCCCGTGCGATATTTCCCTCCGCCAGGAGCTCGAACACCAGGATCGGGAGCTTGTTGTCGCGGCACAGCGTGACCGCCGTGGCGTCGGCGACCTTCAGGTCACGCGTGATGACCTCGCCGTATCCGAGGGAGTCGAACTTGACCGCGTCGGGGTTGGTCTTCGGGTCGGAGTCGTAGACCCCGTCCACGCCGTTCTTGCCCATGAGCAGCGCCTCGGCGTCGATCTCCAGGGCGCGCTGGGCGGCGGTGGTGTCGGTGGAGAAGTACGGCATGCCCATACCGGCGCCGAAGATGACCACGCGGCCCTTCTCCAGGTGGCGCACGGCGCGCAGCGGGATGTACGGCTCGGCGACCTGGCCCATGGTGATGGCGGTCTGCACCCGGCTGTCGATGCCCTCCTTCTCCAGGAAGTCCTGGAGGGCGAGGCAGTTCATCACGGTGCCGAGCATGCCCATGTAGTCCGAGCGGGCGCGGTCCATGCCGCGCTGCTGGAGTTCGGCACCGCGGAAGAAGTTGCCGCCACCGATGACGACCGCGATCTCGGCGCCGTCCCGGACGACGGCGGCGATCTCACGGGCGATCTTGTGCACCACGTCGGGGTCCACACCCAGGCCCCCGCCACCGGCGAACGCCTCTCCGGACAGCTTCAGCAGAAACCGGCCGCGTACTTTGCCGTCGTCGCTCTTCTGGGCCTTGGTGGTCATGGGGATCCCGCCTCTTTCACCTGTTGCACATACGAAGAAGGCCACTGCCGGTTGGGAACTGGTTCGCATCCCATGCTCGGCAATGGCCTCCTCGTCAGATCTGCTGTCGTCCGCCACGCGCGTGCGTGGCGGCGTACCGGACGACTGCTGACGACCCTATCGGGCCCGCGCGTCGCTCGCGGTACGGACTCAGATGCCGACCTTGATACGCGTGAAGCGCTTCAGGGTGACACCGGCCTCGTCCAGGACCTTCTGGACCGACTTCTTGGGGTCGAGCGCGTACGGCTGACCGAGGAGCGTGGCGTCCTTGAAGAAGCCGTTGACGCGACCCTCGACGATCTTGGCGATCGCGGCCTCGGGCTTGCCCTCGGCGCGGGTGGTCTCCTCGGCGATGCGGCGCTCGGACTCGACGACCTCGGCCGGCACGTCCTCCTTGGAGAGGTACTTCGGCGCGAAGGCGGCGATGTGCTGGGCGATACCGCGCGCGGTCTCCGCGTCCGGCTTGTCCAGCTCGACGAGGACACCGATCTGCGGGGGCAGGTCGGGCATCGTGCGGTGCATGTACGCGGTCACGTAACCGTCGGTGAACTGCGCGAAGCGGTCCAGGACGATCTTCTCGCCGAGGTTGGCGTTGGCCTCGTCCACGAACGCCTGGACGGTCTTGCCGGCCTCGATCTCGGAGGCGAGCAGGGCCTCCAGGTCGGCCGGGGAGGTCGCGGCGACGTGCTGCGCGATCTGGTTGGCCACGGCCTGGAACTTCTCGCCCTTGGCGACGAAGTCCGTCTCGCACTTGAGCTCGACCAGGACGCCGGAGGAGTTGTCGTCGGCGATGATCGAGACCACGGCGCCGTTCTCGGCGGAGCGGCCCTCGCGCTTGGCGACGCCCTTCTGGCCCTTGATCCGGAGCGCCTCGACAGCCTTCTCGACGTCGCCCTCGGCCTCGTCCAGCGCCTTCTTGCAGTCCATCATGCCGGCGCCCGTGAGCTCACGGAGCTTCTTGACGTCGGCGGCGGTGTAGTTCGCCATGAGTCTGTGAATCTTTCTCGAAGTCTGGAAGATCGAAGATCTACGGGGTCTGCGGCCCCCATGTGACCCGGGGCCGCCGACTCTCCGCTGACCTACGGGTGAACGGCGGGAGCGGAGTTGATGCCCCCGCTCCCGCCGTCACCCCTGACGCTGACGGGTCAGGCCTGCTCGGCGTCCGCGGCCGGAGCGGCCTCGGCGGCGGGAGCCTCAGCCGCGGGGGCTTCCTCGGCGGCCGGGGCCGCAGCGGCCTCGGCGGCGGGAGCCTCAGCAGCCGGGGTCTCCTCGGCCTTCTCCTCGGCCTTCTTCTCGCCACCCTCGAGCAGGTCGCGCTCCCACTCGGCGAGCGGCTCGCCCGCGGCCTTCTCGCCCTTGTCACCGGTGGCGACGCGCGAGCGGCTGATGAGGCCCTCGGCGACGGCGTCGGCGATCACGCGGGTGAGCAGGGTGACGGAGCGGATCGCGTCGTCGTTGCCCGGGATCTTGTAGTCGACCTCGTCGGGGTCGCAGTTGGTGTCGAGGATCGCGACGACCGGGATGTTGAGCTTCCGGGCCTCGCCGACCGCGATGTGCTCCTTCTTGGTGTCCACGATCCAGACGGCGCTGGGCACCTTCTGCATCTCGCGGATACCACCGAGGGTCTTCTCGAGCTTGGCCTTCTCACGCGAGAGGACCAGGAGCTCCTTCTTGGTCAGACCCGAGGCGGCGACGTCCTCGAAGTCGATCTGCTCGAGCTCCTTGAGGCGCTGCAGACGCTTGTAGACGGTCGAGAAGTTGGTGAGCATGCCGCCCAGCCAGCGCTGGTTGACGTAGGGCATGCCGACGCGGGTGGCCTGCTCGGCGATGGCCTCCTGCGCCTGCTTCTTCGTGCCGACGAACATGACCGTGCCGCCGTGGGCGACGGTCTCCTTGACGAACTCGTAGGCGCGGTCGATGTACGACAGCGACTGGAGCAGGTCGATGATGTAGATGCCGTTGCGCTCCGTGAAGATGAAGCGCTTCATCTTCGGGTTCCAACGACGGGTCTGGTGACCGAAGTGGACGCCGCTCTCCAGCAGCTCCCGCATCGTGACGACGGCCATGGCCGTTCTCCTTGGTGTTCTCGGTTGTACCGCGGGTACCGGAGGGCACCCGCGCCTGACGCCCGCGACGCGCCTTGCCACAAAGGACCGAGAGGCGCTGACACCGACCGCGTGACGGCCTGATGTCGGGGCGTGCGAAGTCGACCCGGTGACCCGGATCGCCAGAAGAAGTGTACGGGACCGGCGAGGCACCGGGTGACGCCGCTGTCCACAACCCGGGAGTAGTCCACAGGCCCCGGCCGCGCCCCGGCCCGGTGCGGCACGGTTCGGGGATGCGAGCGAAACGATGTGCGGGTACGGCGCTGGGGTTGCTGCTGCTGGTCCTGGCGGCTCTGCCGCTGCGGGCGCCGACGCCGGAGCCCCTCCTGAAGCCGACGGGCACCGACGTCTCGGTCCCGGTCGTGGGTCGCGCCTGGCCGGTGGGCATCCGCCCGGCGGTGCTGCGCGGCTGGGAGCCCCCGGCGACGGTGTACGGCCGCGGCCACCGGGGCGTGGACCTGGCAGCACCCGCCGGCACCCCGGTACGGGCGGTGGCGGCGGGCCGGGTGTCCTTCGCGGGCCGGGTGGCGGGGAAGGGCGTGATCGCGGTGGAACTGACGGGGACGGACCTGCGGACGACCTACGAACCGGTGACGGCGTCGGTGCGCAAGGGGGACGAGGTGGAGGCGGGCGAGGCGGTGGGCACGGTGGACCCGACGGGTTCCCACTGCCCGACCGCCTGTGTGCACTGGGGTCTGCGGAGGGGCGAGACCTATCTCGACCCGCTCTCCCTGCTGCCGCCGTGGCTCCTGCGCAGGGGCCCGTCGAGACTGCTCCCCGTCCTGGGGGTCCCGCTGCCCTGACCGCGGCACCCCACCGGCACGAACATCACAAGCCAGGGCACCTCACCGCGCGAACCCGCACGCGCCGACACGACACCTCATCAGCGTGCCCCTCAAGGGCCGACGCCTCACCAACACGACCCCACAGCCCCCGGCGCCTCACCAACGCGCGCCCTCAAGGGCCGTCACCCCACCAGCGCGCCCCCACGAACACCGGCACCTCACCAGCGCCGGCACCCCCACCCGCACCCGTGAGGACCGAGAACCGAGGACCTCAGCCCCGCACACCCCGCAGCGCCATGGAAACCGCGGCCTCGGTGATCACCGAAGGCTCCTCCGCGGCGCCCAGTTCGAGCCGCCGCACGGCCGCGTCCACCACCCCTTGCACCAGCATCGCCGCCAGCCGGGGCTGCTCGTGCCCCATTTCCGCGAGCGCCTCGACGATCAGCGCGACCAGTCCGCCGTGCGCCGCCCGGATCTTCTCCCGGGCCCCGGCGTCCAGCTCACTCGCCGAGATGGCGACGACGGCCCGGTGCCGCCGGTCCCCCACCAGCGTCAGCTGCCGCCGCACATACTCCTCGACCTTGGCCTCCGCCCCCTCGGCCGCGGCCATCGCCGTCGAGACCTCCGCGGCCCACACCGGGAAGTCGACCTCGCACAGCTCCTCGACCACGGCGGCCCTGGACCGGAAGTACTCGTACACGGACGAGCGCGCGAGGCCCGTCCGCTCGGCGAGGGCCGGGAAGGTCAGCGCTTCCGTACCGCCCTCGGACAGCAGAGAACGAGCCGCGTCCAGCAGGGCGGCTCGCTGCATCGACCGGTGCTCGGCCACGGAGGCCGCTCGAATCCTTGGCACGTCAACCACTGTACGGACGCGCCACTGCCGACGGGAGTCACTCCGCTCGACCAGGCGGGACCGGTGGGCCGTCCGGCCAGGTCAGCGACCGAAACTGGCCAGCTTCGCCCGCAGCTGCAGCACGGACTTGGTGTGGATCTGGCTGACCCGGCTCTCGGTCACTCCCAGTACGTTCCCGATCTCGGCGAGCGTGAGCCCCTCGTAGTAGTACAGGGTCACGACGGTCTTCTCCCGCTCGGGCAGCGTGTTGATGGCCCGCGCGAGGAACCGTCTGAGCTCCCGGTCCTCGGCGACCTCCACCGGGTTGTCCGCGGCGGTGTCCTCCAGCGTGTCCATGAGGCTCAGCCGGTCGCCGCCCTCGCCCCCGACATGCAGCAGCTCCTCCAGCGCCACCACGTTGGCCAGCGACAACTGACTGAAGACCGCGTGCAGATCGTCCACCGCGATGCCCAGCTCGCCGGCGACCTCGCCCTCCGTCGGCGTCCGGCGCAGCCGCGCCTCCAGCGTCGCGTACGCCCGCTCGACGTTGCGCGCCTTCTGCCGCACGGACCGCGGGATCCAGTCCAGCGCCCGCAGTTCGTCGATCATCGCGCCCCGGATCCGGGTGATCGCGTAGGTCTCGAACTTGATCTCCCGGTCGACGTCGAACTTCTCGATCGCGTCGATGAGCCCGAAGACCCCCGAGGAGACGAAGTCCGCCTGCTCCACATTGGGCGGCAGACCGACGCTCACCCGCCCGGCGACGTATTTCACGAGCGGTGAGTAGTGCAGGATCAGCTGCTCGCGCAGCCGCTCGTCTCCCGTGGTCTTGTACGACCGCCACAGCTCGTCGAGCGTCGAGGGAGCGGGCGGCCGCACGCTGCCACCGTCACGGGCGGCCTGGGGGATCGCCGCCCGGTCGGACCCGGAAGTGTGCTGGGGCATTCGTCGCCTTGTGCCGTTCTGCCGTGAAGTACGCGTTGTACGTGAAGTGCGTCGGAATCCCCGTGAGCGTAGCGTGACTGAGGAGTCGCAGTGCGCAAACAGCGGGCCCGGATCCCCGCGCGGACGTGTTCCGCGAACCTCCCGCGCCGGGCACGGCCGCCACCCTGTGTGATCAACCGAACACCCCAACTGCGGTAATTCCCAAGGACTTCGCGGTTCCCCCGGACGGCCGAACACGCTCGGTCAACACGGCCCGCGCTCCCCGCGGACGGAGATCATCGCCTGGCGTGTCAACTTCCAGCCGTCGCCGTGTCGTTCGACGTAACCAAGTGCACGGAGTTCGTACAGTCTCGCGACGGCGTCGTCCCGTGTCGTCTGCGCACCGCGCGCGATCTCGTCCACCCCGGCCTCCCGGCGCGCGGGCAGCGCGGACAGGACCCTGCGGGCCCCCGGGTCCAGCAGATCGCGCGGCAGCACCGGTCCACGCCGGTCGGGGGCCAGCTCCCCCATGTCGCCGACCAGTTCCACGACTTCCGCGGCGTCCGTGACCAGCGTGGCGTCCCCGCGCAGCAGCTCGTGCACCCCCGCGGACAGGCTGCTGGTGGCCGGCCCGGGCACGCCCATGGTGTGCCGGCCCAGCCGCTGCGCCGCTCGGGCGGTGACCAGGGAGCCGCTTCGGTGGGCCGCCTCGACGACCACGGTGCCGCGGGTGAGGGCCGCGATCACCCTGTTGCGCAGCACGAATCTGCTGGGCGTCGGATGATCGCCGGGCGGCAACTCCCCGATCACCAGACCCTGTTCGGCGATCCTGGTGATCAACTGGGTGTGTCCGCGCGGATAGGGCCGGTCCACCCCGCAGGCCAGGACGGCGACAGTGGCACCGCCCGCGCCGAGGGCGCCCCGGTGGGCGGCACCGTCGACCCCGTAGGCGCCGCCGGAGACGACGACCCAGCCCAGCTCGGCGAGGTCGGTGGCCAGCGTGGCCGCCATGTGGGCTCCGTACTCGGTGCAGGCCCGGGCCCCGACGAGGGCGACGGACCGGAGCGCCCACATCCGCAGGCTGGGCCGCCCCCGCACCCACAGTCCGAGCGGCCGCGCGTCCATGAGGTCGTCGAGCTGCGCCGGCCACTCGGCGCCCCCGGGCACGACGAACCGTGCCCCGGCCTCGTGGGCGACGGCGAGGTCCCGGCGCGGGGCGGCCACCGCGGCCCTCGCCCGCATCCCGCTCCACCGCTTCTCGCTCACGCCGGGCAGCGGCTCCCCGGACCCGCGCAGCCTCGCGGCCACCTCCTGGACGCCCCGCTCCCGGACCCACCGTCCCGCGACCTCGTCGCCGGGCTCGACGACCCGGGCGAGGAAGACGCGGTCGAGCCGTTCGCCGTCGGGTTCGTCGCCGGTCATGCCGGCGCCCCGATGGCCATGGGCACGCCCCGGGGCACTCCGGTGCGCAGTTGCAGCGCCAGGGCGACGTCCGTCGCGTCCGGTCGGTCGTGTCCGACGAGGTCCGCGACGGTCCAGGCGACCCGCAGGACGCGGTCGAGTCCCCGGGCGGTCAGCACGCCCCGCTCCAGGTTGCGCTCGGCCTCGTCCATCGCCCCGGACACAGCGTGCCAGCGGCTGCGCAGTTCCCGTCCGGGCACCTCGCTGTTGGTCCGCCACGGGGTGCCGGTGAAGCGCGCCGTCGCGCGTTCCCTGGCGGCCCGCACCCGGTCGGCGACCACGGCGGTCGACTCGCCCCGGGCACCGCGTCCGGCCAGCTGGTCCCGGGTGACCCGGTCCACCTGCACCCGCAGGTCGACCCGGTCGAGCAGCGGCCCGGAAAGCCGGGCCTGGTAGCGCCGGATCGCCGAGGGCGGGCACTCGCAGAAGTCGTCGGTCTGCGAGAAGCGGCCGCAGGGACAGGGATTCGCCGCGAGCACCATCAGGAACTTCGCCGGGAACCGTACGACCCCCGCACTGCGCGCGATCACCACGTGCCCCGCCTCCAGCGGCTGCCGCAGCGCGTCGAGGGCATGGATGCTGAACTCCGGAGTCTCGTCGAGGAAGAGAACGCCCCGATGGGACAGGGACACCGCCCCGGGGCGGGCGACGCCGGGTCCGCCGCCGACCAGAGCCTGCATGGTGGCCGAGTGGTGCGGCGCGCAGTAGGGGGCGACGTCGATCAGGGGCTTGCCCGGCGGCAGCAGACCGGCCACCGAGTGCACCGCCGTGACCTCCAGCGACTCCTCCCGGGCCAGCCGGGGCAGCACCGCGGGCAGCCGCTCGGCCAGCATGGTCTTGCCGGCCCCGGGCGGCCCCTCCAGGAACAGGTGATGGCCACCGGCCGCCGCGACCTCGACGGCCGTCCGCGCCGAGGTCTGACCGACGACGTCGGCCAGGTCGTGTCCGTGGTCCTGCTGCGCGGCCCCTGCGCTGTGCATGCCGGTGGCGGCACCCGTGCCGGGCACCCGCAGGCCGGCCAGCAGCGGATCGGGGCGGCCCGGTTCGTGCGGCTCCTCGTCGGGCACCGGTTCGTCCGCGAGGACCGCGATCAGCTGCCGCAGGCTGCGCACGCCCAGCACGGAGATGCCGGGCACCAGCGAGGCCTCGGCCGCGGCGCACTCCGGCACGACGACCTGGACGTAGCCGGCGTCGGCGGCGGCCAGCACCGCGGGCAGGATGCCCCGTACCGGGCGCACCCGGCCGTCAAGGCCCAGCTCGCCGATCATCACGATGTCGGCGAGCACGCGCGGGTCGATCCGCTCGGAGGCGCCCAGCACGGCACATGCGACAGCGAGGTCGAACCCCGAACCCGCCTTGGGCACCGACGCCGGGCTGAGCCCCACCGTGAGCTTCTTCTGGGGCCACTCGCCCCCCGAGTTCACGACGGCCGCCCGCACCCGGTCCCGGCTCTCGGTCAGGCTCTTGTCGGGCAGCCCCACCAGGGTGAAGGCCGCCACCCCCGGCTCCAGGTCCGCCTGGACCTCGATCACGACCCCTTCGACGCCCACCAGGGCCACCGAGCACGTACGCGCGAAGCCCATCTCAGGCCACCCCCCGCGCATGCTCGACCACGGGCGCCCCGCGCCGGGGCAGGACGACGCCCACCAGGTCGATGCGGACGCCTCCCGGTGGCGCTCCTCCCTGGGCGTGGATCCAGCAGGCGGCGAGCCGCCGCAGGCGCTCCGCCTTCTCGGGGGTCACCGCGGCCATCGGGTGCTCGAAGGCACCCGTCCGGCGGGTCTTGACCTCGCAGAGGACGAGGACCTCGCCGTCCCGCGCGACGATGTCGATCTCGCCCGTCCTGCCACAGCGCCAGTTGCGCTCCAGGACCGTCATCCCGGCCTCGGTCAGCCGCCTCGCGGCCAGACTCTCGCCGTACTTGCCGAGTGCACTGCGTGCGTTCATGTCGGCACCACCTCCGGCGCCAACGATCACGCAACCCCGCCCACCGAGTTGATCTTGGTGGACGACTCAGCGGTTGTGGACAACCCGGCCACTCACACGGGTGAAGTGGGGGAAGCAACCGTCACCCGGAAACGCCCGTCACCCGCCCGGCAGCTCCAGGTCGCTCTTGTTCAGCTCCTCGATGTTCACGTCCTTGAACGTCAACACCCGCACCTGCTTCACGAAGCGAGCCGGCCGATACATGTCCCACACCCACGCATCCGCCATGGACACCTCGAAGAACACCTCACCCTGGACCGAGTGCACCTGCATCTCGTAGTCGTTGGTCAGGTAGAAGCGCCGCTCGGTCTCGATCACGTATTTGAACAGACCGACGACATCGCGGTACTCCCGGTAGAGCTTGAGCTCCATCTCGGTCTCGTACTTCTCGAGGTCCTCGGCGCTCATGGCATGTTCCCCTTCAGCCGTGCGATCCCACCATTGTGCGCCAGTCCCGTCGGCACCTAGACGATTTCGGTGCCGAGGGTCACGGGCCCGGCGGGGGGACCTTCGTCGAGCAGCTTGCGCAGCAGCTCGGCGAGTCTGGTCGGATACACCGTCTCATGTGCCCGGGTCAGTTCCTGACACGTCCACCAGCGCGCTCCGGCGACGCTGCGTCGCTCCAGCTCGGTCAGGGCCGTGGCCCGGGTGGCCGTCACCGTCGTACGGGCCAGGTAGTACCACTCGTCCTGGTCCCAGCGACGGCCCGCGAACGGGAACGAGCAGGTCCGGCGCCAGAGCACCGGCCCGAGTTCCACCTCGGTGATGCCGGTCTCCTCGGCGAGTTCCCGCAGAGCGGCCTCTTCACGGGTCTCGTCGCCCTCCAGTCCGCCGCCGGGGGTGAACCACCAGTCGTCGGACGGATCGTCCGGTTCGTGCCCGTGCAGCAGCAGGATGCGGTCCTCGGGATCGAGCAGCACCACCCGGGCCACCTTGCGCAGCCCTCCCTCGAACGGGTCCCCGTGGGCGGCTGCCTCAGTGGGCACCGACGGGCTCCGTCCGGGACCGGGAGCTCCTGCCGAGGCGCTTGGCCACGGGCCCGTACGCCCCGCCGCCCATCACCAGCGCCGCGCCGACGACGATCAGGATGACGATCGTGCGCAGCGGGCCGGGCGAGGAGGGCGCGCCGAGCGGCTCGAAGGCGGCGGGGCGCTCCACCATGCCCTTCATGGGCCAGACCACGGCGTCCACACGAGCGGTCACCGCCGAGCTCGCGACAGTGCCCTGGGCGGCGTCGGTGAGGTGTACGGAGGAGTCCAGCGAGCCCTGGCGCTCGTCGCCGAGCAGGAACAGCCGCCCCTTGGGCACCTTGACGGTCGGGATGGACTTGATCTCGGCCGGGCCGCCCTTGAGGTAGGTCTCGTCGATCTCCTTGCCGTTGACGGTCAGCTTCCCGTCCGTGCAGCAGGAGACCGTGTCGCCGCCGACCGCGACGACCCGCTTGACCACGGGCGCGTTGGTCACCCAGGTCTTGTCGGTGAAGACGACGATGTCGCCCCGGCGTATCTCGTCGCCGTCGACGCGCTGCGCCAGCACCCGGTCGCCGGCGTCGATCGTGGGCGTCATCGAACCGGTGGGCACGGTGTACGGCCGGTAGAGCACCGCTCCCCAGGCGAATCCCCCGAGGAACAGCACGATGCCCAGTGCGACGGCCAGTCCGGACAGTCGCTGTCCGGTTCGGCTGCCCACCGGGCCCGTGTCGGTGCCACCCCTGTGCGGGGCCGTACGTGTAGTGCTCTCGCCACCCATGGACCCGCACCCTACCCGGCGGTACCCGAGCGGGTCAGCCCTTCCCGACCGGCCGGAGCGCCAAGCTCCGCAAAGCTTTCACCAGGCCCGTGGCGCCCCCGGTCCGGAAGGGTTCAGCGGGTCCGCTCGACCGCGGCCTTCCGGCGCCGCCACAGCGCCACCGGCACCGCACCGACGAGGGCGATGCCCTGCGGCGCGACGGTCAGGGCCGCGGAGGCCGAGGACTTGTCGTTGATGCCGGCCTGGTCGAAGGTGTCCGGCTTGGGCAGCGTGCCCCAGCGGTTGACCGGCCAGGCCTTCACGATGGCGCGGCCCACGACGTCGTCGACCGGGACCATGCCGTGGTGCTTGTCCGACTGGTTGTAGCGCGAGTCGCGGGAGTTCTGCCGGTGGTCGCCCATCACCCAGATGTAGCCCTTGGGGACCTTCACGGTGAACTGGCCGCCCTGGTCGTCCTGGCTGCACGGGGTGTTGCCCGCGTAGACGTACGACGACTCGCTCAGCGCCTTGCCGTTGACCTTCAGCGGGCCGGTGCCCTCGCAGGAGACCGTGTCACCGCCGACGCCGATGACGCGCTTGATCAGGTCCTTCTCCTCGGCGGACGGCATCAGGCCGATCCAGGAGAGGAACGTCTGCAACGCGTTCGGGTCCGCGGTCGGCTCACCGGCGAGCCAGTTGTCGGGGTCGTGGAAGACGACGACCTCGCCCCGCTCGGGCTCGGAGCCGAACCACGGGGTGAGCTTGTCGACCAGCACCCGGTCACCCTGCTGAAGGGTGTTCTGCATCGAGTCCGACGGGATCGAGAAGGCCTGCACCAGGAACGTCTTGATCAGCAGCGCCAGCACCAGCGCGATACCGATCAGGATCGGCAGCTCCTTCCAGAAGGAGCGCTGCTTCTTCGCATTGGGGGCCGAATCGCCGGGCCCTCCGCCCCGGGCCTCGGTCGTCGTGCCGTCCTCGGTCCCTCCGGAGTCACTCCCGGAGGTCACGGCGCCGTCCGCGGCCGGGTCGGCTGCTTCCACGGGGCGTCCGCGGTGCTCCTCGCCGTCGTGCCCGGATCGTGCGCCAACCGCCACATCCCCCACGCCAACTCCTTACTCTGTGCCGCCGCCTGCCCCAAGTACGGCGCAGGCCCACCACTCCCATAACGAGCGGGAGTTCCGCAGGGCTCGGGAGTTGGATCGCTTCGTTTCGATCGTCCTGAGCAACCCTAAGCGACGCCCGGGAAGCTGTGGCCGCCCCGGACACAGAGTCGGCAACGGAAGAGTAAGTTTTCGGTTCGTCCAGCATGGTCGCGTGTCCGAAAGGCCACGCGATGACCCTGGCCCGCCCCACCACCGAGTCCAGCGACACCGTGCCGCCGTAGTCGGTGTCCTGGTGCGAGCGGGAGTCCGCGGAGTTGGCGCGGTGGTCGCCCATCACCCACAGCCGCCCCTGGGGGACCGTGATGTCGAACTGCTGGGTGGAGGGGGCGTTCCCGGGATACAGGTAGTCCGTCTCGCTCAAAGGGACGCCGTTGACGGTCACCCGGCCCTCGGTGTCGCAGCACTTGACCCGGTCGCCGCCGACGCCGACGACCCGCTTGATCAGGTCCTTCTCGTTGTCGGACGGCAGCAGGCCGATGAAGGTGAGCCCCTCCTTGACCTGCTTGACGACCACGGGGTCGTCCTTCTTCGTCGTGGTCTGCTCGTCCTGGAGCCAGCCGCCGGGGTCCTTGAAGACGACGACGTCCCCGCGTTCGGGCTCGGAGCCGAACCACGGGGTGAGCTTGTCGACCAGGACGCGGTCGCCGATCCGGATCGTCTGCTCCATCGAGCCGGACGGGATCACGAACGCCTGGACGAGGAACGTCTTCAGGACCAGGGCTATCAGGACGGCCACCCCGACCAGGAGCGGTATCTCCTTGACCGCGCCGCGCCTTCTGCGCCGTTTGACCTTGCGCTGGAGCTGGCGCCGCTCCGCGCGCGAGCGGCCGCCCGAGGGACTGGCGGAACGCCGTACGCCGGTGGGCAGCAGGTTGTCGGCCGCGGTGGTCGACACACCGCGGGGTTTGCCCCGGTTACCCATGCGCGCCCTCCGCTGCGGGCACGCGCGCGTAGGCGGTGGAGCGGTGCAGGCGGGTGGCGTGGCCGGCGGGCCAGATGATCCAGTCGGCCCGTCCGAGGACGTCGTCGACGGGGATCATGCCGCCGCCCGGTGAGCCCAGATGGTCCCGGGAGTCGCTGGAGACGCTGCGGTGGTCGCCGAGGACGAACAGGGCGCCGTCGGGCACCTCGACCTCGAAGGGCACCGAGGACGGGCTGTCGCCGGGGTACAGGAAGCCCGACTCGTCGACCGACCGGCCGTTCACCTCGATCCTTCCCTTCTTGTCGCAGCAGACCACATGGTCTCCCCCCACCCCCACCACGCGCTTGATGTAGTCCCCGGCCCCGAAATACCCGGTTCCGTCGAACACGACTACATCTCCCCGCCGCGGCTCGGCACCGAAACGGTACGCGAACCTATTTACGAGAACGCGGTCCCCGATCCTCAATCCGTTTTCCATGGATCCGCTGGGAATCTGGAAAGGTTTGACCACGAACGTACTGATCAGCAGGAGAAGGACCAGGCTGAGCAGCAGGACCAGGGAGATCCGGCCGCCGGGCAGCCACTGGGTGACTCTCGACACCAACGCGAAACGCGACCGTCCCTCCACGGCCCCTGCGGTGGGGCGGGAGGAGCGGTCGCGCTCCGTCGGCTGTGCTTCGGTGTCCATCGGGGCCAGATGCTATCCGGCCGCGCTGTGACGTCCGAAAAGCGCTCAGTTCTCGCGCTTCTCCTTGATCTTCGCGGCCTTGCCGCGGAGCTCGCGCAGGTAGTACAGCTTGGCGCGGCGCACGTCACCGCGGGTGACGAGCTCGATCTTCTCGACGATCGGGGTGTGCACCGGGAAGGTGCGCTCGACGCCCACGGAGAACGAGACCTTGCGGACCGTGAAGGTCTCGCGGACACCGGCACCCTGACGACGGATGACTACGCCCTTGAACTGCTGCACACGGGAGCGGTTGCCCTCGATGACGCGGACGTGGACGTTGACGGTGTCACCCGGGCGGAAGGCCGGGATGTCGCTGCGCAGCGACGCGGAGTCGACGGAGTCGAGCAGGTGAGACATTTCGTCTGCTTTCTTCGCCCATGCCACAGGTCATCGGCGGTAGCTAGTGTTTCGTGAGGAGGCTGTCCGTGTCGGGGCGGGCGTCGTGTCCCCCTGTGGCAGGGGCGCACGCCGGACGACGCACAACAGCGGCTTATTGTTCCACGCCTTCCGGCCTGCGCCAAAATCGCCCGTACGGCTCCCCCGCCGGGTCCGGCGCCCAGCCCAGGATGGAGAGCATCTCGCGGTCCTTCTTGTCGAAGGTCCTGGGGTCGCAGCGCTCGATGAGGTCGGGCCGGTTGGCCGCCGTGCGCCGGAGCGCCTCGTCGCGGCGCCAGCGGGCGATCTTGCCGTGGTGGCCGCTGAGCAGGACGTCCGGGATGCCGCGGCCGCGCCACTCGGGCGGCTTGGTGTAGACGGGGCCCTCCAGCAGGTTCGCCATGGCTCCGGGCGCGAAGGAGTCGTCCCGGTGCGACTCGGCGTTGCCGAGGACGCCGGGCAGCAGCCGGGCCACCGCCTCGGTGACCACGAGCACGGCCGCCTCGCCGCCGGCCAGGACGTAGTCGCCGATGGACACCTCGTGGACCGGCATCCTCATGGCGTACTCGTCGATCACCCGCCGGTCGATGCCCTCGTAGCGCGCCGGCGTGAAGATCAGCCAGGGGCTCTCGGAGAGTTTCACGGCGAGTTCCTGGGTGAAGGGGCGGCCGCTCGGGGTGGGGACGACGAGGGCGGGCGTGTGCGAGCCCGCCTCGTAGCCGTCCGCCAGCACGGAGTCCAGCGCGTCCCCCCAGGGATCGGTCTTCATGACCATGCCGGGGCCGCCGCCGTACGGGGTGTCGTCGACGGTGTTGTGGCGGTCGTGGGTCCACTCCCGCAGGTCGTGGACGTGCACGTCGAGCTGCCCACGCGCGCGTGCCTTGCCGACCAGCGAGACGTTCAGGGGTTCGAGGTAGGCGGGGAAGATCGTGACGACGTCGAGGCGCATCTTCTACGACTCTTCCCGCGAGGAGGCGATCTCGGCGTTGTCGTCGATGAGCCCGGGGGGCGGGTCGATGACGGCCTTCTGCTCGGCGAGGTCGATCTCGGTGACGATCTCCTCGACGAACGGGATCATCACCTCGCTGCCGTCGGGCCGCTCCACGATGAAGAGGTCCTGCGAGGGCAGGTGCGAGATCTCGGTGATGCGGCCGACCTCCGTGCCGTCCGTGGTGACGACGTCGAGGTCCATGAGCTGGTGGTCGTAGTACTCGTCCTCCTCCTCGGGCAGCTCGTCGGGGTCGACCTCGGCGATCAGGAGGGTGTTGCGCAGCGCCTCGGCGGCGGTCCGGTCACGGACGCCCTCGAAACGCAGCAGGAGGCGGCCGCTGTGGACACGGCCCGTCTCGATGGTGAGCGGGCCGGTGGCGGCCGGGTCGGTCGCCAGTACGGCGCCGGGCGCGAGCCGGAGTTCCGGCTCGTCGGTACGGACCTCGACGGTGACCTCGCCCTTGATGCCGTGGGCGCGGCCGATCCGTGCGACTACGAGCTGCACTTGCGAAGATCTCCTGTCATGGAACCCGAAGGACCCGTAACGACTACGGGCCGGGGACGGCCCGATGGCCCTCCCCGGCCCGAGCCGGTGCTGCGTTTGACGTCAGCGGACGTGGTCGACGTCGACGAGGTCGACGCGGACACCGCGGCCGCCGATGGCGCCCACGACGGTCCGCAGGGCGCGCGCGGTGCGGCCGTTGCGGCCGATCACCTTGCCGAGGTCGTCAGGGTGGACCCGGACCTCCAGCACCCGCCCGCGGCGCAGGGTGCGCGAGGCGACCTGCACGTCGTCAGGGTTGTCGACGATGCCCTTCACGAGGTGCTCGAGAGCCTCCTCGAGCATGCTCAGGCCTCGGTCGACTCGGACTCAGCCGCGGCCTCGTCCTTCTTCTCGGCCTTCTTCTTCTGGGTGATGGCCTCACCCTTGCCCTCGTCGTCGCCACCGAGGGCCTCGAACGAGGGACGCGCGGCCTTCTCGGCCGGCTGGAGCAGCGGAGCCGGGGCGGGCTCGCCCTTGAACTTCTGCCAGTCGCCGGTCTTCTTCAGGATGGCGAGCACGGGCTCGGTCGGCTGCGCGCCGACACCCAGCCAGTACTGCGCGCGCTCCGAGTCGACCTCGATGCGCGAGGGGTTCTGCACCGGGTGGTACAGGCCGATCTCCTCGATCGCACGGCCGTCACGACGGGTGCGGGAGTCGGCGACGACGATGCGGTAGTGAGGCGAACGGATCTTGCCCAGACGCTTCAGCTTGATCTTGACTGCCACGGGAGTGGGTTCTCCTGGAATTGACGTGGTTGGGCACGGCGAGAATGCCGCGTGGGGTTGCGGTACCCGAGTGCCCGATGGACGCGTCAGCCGGAGGCGAGAGGGTTCCTGTGCGGCTGTCGAGTACAGCTAGCCATTGTGCCACACCCCGCGGCCCCGCTCCGACCGAGGCCGCGCACGAGCATGCCCGAGAGGCACCCGGCACTCCGGGTGCCTCTCGGGCAGGACCGCGGCTGCCACGAGCAGCCGCGGTCTCAGCTCGCCGCCGCGCCGACGATGTCGGGGATGCGGAACGGCTTTCCGCATCCCCCGCAGACGATCGGCGCCTGGGCAAGGACGGAGGGGACGACCCTCACATTGCGGCCGCAGTCGCAGACGGCCTTGACCCGGACCCCGCCTCCGGAGGAGCCGTGCCGCGCCGCCGGCCCCCGGAAGGAGCGGGCGGTGTCGGCGGAGGTCGCCGCCGTGTGGGCCTTGAGTGCGCGCTGGAGCCGCTCGATGGTCGGGCGGTAACGGCGCTTTGCCTCGGGGGTGAGCGTGACCAGGGAGAAACCGCTGCTCGGATGCGGTTCCTCGGGGTGGTCCAGGCCCATCTCCTCGGCGATCGCGAGGAATCTGCGGTTGTGGTAGCGGCCGGCGCGGGAGGTGTCGCGGATCCCTCGCGCGGCGGCGATGCCGTGGACTGCCTCGTGAAGCAGTCGCTCGAAGGAGAGCTCGTGACCGCACGCGGACGACGACTCCCCGATCAGGGACTCTGGCGCGGCAAGGTCCGGCAGTTCGGGGTGGTACCGCTGAATGTCGGCCCACGCCTCTGCCAGCTCTGCGGCGAGAACAGGTGGTGTCTGTGTCGTGCTCACGTAATGACAACGAGCCAGAGTGCCCCTGTGTTCCTATTCCGGGGCATCCCAAATAATTTGCACGTACCCGTCAGTTGCCGCTGATGCGTGGAGACGAGGGCGGGTGCGCTGATCTGCGGAGAAGCCTCACAGCTCGCCACAAGCTGGTGCGTAGTGTGAGGTACGCCCCGGCGCGTAGATCGTGTCCACGCGCCGGTGCGGATGTGATCCGCCGGTGCGCAAGAGGCGTTTCGGTCGCTCTCGCGCCGGAAGGGCCCTGCCTCAGTAAGCGCGCGCGACCACTGCGACGTTACCGGGGGCGTCGTCGGTTCCCGGCACCGACCCGTCCTCGGCGACCAGACACCGTACGGTCACCCCGTGCTCGGCCAGCCTGGCCTCGCCCTCCTCGCCGAGGACGGCCCACGGGATCCGCGCCCAGCCTCCGGCCACGGCGGCCTCGACGGCTTCGTCGAACGTCGACACCTCGGCCGTCCGGGACTCGCGGCGCTCCCGGGACTGGGCCAGCAGCAGCGCCTGGTCCTCCTCCAGGGCGGCCGGGAGCAGTCGTACGAGATCGTCGAGGGCGACCGCCTGCTTGCCTCCCGGGATGCGGCGGGCCACCATCGCGGTGCCGCTCTCCAGGTCACGGGGCCCGATCTCGACGCGGACCGGCACGCCCTTGAGCTCCCAGTCGACCGCGCGGCGGCCGAAGGGGGTGTCGGTGCGGTCGTCGACGTGGACGCGCAGCCCCGCCGCCCGCAGCCGGTCGCCCATCTCGCGGACCTTGGCCAGAACCGGCTCGTCGCCCTTGATCGCGAGGACCACGACCTGGGTCTGGGCCAGCCGCGGCGGGACGCGCAGGCCGTGGTCGTCGCCGTGCATCATCACCAGGGCACCGATCATGCGGGTGGTGGAGCCCCAGGAGGTCTGCCAGACGAGTTCCTGGGTGCCGTCCTTCGACAGGTACGTGGTGTTGAAGGCCTTGGCGAAGTTCTGGCCCAATTCGTGGCTGGTGGCCATCTGCAGGGCCTTGCCGTCGCCCATCATCCCTTCGAGGGTGAGGGTGTTGATGGCCCCGGCGAACCGCTCCTTGACGGTCTTGCGGCCGGGGACGACGTCCATGGCGAGGACGTTCGTCATGAAGTCCTCGTAGACCTGCCGGTGGATGTGCGAGGCGAACGCGCGCGCGTCCTCCTGGCTCGCGTGCGCGGTGTGGCCCTCCTGCCACAGGAACTCCGTGGTCCGCAGGAAGAGCCGGGGCCGCAGTTCCCAACGGACCACGTTGGCCCACTGGTTGATCAGCAGGGGCAGGTCGCGGTAGCTCTGCACCCACTTCGAGAAGTAGTCGTTGATGATCATCTCGGAGGTGGGGCGGACGACCGCGGGCTCCTCCAGCTCCTTGCCGCCGCCGTGGGTGACGACCGCGAGCTCGGGCGCGAAACCCTCGACATGGTCGGCCTCACGGGTGAGGTAGGACTGCGGGATCAGCAGCGGGAAGTACGCGTTCTGCGTGCCCGTCGCCTTGATCCGGGCGTCGATCTCGGCCTGCATCCGCTCCCACAGCCCGTACCCGTACGGTCGGATGACCATGGTGCCGCGCACCGGACCGTTGTCGGCCAATTCGGCCTTGGTGACCAGATCCTGGTACCAGCGCGGGAAGTCGTCCGCCCGGGGTGTGAGAACAGGTGCCTTTGCCATGGCGCGATGTTACGGGCCCGGATTGCCGGGATGTGAATTCTTTTCCCCGGCACATGCCAACCCGCAAGCGGGGCCCTTCTGCCTCTGGACGAGCGGTCGAGTGCGGAGTTACCTGGCATACGGGGGAACTGCGAGCGCACGTCACGGGGGCTACGGAATCGGGCACAGAGTCAACTCTGCGGATTGGGGCGCTTATCCATGACACCTACGCTCGTGCGGCAGCACCTGGCCTCGACGGGAGGGGCGTCCCGTGCGGACCTCGGTGCACGCGCGCGTGACTGGTCCGAGATCCAGGAGCGGATGCTGGTTCCGCTGTACGAGGCCGTCTACGAGCGACTGGAAGTGGGCCCCGCCACACGGCTGTTGGGCCTCGGCTGCGGCAGCGGGCTCGCTCTGCTGATGGCCGCCTCCAGAGGGGCCGCGGTCGCCGGTGTGGAGCCCTGCTCCCCGGAGCGGCTGGCGCTTGCGCGGGAGCGGCTGCGGCCGGAGGCGTGGGGCACGCGCGCGGGGACCGGCACCCGGCTGGTCGAGCAAGTATCCAAGGACGACTCCCTGGCCGGCCCGTACACCCTCGTGACCGCCTTCGAACCGATCGGGTGCCTCGCGGGCGACGCGGAGGGGCTCGGTGAGCTTCTCGCCTCGGCGACACCGCTCGCGGAGCGGGGCGCGGCGGTGGCGCTCGCCGGCTGGGGCCCGCCGGAGCGGTGCGCCACGTCCTCCGTGCTGCGGGTGGCCACCAAGCTGGCGGAGCCGCTGCGCGGCACGGGCAGCTGGCGCCCGGCCCTGCGTGACGACCTGGAGGAGGTCGCCCAGCGGGCCGGCCTCAGGCCCGACGGCTCGGGACGCGTCTCCTGCCCCTTCGGCTACGCCGACCTCGACAGCGCGCTCAAGGGCCTGCTGTCGACCGGGCTCTTCGACGCGGCCATCGAGGCCACCGACCGGGCGCAGGTGGACAAGGAGGTGACGGAGGCCCTGCATCCGTACCAGCGCCGGGACGGCACGGTGTGGATGCCGAACGTCTTCCGGTACCTGGTCGCACGCGTGCCTTAGGTGTTCTGTCCCGGGAGGTTGTGGACGGGTGAGCCAGGTCTCGGTTGAGGGATCTTGAACGGGTGAGGGCCTTCCGGTTCGGTGTGGATTGCGACGTCTACACCGACCAGAAAGGCCCTCGTGGTCCACCGTAATGCACCCCTGACCGAGACCGGACGCCTGCGCCTGGCCCACTGCGTCGTCGAGGAGGGCTGGCCCCTGCGCCGGGCCGCCGAGCGCTTCCAGGTCTCGCCCACCACCGCCCGGCGATGGGCCGAGCGCTACCGGCAGTTCGGCGAGAGCGGGATGTCCGACCGTTCCTCCCGCCCGGACACCAGCCCGCGCCGCACCCCGACCCGCACCGAACGCCGGATCATCAAGGTCCGCGTCCTGCGCCGGTGGGGCCCGGCCCGCATCGCGCACCTGCTGCACCTGGTGCCCTCCACCGTGCACCGCGTCCTGACCCGCTACGGCCTGGCCCGCCTCGCCCATCTGGACCGGGCCACCGGCCGCGTCATACGACGCTACGAACGCAACCGCCCCGGCGAACTCGTCCACGTCGACATCAAGAAACTCGGCAACATCCCCGACGGCGGCGGCCACAAGACCCTCGGCCGGCAAGAGGGCCGCAAGAACCGCTCGAACGCCGGGTACAGCTACCTGCACACCGCCGTCGACGACCACTCCCGCCTGGCCTACAGCGAGATCCACGCGGACGAGAAGAAGGAGACCGCCACCGGCTTCTGGACCCGGGCCCACACCTTTTTCACCCAGGCCGGGATCACCGTCGAGCGGGTCCTGACCGACAACGGCTCCTGCTACCGCTCACGCGACTGGCGCGACACGCTGGCGGCAGCCGGAGTCACCCACAAGCGAACCCGGCCCTACCGACCGCAGACAAACGGCAAGGTCGAACGCTTCAACCGCACCCTGCTCGACGAATGGGCCTACGCAAAGCCCTATCGGTCAGAGCAGGAACGACGCGCAGCGTTCCCCGACTGGCTGCACACCTACAATCACCACCGCGGACACACCGCGCTCAAGGGCCAACCACCCGCCAGCCGCGTCCCCAACCTCACGGGGCAATACACTTAGGGCCCCTCTCAGTGCCCCTCTTCCGGATCAGCCCGGCACCGGAGGGGCCGGGGCGCGGCGGGAGGGCGGACAGACGCCCCGCCCGCTCGCCCATGCCCCGGCGCGCGACCGTCCCGCAGTCCCTGTCGGCCGGCCTGCTCAGCCCATGAACTTCTTGAACTCGTCCGGCAGCTCGAAGTCCTGCGGGGCCTGCTGGCCGGGCACCCCGAAGGCGCCGCCGCCCTGGGCGGCCCTGCGGGCGGCCTCCTCCTGCTCCTGCTGCTTGCGCTTCATCGGGTTGCCGGAGCGCTGCTTGCCCTTGGCCTTCTTGGGCTGCTTCTTGGCGCGGCCGGGACCGCCGCCCATGCCCGGGATCCCCGGCATGCCGGGCATGCCGCCGCCCTGGGCCATGCGGGACATCATCTTGCGGGCCTCGAAGAACCGCTCGACGAGGTTCTTGACCGCGCTGACCTCGACACCGGAACCCTTGGCGATACGGGCGCGGCGCGAGCCGTTGATGATGGTCGGTTCCTGGCGCTCGGCCGGGGTCATCGACTTGATGATGGCGGCCGTGCGGTCGACGTCCCGCTCGTCCAGGTTGTTGATCTGGTCCTTGATCTGGCCCATGCCCGGGAGCATGCCGAGCAGCTTGGAGATGCTGCCCATCTTGCGGACCTGCTCCATCTGGGCCAGGAAGTCGTCCAGGGTGAAGTCCTGGCCCTTCTTGGACGCCAGCTTGGAGGCCATCTTCTCGGCCTCTTCCTGACTGAACGTCTTCTCCGCCTGCTCGATCAGGGTGAGCAGGTCACCCATGTCGAGGATGCGGGAGGCCATCCGGTCGGGGTGGAAGGCGTCGAAGTCCTCCAGCTTCTCGCCGTTGGAGGCGAACATGATCGGCTTGCCGGTGATCTGCCGGATCGACAGCGCCGCGCCACCGCGGGCGTCGCCGTCGAGCTTGGAGAGCACCACGCCGTCGAAGCCGACGCCGTCGCGGAAGGCCTCGGCGGTGTTGACCGCGTCCTGGCCGATCATCGCGTCGACGACGAAGAGGATCTCGTCGGGGCTGACGGCGTCGCGGATGTCCGCGGCCTGCCGCATCAGCTCCTGGTCGATGCCGAGACGGCCGGCGGTGTCCACGATCACGATGTCGTGGACCTTCGCCTTGGCGTGCTCGACGGAGTCCTTGGCGACCTTGACCGGGTCACCGACGCCGTTGCCCGGCTCGGGGGCGTAGACCGCGACCCCGGCGCGCTCGGCGACGACGCTGAGCTGGTTGACGGCGTTGGGGCGCTGGAGGTCGGCGGCGACGAGCAGCGGCGAGTGGCCCTGCTCCTTCAGCCACCGGCCGAGCTTGCCCGCGAGGGTCGTCTTACCGGCACCCTGGAGACCCGCCAGCATGATCACGGTGGGCGGGTTCTTGGCGAACCGGAGCCGCCGGGTCTCGCCGCCGAGGATCGTGACGAGTTCCTCGTTGACGATCTTCAGGACCTGCTGGGCGGGGTTCAGCGCCCGGGAGACGTCGGCACCGAGGGCGCGCTCCTTGACGTTCTTGATGAACGACCGGACGACCGGCAGGGCCACGTCCGCCTCGAGGAGCGCGATCCGGATCTCGCGCGCGGTGGCGTCGATGTCCGCCTCGGAGAGCCGTCCCTTGCCGCGCAGGTTCTTGAAAGTCGCTGAGAGGCGATCGGAAAGAGTATCGAACACGGCGCTCGCGGTCCTCGGGGTCGGTGGCAGCTGGGAATCGCCCTCCAGGGTATCCCGGCGACACACGTAGCCGGGATCCCCCGGTCAGCCCCGCAGGGTCTCCTCCAGCTTCCGGGCCACGGCGGCCGCCTCACCGGCCCCGAGCGGGGCGCCCTTGCCGTCGGTGACGTAGAAGGCGTCCACCGCGTTGGCGCCCAGCGTCGACACGTGCGCGCTGCGCATCCGCACCCCGGCGTCCTCCAGCGCGCGTCCGATGCGGAACAGCAGTCCGGGGGCGTCCTGGGCGCGCACCTCGATCACCGTGGCGTGCCGTGAGGCGGCCGGGGCTACCGTCACGCGCGCGGGGGGCGCGACGACACCCCGGCGCCGCGGATAGGCGGCGTCCCGCTCGGCGAGGCGCCCGGCGACGTCCAGCGAGCCGTCCAGGACCCGTACGAGATCGGCGCGCAGCCGGGCCGCCTGGGGCAGCGAGCCGTACTGGGCCGCGACCCGCCAGTTCAGCAGGAGCACGGAGCCCTCGACGCCGTCGGGCAGGTCCTGGGTGCTCAGCTCGGCGGTGCGGACGGTGAGCCGGTGCACGGCCAGCACCCCGGCGACCGCGGGCAGCACACCGGGCTGGTCCGGTACGGCGATCACGAGCTCCACGCCGAGCGGTTCCGGGTCGCCCGAGGGCTGGGCGTCCACGGGCGGCTCGGTCTGGGCACGCAGGGACAGCACCGGGCCGCCGGTCGCGACCGCCTCGATGGCGAGCCGCTCCTGCTCGGCGGTGGGAGCAGCGGCCTCAGGTTCCTCGGGAGCCTCCCCGGCGAGCACCGCGCCCACCCGCTTGACCAGGTCGGCGACGAGCGAGTCCCGCCAGGACGACCAGGCGGCCGGCCCGGTGGCCAGGGCGTCGGCCTCGGTGAGCGCGTGCAGCAGCTCCAGCGTGCCCTGCGACCCGACCGCGTCGGCGACCGAGCGCACGGTGGCCGGGTCCTCCAGGTCACGCCGGGTGGCGGTGTCGACGAGGAGCAGGTGGTGCCGTACGAGGGTCGCGAGTACGGCCACGTCGTCGCGGTCGAAGCCGATGCGCGCGGCGACGTCCTTGGCGATGATCTCGCCGGCCACCGAGTGGTCGCCGGGCCAGCCCTTGCCGATGTCGTGCAGGAGCGCGGCGACCAGCAGCAGGTCGGGGCGGTGGACGCGCCGGGTGAACTCCGAGGCGCGCACGGCCGTCTCGATCAGGTGCCGGTCGACGGTCCAGATGTGCACGGCGTTGCGCTGCGGGCGGCAGCGCACGCGCTCCCAGTCGGGCAGCATCCGGGTGATCAGCCCCTCGGCCTCCAGCGCCTCCCAGACCTCGATGGTGGGCGGGCCGGAGCCGAGCAGGGTCACGAGCTGTTCGCGGGCCTCGGCGGGCCAGGGCGTGGGCAGCGGGCGCACTCCGGCGGCCATGCGCCGTACGGCGTGCAGGGAGAGCGGGAGTCCGGCCTGGGCGGCGGCGGCCGCGGCGCGCAGTGGGAGCACGGGGTCCCGGTCGGGGCGCGCGGCACGGGCGAGCACCACCTCGCCGTCCTGCTCGACGACGCCCTCCGCCAGGGGTGACCGCTCGGGGACCGGCTTGCCGCCCCCGAGCATGGCGCGCAGCCGGGGCCGCACGGAGCGCGACCTGAGGACGCGTCCCACCTCGCGCCAGGTGACGTCACTGGCGTAGGAGATGACCCGGGCGGCCTCATAGACCTCCCGCAGGAGGGTGTCGGCGTCCAGGAGCCCGAGCTCGGCGGCGACCTGGTCCTGCTCCTGGAGCGCGAGCCGGTCGGTCGCGCGGCCGGTGGCCAGGTGGAGGGCGTCGCGGACGTCGAGGAGCCGGCGCCGGGCGTCGTCGAGGCCCTCGCGCGGGGCGTCGGCCAGCCAGGAGGCGGCGACGGCGCGCAGGGCGGTGGCGTCCCGGAGGCCGCCGCGGGCCTCCTTGAGGTCGGGTTCGAGGAGGTACTGGAGTTCGCCCTGGCGTTCGGCGCGCTCGGCGCACAGTTCCTGGAGCTCGGGGAGACGCTTGGGCGCCTGGTTGCGCCAGTCGGCGAGGACGGTCGTCCGCAGCCCCGCGGTCAGGCCCAGATCGCCGGCGAGGTGACGGGCGTCGAGGAGGCCGAGCTGGACCTTCAGGTCCTCCGCGGCCGTCTTGCGGGCCTCCGCCGGGGTGCGCACGGAGTGGTCGAGGGCGAGGCCGAGGTCCCACACCGGGTACCAGAGGCGGTCGGCCAGGGCGGCGACCGCGTCCGAGTCGCTGCCGTCGTGCAGCAGGAGCAGGTCCAGGTCGCTGCGGGGCGACAGCTCGGCCCGGCCGTAGCCGCCGACGGCGACGAGGGAGACCCCGCGCAGCTTCTCGGCGCCCGCGGTGAACAGTCCCGAGAGCCAGTCGTCCGTCAGTTCGGCGAGGGCGGAACGGCGCGGCGGCCCGGACCGCGCCCCCTCAGTGAGGAGGCGCAGCCGGGCCGCCGCGTAACCGCTGGGTCCCGAGTCCTCTGCATCCTTGCGCACGTTCGTGCTCGTCACCCAGCAGCTCCTGTTCTGTGCCTCGGTCAGAGCGCGTCCGGGCCGCGCTCGCCCGTCCGGACCCGTACGGCCGTCTCGACCGGCAGGGACCAGACCTTGCCGTCACCGATCTTGCCGGTACGGGCCGCCTTGACGATGACGTCGATCAGCTGCTCGGCGTCGTCGTCCTCGGCGAGTACCTCGATGCGGATCTTCGGGACCAGGTCGACGGTGTACTCGGCACCGCGGTAGACCTCGGTGTGGCCCCGCTGACGACCGTAACCGCTCGCCTCGGTGACCGTCAGACCGTGCACCCCGAAGGCCTGGAGGGCTTCCTTGATCTCGTCGAGCCGGTGCGGCTTGACGACGGCGGTGATGAGCTTCATGCGTCCACCTTCTTGCCCGCGTCGGCGGCCGGGGCCGTGACGGAGGTCCGGGCGGCGCCGCCACCGGCACCGCTGAAGTCGTATGCGGTCTCGGCGTGCTCGGCCTGGTCGATGCCCGAGATCTCCTCGTCCTCACTGACCCGCATGCCGATCGTCTTGTCGAGCAGGAAGGCGAGGATGGCGGAGGCGATCAGGGAGTAGGCGAGGACCGCGAAGACACCGGCGCACTGCTTCCAGAACTGGTCCAGGCCGCCGCCGTAGAAGAGGCCCTTGACGTCGGACTGGCCGGTGCCGCTGGCGAAGAAGCCGATCAGCAGGGAGCCGATGACACCGCCGACCATGTGGACGCCGACGACGTCCAGGGAGTCGTCGTAGCCGAACTTGTACTTCAGGCCGACCGCCATCGCGCACAGGACACCGGCGATGACACCGACGCAGATCGCGCCGATCGGGGTGACCGCACCACCCGACGGGGTGATGGCGACCAGACCGGCGACCGCGCCGGAGGCGGCACCGAGGGTGGTGAACGCGCCGTGGCGGATCTTCTCGTAGAGGAGCCAGCCGAGCATGGCGGCGGCGGTGGCGATCTGCGTGTTGACGAACATCAGGGAGCCGACGCCGTCGTCGTTGCCGAGCCACGAGCCGGCGTTGAAGCCGAACCAGCCGAACCACAGCAGACCGGCGCCGAGCATGACCAGCGGGAGGCTGTGCGGGCGCATCGGGTCCCGCTTGAAGCCGACGCGCTTGCCGATCACCAGGATCACGCCGAGCGCCGCGGCACCCGCGTTGATGTGGACCGCGGTACCACCGGCGAAGTCGATCACACCGAGTTCGAAGGCCCAGCCGCCGGTGCCCCACACCCAGTGGGCGACCGGGAAGTACACGACCGTGGCCCACAGCACGACGAAGAGCGCCCAGGCGGAGAATTTCACCCGGTCGGCGATCGCGCCGCTTATCAGGGCCGGCGTGATGATCGCGAACATCATCTGGAACACGGCGAAGGCGAGAACTGGGATCGTGTATCCGGACCAGATGTCGCCCTTGTCGATACCGGTCCATCCGAAGAAGTCGGATTCCCAGCCGATGAGCGAGCCGTGGTCCGTACCGAACGCCATGGAGAAGCCGTACACCACCCACAGGATGGTGACGATACCCATGCTGATGAAGCTCATCATCAGCATGTTGAGGGTGCTCTTGACCCGGACCATGCCTCCGTAGAAGAAGGCGAGACCGGGCGTCATGATCAGCACCAGGGCGGAACAGATCAACATGAAGCCTGTGTTGGCCACAGACAGCTTGTCTGCGGCGAGCGTGATGGCTGGTGCCATCGGCGTCTCCTCGTCGTAGGTACGGCCCCGTGCGGGCGAAGCCAGAGCGGATTGAGGGGTGGGCCGGTTATGCGCCATGAGATTGACGCAGCGCGGTTTCGGTGGAAGCCCCTCGTTGTTTCGCCGCCGTGACGAAGACGCCTGGTGTGTTACGCGTCGATGAACTGCCGGATTCGGGTCGCGTCGATCGTTATCGTGGCGCAACCTTCGTAGAAGGAAAGAAACCGGCCGCGGTCGGCCTTCCGACGACCTGGCATGGGGGAGCCGAGTCGGGCAGTTCGGGAGGGCCGGCCGCGGCCGGGGTTCCGGGGATTCAGACGGCTTCCGCGGTCTCCGGGAGTTCCACGGCGAGCTTGTCGGTGAGATCCACGACCTGGGCGAGATCACCGAAATCGCGTACGGCCGTGTCGACCGTCTTTCGAATACGAGTGTTGACGCGCTCGGAGCGGACCTTCTTGGCGATGTTCATGGCCTGTTCCACCAGCACGGTGCTCTGCTCGGGCTCGCGCCGCAGCAGGTGCACGGTGGCCATGCCGACGAGATTGAGTGCGTACGACCGCTGGTGCTCGCCGTCGTCGGAGAAGAGCTCCACCGCCCGCTGCATGAGCGGCTCGGCCAGGGAGGCGTAGGTCGGGCTGCGGCCGGCGACGTAGGCGAGATCGCGGTAGGAGTGGGAGTTCTCGCCGTACAGCTCGGCCTCGGAGAAGAAGCGGATCCAGTCGGGGTCCGGCTCGTCCCATTCGTCGGCGTCGGCGAAGGTGTCCTCGGCCATCCGGACCGCCCGCTTGCACTTGCCGGGCTGTCCCATGTTGGCGTAGGCGCGGGCCTCCATCGCATACAGCATCGACTGGGTGCGCGGACTCGCGCAGTCCCGGCTGCCGTACTGCGCGAGGTGGATCAGCTCCAGGGCGTCCTCGGGCCGGCCGAGGTGGATCATCTGGCGGCTCATGCTCGACAGCACGTAGGAGCCGAGCGGCTTGTCGCCGGCCTCCTTGGCGGCGTGCAGGGCGAGCACGAAGTACTTCTGGGCGGTGGGCTGGAGCCCCACGTCGTACGACATCCAGCCCGCGAGCTCGGCCAGTTCCGCGGCGACCTTGAACAGCTTGCGGGTGGTGGTCTCGGGCTGGGGCTCCTGGAGGAGGTCCGTCACCTCGTGGAGCTGGCCGACGACCGCCTTGCGGCGCAGACCGCCACCGCACTGGGCGTCCCACTGGCGGAACATCACCGTCGTCGACTCCAGGAGGTCGAGCTCCGGCTTGGAGAGCCGGCCGACGCGGCGGGAGGC
>NZ_RSAJ01000410.1 GCF_003933965.1 Streptomyces sp. RP5T
CCCGCACCCCGCCCCTGAGCGCACTGGGCTTCGTGGCGCTCAGCCCCTCCTTCGGCTGGCGGGACCTGGCGCGCATGCGCCCCGCCGCGGCCCTTCCCCTGCTCGACGTCCGCGTCCCGGACGTCTACGCCGCACTCGACACCGTCAGCGCCCACGACTTCCTGGAGTCCCTGCGCTTCCCGGCCGCCGCGCGCCACCTGGCCTTCGAGGTGTTCTCCCGCAGCTTCTTCGCCGACCCCCGCGAGCTCTCGGCCGCCGAGATGGTCCTGATGTTCCACATCTACTTCCTCGGCAGCTCCGAAGGACTCCTCTTCGACGTGCCCGACGAGCCCTTCCCGACGGCCCTGTGGGACCCCCTCGCCGACCACCTCGCCCGCCACGGCGTCGACCTGCGCCTGTCCACCCCCGTCGAGAACGTCTCGCCCGCCGGCGACGGCACCTTCACCGTCGCCACCGACCGAGAGGAGAGGCCGTACGACACCGTCGTCCTGGCCCTCGACACCGCGGGGCTGTGCTCCCTGGTCGGCCGCTCACCCGGGCTCGCCGACGAGGCCTGGCGCGAACGCGTCGGGCGGCTGCGCACCGCTCCGCCCTTCCTGGTCTCCCGGCTCTGGCTGGACCGCCCCGTCGACGCCGGCCGGCCCGGCTTCCTGGGCACGGCCGGATACGGCTCGCTGGACAACGTCAGCGTCCTGGAGCGCTGGGAGCGGGAGGCCGCCCGCTGGGCCGCCCGCACCGGCGGTTCCGTGGTCGAACTGCACGGCTACGCGCTGCCCCGGAACGCCGACCCCGCCGCGGAGGCCGAGCACCTGATCGCACAGCTCCGCGAGGTCTACCCGGAGACCCGCGACGCCCGCGTCCTGGACGCGCGGCACGAGTGGCGCCAGGACTGCCCCCTGTTCCCCGTGGGCGGATACGCCGACCGTCCCGGCGTACGCACCCCGCAGCCCGGCCTGGTGCTCGCGGGCGACCTGGTGCGCACCGACCTCCCGGTCGCCCTGATGGAACGCGCCGCCACCAGCGGCTTCCTCGCCGCCAACGCGCTCCTGCAGTCCTGGGCGGTACGGGGCCACCCGCTGTGGACCGTGCCCAACGGCGGCCGCAACCGCCTGCTCCGCACCCTGGGCGGCGGCCGCGCACCGGCCCGGACGGGCGCCTGAGCCCGGGGCCGGCCGGCAGCCGGTCCCGGCCGTACGAAGGGCCCTGCGAAGGGACGTTCGGGCCCGGTCCGGGACCTGACGGCCCCGTGCGCGCCCGTCCGTGATCGCGAAGTCTTGAGCACAGGCCGGCGCCGTCCGAGGCGCACAGCGGCCGGAACCGTGATCAGGAGGCACGCGATGGTGCTGGAGTCGTCCAAGAGGAACCCCGCCCCGCCCCGGCCGGCACCGGTGCCGGGGCGCGCCTGGCTGATGCTGGGCCTCGCGACGGTCGGCTTCGCCGTGAACTTCTGGGCGTGGGCGCTGCTGAGCCCGCTCGGCCCCCGGCTCAAGGACTCCCTCGCCCTGTCCTCGTTCGAGCAGTCGCTGCTCGTGGCGGTGCCGGTGGTGGTCGGCTCGCTGGGCCGCATCCCGGTCGGCGCGCTGACCGACCGCTACGGCGGACGGGTGATGTTCCCGCTGGTCTCGGCGGCCACCATCGTGCCGGTGCTCTACCTGGGCCTGGCCGGGCACTCCTCCCTCGCCGCTCTGCTGGCCGGCGGGTTCTTCCTCGGCATCGGCGGCACCGCGTTCGCCGTCGGGGTGCCCTTCGTCAGCGCGTGGTTCCCGCCCGCGCGGCGCGGCCTCGCGATCGGGATCTTCGGCATGGGCATGGGCGGCACCGCGATCAGCGCCCTGACGACGGTCAAGCTGGTGAACGCGAACGGCACCTCCACCCCGTTCCTCCTCACGGCCCTCGTCCTGGCCGGGTACGCCGTCCTGGCGGCGCTGGTCCTGCGGGACGCGCCCGGCCGCACGGTGCCCACCGAGCCGCTGGCCCGCCGGCTGGCCGCCACCGCCGGCCTCGGCATCACCTGGCAGGCGTCCGCCCTGTACGCGGTCGCCTTCGGCGGCTACGTCGCCTTCTCCGTCTACCTGCCGACCTATCTCAAGACCGGCTACGGCCTCACCCAGACGGACGCCGCCGACCGCATGGCCGGCTTCGTGCTCCTCGCGGTGGTCATGCGGCCGGTCGGCGGCTGGCTCTCGGACCGGATCGGCCCGGTCCGCGTCCTGGCCGGGGCACTCGCCGTGGTCGTCGCGGGCGCGCTGGCGCAGTCCTTCACCCCACCCCTGGCCCCGCTCGGCACCGTCGCGTTCCTCGCCATGGCCGCGGCGCTCGGCGCCGGCAGCGGAGCGACCTTCGCCTACGTGGCCCTGCTCGCCCCGCCCGACCGGACCGGCTCGGTCACCGGAGTCGTCGGCGCCGCGGGCGGCCTGGGCGGCTTCGTACCGCCCCTGGTGATGGGCTCGGTCTACGGCGCCTACGACTCCTACGCGCTGGGCCTGGTCCTGCTCGCCGCGGTGGCGGCGGCGGCCCTCCTGTTCACCGGCACCGGCGTCCGCCACGCCCTCGACCGCCGCGCCCCCGCGGCCCTCACCGACTGAAAGGCGCGGACACCGACATGTGCGAGTACTGCGGCTGCCAGGCACTGGAAACCATCGACGAGCTGACCATGGAGCACGAACGGGTCGTCACCCTCATCAGCCGGGTGCGCGCCGCCCACCGGGACCGCGCGGTCACCCGGATGGCGGAGCTGGCCCGGGAGATCACGGCCGTGCTCCGACCGCACACCCGGGTCGAGGAGGAGGGCCTGTTCCCGGCCCTGGCCGAGGAGTTCCCCGAGAAGATCGCCGCGCTGGAGGACGAGCACCGCCGGGTCGAGGCCGTGCTCGCCGAGGCGGACGGACCGTTCCTGGCCGACGCCTCCTGGCCGGACCGCCTGATCGAGACGCTGGGCCTGCTGCGCGAGCACATCCTCAAGGAGCAGGACGGGGTCTTCCCCGCCGCCCTGGCCACGCTCGGCACCGAGCAGTGGGAAGCCGTCGAGGCGGTCCGCCTGCGGGTGGGCACGGAACGGACCGGGCCCGCCGAGGAACTGCTGCCCCGGTGACCCTCCCGAGCGGGCGCCCCGGGCCGACCGGGGTACCCCGGTCGGCCGGCGACGAGGGCGGGTCGGCCCCTCTCCCCGCCCGCGCCGAGGCCCCACGCTCGATGGCACACGCAATCGTCCGGCACCCGAGCGGGAGGTGGGCATCATGAGCACCGCGTCTCTCGACGCCGCGACCCTGGAAACCTGTCTGTCGGCCGCCGTGGCCGCCCCTTCGTTCTACAACACCCAGCCGTGGCGCTACCGGCTGGACCCCGCCACCGTCACTCTGGAGGTGCGCGCCGCCCCGGAGCGCGGGCTGCGGCACGCGGACCCCGTCGGTCGTGCCCTGCACGTGTCGGTGGGAGCGGCCGTCTTCAACCTCCGCGTCGCCGCCGTCCACTTCGGCTGGTCGCCCGTGGTCCGCCTGCTGCCCAGCCCCGACGACCCCGGCCTGCTGGCCACGGTGCGGCTGACGGCACCCGCCCACCGCAAGGCGGTCGAGCACCGCGCGGACCTGTACCCGGCGATCTGGCGCCGGCACAGCAGCCGGATGCCCTTCTCCGGCCGTCCGGTGTCCCCGACCGCCCGGGCCGAACTCGCCGAGGCCGCGCACACGGAAGGCGCCCTGCTCGCCTTTCCCGGCCCCGTGGAGACCGCGCGCCTGCTGCGCGTGACCACCGAGGCGGAGCACCGCAACCGCGTCGACGCCGACCGGGGCGCGGAGAGCCGCCGCTGGCTGCACCCCGCCGAGGACGACTCCGCCGACGTCGGTCTCCCGGACAGCGTGCTCGGCCCGCAGGACGCGCGCGAACGCATCCCGATGCGGGACTTCACCGCCCTGCGGCACCCCGAACGCCTGCCCGCCCAGGACTTCGAGACCAGCCCGGTCATCGCCCTGCTCACGACCCTCCACGACCGGCGCGCCGACTGGCTGCGGGCGGGCCAGGCCCTCGAACACGTGCTGCTGGTGGCCACGGCCCACGGCCTGCGCGCCTCCCTGCTGCACCAGCCGATGGAGTGGCCCGACCTGCGGCGCGACCTCAGCCCCGAGCCCGACCACACCGGGCACGCCCAGATGCTGATCCGTCTCGGCTACGGCCCGGAAGGCCCCGCCACACCGCGCCGGTCCCCGCGGAAGCTGACCGACACGCGGAACGACAGCCCCTGACGACGCCGCGCCGGGACAGTGCCGTCCTGCAGTGCGGTGGGGTCCGGTCGGCCCATGCGGATGTCGGCCACCCGGCTCACGCTGGACCCGTAGGGCACAGCACCGCAGTGAAGGAGGAACGGTCATGAAGGGTCTCGTTTTCCACGGTCCCGGACAGTCCGCCTGGCAGGACGTCCCGGACCCGGTGATCCAGGACCCCACCGACGCCGTCGTCCGGGTCAAGGCCGTCACCATCTGTGGGACGGACCTCCACATCCTCAAGGGCGACGTGCCCGAGGTGCAGCCCGGCACGATCCTGGGCCACGAGGCGGTCGGCGAGATCGTCGAGACCGGCAGCGACGTGCGCACGGTCCGGCCGGGTGACGAGGTCCTGGTCTCCTGCATCACCGCCTGCGGCCGCTGCCGCTTCTGCCGGCAGGCCATGTACGGCCAGTGCCTGGGCGGCGGGGGCTGGATCCTGGGCCACCGCGTCCACGGCACGCAGGCCGAGTACGTGCGGGTGCCCTTCGCGGACCTGTCCGTGCACCCGCTGCCCGCCGGGCTGAGCGCACAGGACGCCGTCCTGTTCGCCGACATCTACCCGACCGCCTACGAGGTGGGCGTCCTCAACGGTTGCGTACGGCCCGGGGACACCGTCGCCGTCGTCGGCGCGGGTCCCGTCGGTCTGGCCGCGATCCGCACGGCACAGCTGTACACACCGGAGCGGATCATCGCCGTGGACCTGGCCGACTCCCGGCTGGACGCCGCCAAGCGGCTCGGCGCCGACGCGGTCGTGGCCGTGCGGGAGGATCCCGGGCAACTCGTCGCGGACCTCACCGAGGGCCTGGGAGCCGACGTGGTCATCGAGGCCGTGGGCGTGCCCGAGAGCTTCGAACTGAGCACCCGGATGGTGCGCCCCGGCGGCCGTGTCGCGAACGTCGGAGTGCACGGCAAGCCCGCCACGCTGCACCTCGAAGACCTGTGGATCAAGAACGTGACCCTGACGACCGGGCTGGTCGACACCTCGTCCACGCCCACCCTGCTGCGGTTGGCGGCCGCAGGACGGCTGCCCACCTCGTCGCTGGTCACCCACACCTTCCCGCTGGACCGCATGGAGGAGGCGTACGACGTCTTCGGCCGGGCGTCCGAGACCGGAGCGCTCAAGGTCGTGCTGGGCGAGCCGCGCCACGACACCCTCGCCGTTCCCGCGACCCCGTGAACCTGGAGGCGAGCACCATGCCCGCACACACGTCACCCACGTCCGGCCATTCGACCGCCGGCGCCGGGCCGGGGGACCTGGGCCGCCGCCTTCTGCACCGACGCGGGGAACTCGGCCTGACGCGGCGGGAGGTGGCGGACCGGGCGGGCATGGCACCCGGCTACCTGCGCTACCTGGAGGAGAGCCCTGCCGCCGCGCCCGGCATCAGCACCCTGGTGCGGTTGGCGGACGCCCTGGCCACCGGCGTGACGGCCCTCACCGGCTGTGACATCGAGGTGCCGCCCGGCCGGGGGACGGCAGCCGCAGGCGCGCAGTCCGAGACGCTCGGCGTCGAGGAGTGCCGACGGCTGCTGTCCACCCACGGCGTGGGCAGACTCGGCGTGGTCACCACCGAGGGGGTCAGCATCCTCCCCGTCAACTACAGCGTCATCGACGGCTCCATCGCCTTCAGGACCGCCCACGGCTCCCTCACGTCCCAGCTTCTCGGCAAGCGGGTCGCCTTCGAGGTCGACCACATCGACGAGGTGCAGCGGGAGGGCTGGAGTGTGCTGGTGCGCGGCCGTGCCCGGCGCGTGACACGTCCCGAGACGATCCGCCGGCTGAGTGAGCGTGCGCACAGCGAGCCCTGGGCGGGCGGCCGACGCGACCTGTGGGTGTGCGTCGACCCGTTCGAGATCACCGGCCGCTCCATCCGGCACTCCGAGTCCCGGGGCCGGTAGACCATCGGTCCCGGCGTCAGGGCCGTCCTGTCCCGGAGCCGGGACCCATGGCCCCTCACGGTCCGTCCGCAGCGGGCGCAGGGTTGAGTGCACGAAGCAGCAGACGGCGAAGGTTGGACCGGCCCATGTATCCCGATGACGGATTCCGTGAACTGAACCGGCAGGAGTGCCTGCGCCTGATGGCGGGGATCCCGGTCGGCCGCATCGTCCACACGCGTCACGCCCTGCCCGCCGTGCTGCCCGTGAACTTCTGCCTGGACGACGGGGGCGGGGTCCTGCTGCGGACGGCGGCGTCCTCGGAGCTGGTGCGCGCGGTCGACGGCGTGGTGGTCGCCTTCGAGACGGACGAGGTCGACGCGGTCGCGCGGTCCGGCTGGAGCGTCGTCGTCACCGGCCGCGCCGAAGTGATCACCGACCCCGCCGAGCACGCGCGCCTGTGCCGGGTCGGACCGCGCTCCTGGGCGCCCTCGCCCGAGGAGGTCTTCGTGCGGATCGAGCCCGAACTCATCACAGGCCGTCAACTCACCGGCGGCCGCACGCTCTACGGCACCCGGCTGCCCGCCTGACACCGGACCGGCGCGGCCCCGCGCACCCCGGCCGGACGGCACCGTGGCGACGACGAGCACAGAAGGGGACAAGGACATGACTCGACGTGTGGTCGTCGGAGTGGACGGCTCACTGATCGCCGTACGGGCACTGGACTGGGCGGCCGAGGAGGCCGTACGGCGAGGGGCCGCCCTGCACATCGTCTACGCGGTGCCCGACCGGGACGAGGCGCAGCCGGTGCTGGCCTCGGCCGAGGCACGGATCCACGAGCGGTACCCGGAGCTGCCGTGCACCACCGCCTTCGCCGAGGGCGGCGCGGCGCGGGCGCTGACCCGCGAGAGCGAGGGCGCGGACCTCACCGTCGTCGGCACCCGCGGACTCGGGCGGCTCACCGGCGCGCTGTTCGGCTCGGTGAGCCTGCGGCTCGCCGCCCACACCCACGGTCCGCTGCTGGTCGTCCGCGGGGACCACCGGTGCGACGGCGGGCGTGAGGTGCTGCTCGGCCTGGAGAGCGACAGCGACGCCGACGCGGCGGCCTACGCCTTCCAGGAGGCGGAGCGGCGCGGGGTCCGGCTCAGGGTGCTGCACGCCTGGACCCACCGGCACACCACCCCCGAGCTGCCGTCGCCGGTCACCGGGGCCAACCCCGGGCAGGAGCAGGCCGTGCCGCATTTCGACGTGGCCGAACTGCGCCGGCGGTACGACGGGATCGGCGTGGAGAGCCTCACGGTCCGCACCGACCCGGCACAGGCCATGCTGGAGGCGACCCGCGAGGCCGCCCTCGTGGTCGTCGGGGCGCACCGGCACGGACACGGCACCGAGCCCCGGCTCGGCCCCATCGGCCACACCCTGCTGCACCGGTCCCACTGCCCCGTGGTCGTGGTGCCCACCCGATAGGGGCTCCCGGCCGCGCCCGGTGGCCCGAACGGCCCTGTCGAGGGCTGCCCACGCCGAAGGAAGGTGGTGGGGTGCGGATACGCGCGCACGCCCGCCCGCCCCGAGAC
>NZ_RSAJ01000411.1 GCF_003933965.1 Streptomyces sp. RP5T
CCCCCGATCTGTGACGTGTGGCACCATGCTGGCCACCCCCCACCGGCACAGCCCTCACAGGAGACGCTCCTAGTGCAGCAATCCGCCGTCCCGGAACTGGCACACACGCACACCCGCCCGATCCACTGGGTCGCCACCGCCACCGCCGTGGCGGGAGTCGTGGCCCTCTCCTCGGTCCTGCAGCCCAACCCCGCGACGGCGGCCCAGGCGGCCGGCCCCGGGGCCAGACCGGCCCCGGTGGTCACCACGGCGCCCGATCCCGCCGGCGTCCACTTCCCGCTCGACTGCGGCCCGGTCAAGGCGAAGGTGCAGAAGCGGGTCTCCGGAGACCTCGACGGCGACGGACGGCCGGAAACAGTCGTCGTGGTGCACTGCGACGCCCCCATGGGCACCCCGCCCGACGCCGTCTACGTCATCACACACGCGAAGGACACCGGCGAACCCCGGGTCGTCGCCACCCTGCTGAGCCCCAAGACCCGCAACACCGTCACCGACTTCACACTGAGCGACGGCGCCGTCCTCGCGACCCTGCTCGGCTACTCGACGTCCGACGTACCCAGTTGCTGCCCGGACATGAAGGACCAGGCGAAGTGGCAGTGGAAGGACGGCGCGTTCGTCCGCTCCACCCCCGCGGGCACGCACACCGTCTGACCGGACCGATCACATCTGTGAGAAAACAGACAGCGGTCACGCAGGGTGGCTTTCCGGTCACTCTGCGTCCGGTCCGTAGATCTCGACCCTGTCCGAAACTCGACGTACGTGAATGCACTCACCCGGACATTCCTTCGCCGAGTCGACCACATCGGTGAGAAGCGGCAGCGGTACGGGCGTTGTGGCGCCCTTGTCCTGGAGGAGCTCGTCGTCCGAGCCCTTCACGTAGGCCAGACCGTCGATGTCCAGCTCGAACACCTCCGGCGCGTACTGCGCGCAGATGCCGTCACCGGTACAGAGGTCCTGATCGATCCAGACCTCCAGGGTCTCGCCGCCGGCCCCGACCTCCTGCTGCACTCTCATCTCTCCTGCCGTTTATGCGTCGAGCCGAACGGGAATCCGGCCAGCTCTGACGGGTGTTGAACACTTCGACCCTACCTTCGGCAGCTTTCCAATCTTGTTCGGTGGGTATTCCCCTGGCGTGAGGGAGAGCGCAAGGGTGAAGATCGGACACACCTCGACAGTCTTTGTGATCTAGGGGTTTCAATCGACACCCACCCAGGTAGGGTCTGGAAGCGTCCAGCTCCCCTTGGAGGAGGTGAGGACCGTGGCAGCCCACGACGACGACATGAACCGCGGCATCCGCCCGGGACGAGGGTCCGACGACCCGTCCGGGCAGATTGCCTACCTTGAGCAGGAGATCGCCGTCCTGCGACGCAAGCTCGCCGACTCTCCGCGACACACGAGGATTCTCGAAGAGCGGATCGTCGAGCTGCAGACCAACCTGGCCGGCGTGTCCGCCCAGAACGAGCGACTCGCCAACACGCTCCGTGAGGCCCGCGACCAGATCGTGGCCCTCAAGGAAGAGGTCGACCGGCTCGCACAGCCCCCGGCCGGCTTCGGCGTCTTCCTCGAAGCGAACGAGGACGGCACCGCCGACATCTTCACCGGCGGCCGCAAACTGCGGGTGAACGTCAGCCCCAGCGTCGAACTCGAAGAGCTTCGGCGCGGCCAGGAAGTGATGCTCAACGAAGCGCTCAACGTGGTCGAAGCCATGGAGTTCGAGCGCGTCGGGGACATCGTCACCCTCAAGGAGATCCTCGAGGACGGCGAACGCGCCCTGGTGCTCGGGCACACCGACGAGGAACGGGTGGTACGGCTCGCCGAGCCGCTGCTGGACGTCACCATCCGCCCCGGCGACGCCCTGCTGCTCGAACCCCGATCCGGCTACGTCTACGAGATCGTCCCCAAGAGCGAGGTCGAGGAACTCGTCCTCGAAGAGGTCCCCGACATCGGCTACGAGCAGATCGGCGGACTCGGCGGCCAGATCGAGGCCATCCGGGACGCCGTCGAGCTCCCGTACCTCTACCCGGACCTGTTCAAGGAGCACGAACTGCGCCCGCCCAAGGGCGTCCTGCTCTACGGGCCCCCCGGATGCGGAAAGACGCTCATCGCCAAGGCCGTCGCCAACTCGCTGGCCAAGAAGGTCGCCGAAGTCACCGGCCAGGCCACCGGCAAGAGCTTCTTCCTCAACATCAAGGGCCCCGAGCTCCTCAACAAGTACGTCGGCGAGACCGAGCGGCAGATCCGCCTCGTCTTCCAGCGTGCTCGCGAGAAGGCCAGCGAGGGCACCCCCGTCATCGTCTTCTTCGACGAGATGGAATCCCTCTTCCGCACCCGCGGCTCCGGCGTCAGCTCCGACGTCGAGAACACCATCGTCCCGCAGCTCCTCGCCGAGATCGACGGCGTCGAAGGCCTGCAGAACGTGGTCGTGATCGGTGCCTCCAACCGCGAGGACATGATCGACCCCGCCATCCTGCGCCCCGGCCGCCTCGACGTGAAGATCAAGATCGAGCGTCCCGACGCCGAGGCCGCCAAGGACATCTTCGGCAAGTACCTCACCGAGCGCCTCCCCCTGCACTCCGACGACCTCGGCGAGCACGGCGGCAGCAAGGCCACGACCGTCCAGAGCATGATCCAGACGGCCGTGGAACACATGTACGCCGAATCCGAGGAAAACCGCTTCCTGGAAGTCACCTACGCCAACGGAGACAAGGAAGTCCTCTACTTCAAGGACTTCAACTCCGGCGCCATGATCGAGAACATCGTCGGCCGCGCCAAGAAGATGGCGATCAAGGACTTCCTCGACCACAACCAGAAGGGTCTGCGCGTCTCCCACCTCCTCCAGGCCTGCGTGGACGAGTTCAAGGAGAACGAGGACCTGCCCAACACCACCAACCCGGACGACTGGGCCCGCATCTCCGGCAAGAAGGGCGAGCGGATCGTCTACATCCGCACCCTCATCACCGGAAAGCAGGGCGCCGACACCGGACGCTCCATCGACACGGTGGCGAACACCGGTCAGTACCTGTAAACACAGGGCGGCTGCGGGTGCCCTCACCGGGGTACCCGCAGCCGACTGTTTTTCAGGCAACCAACCGGACCGAACGCGAGCAAGGCAATGACGCAAATGATCTCCCCACCAGCGCGGAGCCGTTCTAGGCTCTTCGGTACCGCCGAGTCGCGCAGTGCGGGGACGGGCACCGCACACGCACCGGAGCGCCAGCGGTACTTGAGCGCCGCCCCCGACCGAGGGCGCCGCCGGGCAAGGAGGGCCGCATGACCGTACGGCGAGTAATGGGCATCGAGACGGAGTACGGGATCTCCGTCCCCGGCCACCCCAACGCCAATGCCATGCTCACCTCATCCCAGATCGTCAACGCCTACGCGGCGGCGATGCACCGGGCCCGCCGGGCCCGCTGGGACTTCGAGGAGGAGAATCCGCTGCGGGACGCGCGGGGCTTCGACCTCGCCCGCGATGCCGCCGACTCCAGCCAGCTCACCGACGAGGACATCGGCCTCGCCAACGTCATCCTCACCAACGGCGCACGGCTCTACGTCGACCACGCACACCCCGAATACAGCGCCCCCGAGGTCACCAACCCCCGCGACGCCGTCCTCTGGGACAAGGCCGGCGAGCGGATCATGGCCGAGGCCGCCGAACGCGCGGCCCAGCTGCCCGGCGCCCAGCCCATCCACCTCTACAAGAACAACACCGACAACAAGGGCGCCTCCTACGGCACGCACGAGAACTACCTGATGAAGCGGGAAACCCCCTTCTCGGACATCGTGCGCCACCTCACGCCCTTCTTCGTCTCCCGCCAGGTCGTCACCGGCGCCGGCCGCGTCGGCATCGGCCAGGACGGCCACGAACACGGCTTCCAGCTCAGCCAGCGCGCCGACTACTTCGAGGTCGAGGTCGGCCTGGAGACCACCCTCAAGCGCCCGATCATCAACACCCGCGACGAACCCCACGCCGACGCCGAGAAGTACCGCCGCCTCCACGTGATCATCGGCGACGCCAACCTCTCGGAGATCTCCACCTACCTCAAGCTCGGCACCACGGCCCTCGTCCTGTCGATGATCGAGGACGGCTTCATCGCCGTCGACCTGGCCGTCGACCAGCCGGTCCGCACCCTCCACCAGGTCTCCCACGACCCGACGCTCCAGCGCCTGGTCACCCTCCGCAGCGGCCGCACACTCACCGCGGTCCAGCTCCAGATGGAGTACTACGAACTGGCCCGCAAGTACGTCGAGGAACGCTACGGCGCCGACGCGGACGACCAGACCAAGGACGTCCTGGCCCGCTGGGAGGACACCCTCAACCGCCTGGAGCACGACCCCATGAGCCTCGCCGGAGAGCTCGACTGGGTCGCCAAGCGGGAGCTCATGGAGGGCTACCGGCGCCGTGACGGCCTCGACTGGGACGCGGCCAAGCTGCACCTCCTGGACCTCCAGTACGCCGACGTACGGGCCGACAAGGGCCTCTACAACCGCCTCGCGGCCCGCGGCCGCATCAAGCGTCTCCTCGACGAGAGCGAGGTCGAGCGGGCCCGTACCAAGCCCCCGGAGGATACCCGCGCGTACTTCCGAGGCCGCTGCCTGGAGCAGTATGCCGACGACGTCGCCGCGGCCTCCTGGGACTCGGTGATCTTCGACCTCCCGGGCCGGGACTCGCTCCAGCGGGTCCCAACCCTCGAACCGCTTCGCGGAACGCGAAATCACGTCAAGGAGCTCCTGGACCGCTGCCGGACGGCAGAAGACCTGGTCAGGGTCTTGTCGGGCAACTGAACGGATACCCGGGCCGGGGCGCGCCGCAGGGTGGAAAACCCGGCCAGAGGGAATCATCGAGATGGCCCCCGTACGTTGTAGCAACTGCGGGGCCGATGTCAGACCCTGCTTGTAGGGTCTGATCAAGAACGTCGAACCGAGCGGGGTGAGGGGTTATGGCGACCAAGGACACCGGCGGCGGACAGCAGAAGGCCACCCGCAACACCGAGGAGGTCGAGGAGCAGACTGCGGAGGCGCAGGGCTCCGAGGACCTCAAGGAGCGCCAGGAGAAGCTGAGCGACGACGTGGATTCCGTCCTGGACGAGATCGACGACGTACTCGAGGAAAATGCCGAGGACTTCGTGAGGTCCTTCGTTCAGAAGGGTGGCGAGTGATTTCACCTTTGCATCGAAGGTGAAATTGGGGGCGCGGTCGAGTGGTCGAAGGATCCGCGTCGCGACGCTGTTCCAGGTGCAAGCAGTATTTGCCGACGACTGCGTTCGCGAGGCAATAAGGCGATGGCTGACGGTCTCCAGGCGTACTGCCGGGAGTGCTCCGCTGAGTACTACCGGCAGCGCCAGGAGGCCAAAGGCAAGAAGGTCAGGGAGAGGGTCTCTGTCCCAGCAGGGCACAAGCGTTGTCCGCAGTGCGGCGACGTGAAGCCTCACGGCGAGTGGGAACGGAACAAGTCCTCCTCCGACGGCTGGGCCAGCTACTGCCGGGCATGCCGTGCCGTGCGGAACAGGGCCAGTTACTTGATGCGCAAGTACGGCATCACCGAAGCCCAGCGTGACGAGATGGTCGCCTCTCAAATGGGGCTCTGTGCGATCTGTCTGACGGCTCCCGCCGTTCATGTGGATCACTGCCACAAGACGGGTAGGGTCCGTGGCGTACTGTGCTTCAACTGCAATTCCGGCCTCGGCCTGTTGGGGGAGAACCCCGAAGCGATGAACCGAGCTGCCGATTACCTGGAAGGAAACGCGTGGAAGCCAACACTCGTAGCACCGGGCGTCTACCAGCTGCCTTCCTGACGCCTGGGTCGTCGTCCTTCATGGACTTCCTGTCCGAGCATCAGCCGGAGATGCTGCCGGGGAACCGGCAACTGCCGCCCACGCAGGGCGTGATCGAGGCGCCGCATGGGACGACCATCGTCGCCGTCACGTTCCCCGGGGGTGTCGTGCTCGCCGGTGACCGCCGGGCGACCATGGGGAACGTCATCGCCCAGCGGGACATCGAGAAGGTGTTCCCGGCCGACGAGTACTCGGCCGTCGGGATCGCCGGCACCGCCGGCCTCGCCGTGGAGATGGTGAAGCTGTTCCAGCTGGAGCTGGAGCACTTCGAGAAGGTCGAGGGCGCCCAGCTGTCGCTGGAGGGCAAGGCGAACCGGCTGTCCACGATGATCCGTTCCAACCTGGGCATGGCGATGCAGGGGCTGGCCGTGGTGCCACTGTTCGCGGGGTACGACGTGGACCGGGAGAAGGGGCGGATCTTCTCCTACGACGTCACCGGCGGCCGTTCCGAGGAGCACAACTTCGCCGCCACCGGTTCCGGCTCGATCTTCGCGCGCGGGGCCATGAAGAAGCTCTTCCGGGGCGACCTGACCGAGGAGCAGGCCACCACTCTCGTGGTGCAGGCCCTGTACGACGCGGCCGACGACGACTCGGCGACCGGTGGTCCCGATGTCGCCCGCCGGATCTACCCGATTGTCACCGTGATCACCGAGGACGGCTTCCGTCGGCTCACCGACGAGGAGTCCTCCGAGATCGCCCGTTCGATCCTGGAGCGGCGGCTGGAGCAGCCCGACGGCCCGCGGGCCGCGCTGCTGTAGGCGCCACCGTCTTGTTCGAGGTGATCGCAGTGACTTCCACAGAAAGGGACGGATAACCGGTGTCGACGCCGTTCTATGTTTCTCCCCAGCAGGCGATGGCCGACCGGGCGGAGTACGCCCGCAAGGGCATCGCCCGTGGTCGCAGCCTGGTCGTGCTGCAGTATGCCGACGGCATCGTGTTCGTAGGCGAGAATCCGTCCCGCGCGCTGCACAAGTTCAGCGAGATCTACGACCGGATCGGCTTCGCGGCCGCCGGCAAGTACAACGAGTACGAGAACCTGCGGATCGGTGGCGTGCGCTACGCCGACCTGCGTGGTTACACCTATGACCGTGACGACGTGACCGCCCGCGGTCTTGCCAACGTCTACGCCCAGACGCTGGGCACGATCTTCTCCTCGGCCGGTGAGAAGCCGTACGAGGTGGAGCTGGTCGTGGCCGAGGTGGGTGAGACGCCGGACGGGGACCAGATCTACCGGTTGCCGCACGACGGTTCCATCGTGGACGAGCACGGCTCGGTGGCGGTGGGTGGCAACGCGGAGCAGATCAGCAGCTATCTGGATCAGCGTCATCAGGACGGTATGAGCCTGGCGGAGGCGCTGAAGCTGGCGGTGCAGGCGTTGTCGCGTGACACGAACGGCAGTGAGCGGGAGATTCCCGCGGAGCGGCTGGAGGTCGCGGTGCTGGACCGTACACGTCCGCAGAAGCGCAAGTTCAAGCGCATCGTGGGGCGGCAGCTGGGTCGGCTGCTGGAGGCCGGCGGTGCGTCCACCGAGGCGGAGAGTTCGGACGAGGGGGAGGGTTCCGAGCGCTCCGAGGAGGAGTAGCCGGTCCGTCCTGCCCGATCCTTACCGATCCTCACCCTTTTCTGTGCCCCGGCCGATCCTCCGGCCGGGGCACAGGGCGTTTCAGGGGGTGCTGGGGGGTGCTGTGGAGCCTCGTACGACCAGTTCGACGGGAATGTCCCCCGCGTCGGGCGTACGGCCTTCCAGGACGGCCAGGAGGGCTTGCATGCCGCGTTCGCCGAAGAGCTCGGCGTCCAGTCGTACGGTCGTGAGCTCGGGGTCGATGGCGGTGGCGAGGGCGAGATCGTCCAGGCCGGTGACGGAGATGTCGTC
>NZ_RSAJ01000412.1 GCF_003933965.1 Streptomyces sp. RP5T
CTCCTCGCCGACCTTCCACTTCGCCGACTTGACGAACTGGAACACCCCGATGGGCCACCCCTGGTTCCAGGCCCGCAGCGCGAGCCCGAAAGCCGCGGTGGACTTCCCCTTCCCGATCCCGGTGTGCACGACGACCAGCGGCCGGTTCCGCCGCTGACGGGTCGTCAGTCCGTCGTCCGGCACCACACTCGGCTGTCCCTGCGGCACTACGCGGCCCTCCTCTGTACGTCCTTGACCAGCCCGGCGATCGAGTCGGCCCGCAACTCGTCCAGCGTCACCGCGGTACCGCCCAGTTCACCGGCGAGCTGTCCGGCCAGCCCCAGCCGCACGGGCCCGGACTCGCAGTCCACGACGACCGAGGCGACGCCCTCCGCGGCGAACAGCCGGGCCGCCCGCCCCGCGAGGGCGACCGGCTCGGGCCCACCGGTGGCCCGGCCGTCCGTCACCAGCACGACCAGCGGGCGCCGCGCAGGATCCCGCAGCCGCTCCACCCGCAGCACCTCGTGCGCCCGCAGCAGGCCGGCCGCGAGCGGGGTGCGCCCACCGGTCGGCAGCGTCTCCAGCCGAGCGGCCGCGGCGTCCACCGACGAGGTGGGCGGCAACGCGACCTCCGCGGCAGACCCCCGGAACGTCACCAGGCCCACCTTGTCCCGCCGCTGATACGCGTCGAGGAGCAGCGACAGCACGGCCCCCTTCACCGCGCTCATCCGCTGCCGCGCCGCCATCGACCCGGAGGCGTCCACGACGAACAGCACGAGGTTTCCCTCGCGCCCCTCACGCGTCGCCTGCCGCAGATCGTCGCGCCGGACCACGAGCCCGCGCCCCGACCGACCCCGCGCCCGCTGATGGGGTGCGGCCGCCTGCACGGTGGCCGCCAGGTGCAGCTTGGTCAACGCCCCTCGGGGCCGCCGGGCACCGGTCGTCCGCCCGTGCTCGGTCCGCGCACGGGACCGCCGCCCCGCCACGCCGTCCCCGAGCCCGGGCACGCTGAGCACCTTGGTGCGGAAGGGCTCGGAGGCCCGTGCGGCGGACTGCTCCCCGGCACCGGCACTGGACGCCTGCGGCTCGCCACCGTCCCCCGCCTCCGGCCGCGCACCGGAATCCCCGTCGGCCCGGGGCCCGTCGTCCGGTGGCCCGGACGGCGGCTGCCCGCCACCCCCACCGGGCCCGTCCGGGTCGGGTTCCTCGTCGCCCTCCCCGCCGAACTCCTCCAGCGTCTCGTCGAGCTTGTCCTCGTCGAGTCCCGGCGCGTCGAAGGGATTACGGCGCCTGCGGTGCGGCAGCGCCAGCAGCGCGGCCTGCCGCACGTCCTCCGCGAGCACATCGGTCCGCCCGGCCCACGCGGCCAGCGCGGTCGCCGTGCGCGCCATCACGATGTCGGCCCGCATGCCGTCCACCTCGAACGCGGCACAGGTCGCCGCGATCTGCCGCAGCGCCCCGTCGCCCAGCCGCACCGACGGCAGCAACTCCCGCGCGGCGACGATCCGTTGCCGTACGGCCGCCTCCTCGTGCTCCCAACGGGCGGCGAAGCCGGCCGGATCGTCGTCGTAGGCGAGCCTGCGCCGTACGACCTCCACCCGCTGGTCCGGCTCCCGCGAGGCCGCGACCTCGACGGTCAGCCCGAACCGGTCGAGCAACTGCGGCCGCAGTTCGCCCTCTTCCGGGTTCATGGTGCCGACCAGCAGGAACTTGGAGGCGTGCCGTACCGAGACGCCCTCGCGCTCGACGTACGAGGCCCCCATCGCGGCCGCGTCCAGCAGCAGGTCGACGAGGTGGTCGTGGAGGAGGTTGACCTCGTCGACGTAGAGGATGCCCCGGTGGGCGTCGGCCAGCAGCCCCGGCTCGAAGGCCTTCACGCCCTCCGCGAGCGCCCGCTCGATGTCGAGGGCGCCGACCAGCCGGTCCTCGGAGGCGCCGACGGGGAGTTCGACCATGCGGGACGCCCGCGAGGTGCCCTGCCCCGGTTCATGGGGGCCGTCCGGGCACGAGGGGTCGGGAGCCGCCGGGTCGCAGGAGAACCGGCAGCCGGGGACGACCGCGACCTCGGGCAGCAGCGCCGACAGCGCGCGTACCGCCGTCGACTTGGCGGTGCCCTTCTCGCCGCGCACCAGCACTCCGCCGACCGCCGGTGAGACGGCGTTCAGCAGCAGCGCGAGCCGCAGGTCGTCCTGGCCGACGACGGCCGTGAACGGAAACGGGGTACTCACTTCTCGTCACCCTCCAAGTCGCCCTCGAGCTCCAGGTACGTGGCCCGCAGTCGCTCCAGCGTGTCCGCGTCCGGCTCGGCCCACAGTCCACGGTCGGCGGCCTCCAGGAGCCGTTCCGTGATGCCCCGCAGCGCCCAGGGGTTGGACTTCTTCATGAAGTCCCGGTTCTCCGCGTCGAAGACGTACTCCGCGCTGAGCTTCTCGTACATCCAGTCGTCGACCACGCCCGCCGTGGCGTCGTAGCCGAAGAGGTAGTCGACGGTCGCCGCCATCTCGAAGGCGCCCTTGTAGCCGTGCCGCCGCATGGCCGCCATCCAGCGCGGGTTGACCACCCGGGCCCGGAAGACCCGGTGGGTCTCCTCGCCCAGCGTCCGCGTCCGCACCTGGTCGGGCGTGGCCGAATCACCCACGTACGCCTCGGGGTTGGTGCCCGTGAGGTGGCGGACCATGGCGACCATGCCGCCGTGGTACTGGAAGTAGTCGTCGGCGTCGACCAGGTCGTGCTCGCGGGTGTCGACGTTCTTCGCGGCGACGTTGATCCGCTTGAAGGCTGTCTCCATGTCCCCGCGGGCCGCCCGTCCGTCGAGCCCGCGCCCGTAGGCGTAGCCGCCCCACACCGCGTACACCTCGGCGAGATCGGCGTCCGAGCGCCAGTTGCGGGCGTCGATCAGGGGCAGCAGCCCGGCGCCGTAGGCCCCCGGCTTGGACCCGAAGATCCGGGCGGTCGCGCGCCTGCGGTCACCGTGCTCGACGGTGTCCTCGTCGGCGTGCGCCTTCACGAAGTTGCGGTCGGCCGGCTCGTCCAGCTCCGCCACCCTGCGCACGGCGTCGTCGATCAGCCCGACCACGTGCGGGAACGCGTCCCGGAAGAACCCGGAGATCCGGACGGTGACGTCGATGCGGGGCCGCCCGAGCTCCTCCAGGCCGATCACCTCGAAGCCGGTGACCCGCCGCGAGGCCTCGTCCCACACCGGCCGGCAGCCCAGCAGCGCCAGGATCTCGGCGATGTCGTCGCCCTGGGTGCGCATCGCGGACGTGCCCCAGACCGTCAGCCCCACGGACTTCGGGTACTCGCCGGTGTCGGTCAGGTACCGCTGCACCAGCGAGTCGGCGAGCGACTGCCCGACCTCCCAACTGAGCCGGGAGGGAATGGCCTTGGGGTCGACGGAGTAGAAGTTCCGGCCGGTCGGCAGGACGTTGACGAGTCCACGCGTCGGGGAGCCGGAGGGCCCGGCCGGCACGTACCCGCCGTCCAGGGCCTTGAGGATGTGCCCGATCTCGTCGGTCGTGCGGGCGAGGCGGGGGACCACCTCGGTGCAGGCGAACTCCAGCACGGCGACGGCCTCGGGCAGTTCGGTGCCGAGCACGTCACGGACGAGACCCGGGACGGCCGCCGCGTCCCAGGACACGGCCTCCATGCCCTCCACGACCCGCCGGCACAGCTGCTCCAGCAGGTCGATCGCGTCGGCGGCCGTGCGGGAGGGTCCCTCGACGAGGTCGGACAGCTCCACCGGCACCTTCACCGGGGCCCCCGGCTCGGCGAGCAACTCCTTCTCCACCAGCCCGAAATGGGCGGCGAAGCAGGCCCGCAGCCCCGGCAGCGCGTTGGCCTGTCCGCCCCACACCTGGGAGGCGCGCAGCACGGCCAGCACCAGGTTCACGCGCGCCTCGTCGACCGGTCCGCCGCCGAGGATGTGCAGCCCGTCCCGGATCTGCACGTCCTTGATCTCGCACAGATAGCCGTCGATGTGCATGACGAACTCGTCGAACGCCTCGTCGTCCGGCTGCTCGTCGACATGCAGGTCGTGGTGGAGCTCGGCCGCCTTGACCAGCGTCCAGATCTGGGCGCGCACGGCCGGGGCCTTGGCGGGGTCCAGGTCGGAGACGAGCGCGTACTCGTCGAGCAGCTGCTCCAGCTTGGCGAGGTCGCCGTAGGTGTCGGCCCGTGCCATCGGCGGCACCAGGTGGTCGACGACGGTGGCGTGTCCGCGCCGCTTGGCCTGGGTGCCCTCGCCGGGGTCGTTGACGATGAACGGGTAGATCAGCGGCAGCTCCCCGAGCACCGCGTCCGGGGCACAACCCCCGCTCAGCCCGAGGCCCTTGCCCGGCAGCCACTCCATCGTGCCGTGCTTGCCCATGTGGACGACCGCGTCGGCGCCGAACGAGTGGTCCAGCCACCGGTAGGCGGCCATGTAGTGGTGCGAGGGCGGCATGTCCGGGTCGTGGTAGATCGCGATCGGGTTCTCCCCGAAGCCGCGCGGCGGCTGGATCATCACGACGACGTTCCCGAACCGGAGGGAGGCGAGCACGATGTCGTCCCCGTCGACGTACAGCGAGCCGGGCGGCTCACCCCACGCGTCCACCATGGCCTGCCGCAGCTGCGGGTCGAGCCGGTCGAACCACGCCCGGTAGTCGGCGAGCGGCACCCGCGCCGGCGCGGAGGCCAGCTGGTCCTCGGTGAGCCACTCGACGTCGTGCCCGCCCGCCTCGATGAGCCGGTGGATCAACTCGTCGCCGCCGGAGGGGTATTCGGTGAGCGAGTACCCGGCGTCCCGGAGCGCGTCCAGCACCCGTACCGCCGAGGCGGGCGTGTCCAGGCCCACCGCGTTGCCGACCCGGGAGTGCTTGGTCGGATACGCGGTGAAGACCAGCGCGAGCTTCTTCTCGGCGTTCGGCTTGTGCCGCAGCTGCGCGTGCCGCACCGCGATCCCGGCGACCCGCGCGGCCCGCTCCGGATCGGCCACGTACACCGGTACGTCGTCGGGCCCCTGCTCCTTGAAGGAGAACGGCACGGTGACGAGCCGTCCGTCGAACTCCGGGATCGCGACCTGCATGGCCGCGTCCATGGGGGACAGGGCCGCGTCGGACGCGTCCCAGGCCGCCCTGGACGTCGTCAGGCAGAGCCCTTGCAGCACGGGCACGTCGAGGTCGGCCAGCGCCCCGATGTCCCAGGCCTCCTCGTCACCGCCGGCCGAGGCCTGCGAGGCGTGGGTGCCGCCGGCGGCGAGGACGGTGGCGACGAGGGCGTCGGCCCCCGCGAGGATCTCGTAGAGCCCGGCGTCGGCTCCGCGCAGCGAACCGCAGTACACGGGAAGGGCGTTGGCACCCTTCGCCTCGATCGCCTCGCACAGGGTGTCCACGAAGCCGGTGTTGCCGCTCAGTTCGTGGGCCCGGTAGAAGAGCACACCGACGGTGGGGCGGCCGCTCTCCCGCGCGTAGGAGCCGTGTACGCCGTACTCCGGCATCCGGTGCGGCTCGACGAACCCCTCACCGGTCAGCAGCACGGTGTCGGAGAGGAACCGGGCGAGTTCCGCCAGGTTCGCCGGGCCGCCCTCGACGAGGTACTTGAGCGCCTCGGCCACCACGCCGGCCGGTACGGACGACTCGGCCATCAACTCGGCGTCCGGCACGCTCTCCCCGCCGAGCAGGACGGTCGGGATCCCGGACGCCTTCAGGGCGGCCAGCCCGCCCTCCCAGGCCCGCTTGCCGCCGAGCAGCCGTACGACGGCGATGTCCGCCCCGTCGAGGAGCGCGGGCAGCTCGCCCTCGACATCCACCCGGGTCGGGTTCCCGATCCGGTACGCGGCGTCCGTGGCGGCCCGGGCCGCCAACAGGTCCGTGTCGGCGGTCGACAACAACAACACTGTGCTCATGCGGGCGCTCCCGGTGGAATGAAAGGCAGTCCTTGTGGCGCGCCGGACTCGATGAGCCGCCACAGCGCGTCCGTGTCCGCGTGCTGTTCGATCAGGTCGCCGAGCCGGTCGAGCTGCTCCTCGCGCAGCCCGGCGAACGAGGTGTCGGGGGCCGGCACGAAGCGGCGGCCCGCGGCGGCCGCCACCTCCCGCAGGAAGGCCCGCCTGAAGCCGTCCGACTCCAGCGAGCCGTGCCAGTGCGTGCCCCAGGTCTGGCCGACGCGGCAGCCGTCGAGGAAGGGACGGCCTCCGTGGATGTCGGCGACGCCGTGATGGATCTCGTAGCCCTCGACCCGCTCGCCGAGGGCCTCGCCCACCGGCCGGGTCAGGGTCTTCTCCCGCGCGAACCGCACCCGCACGGGCAGCACGCCGAGGCCGTCGACCGCGCCGGCCCGCGACTCGACCTCGTCCTCGATGTGCTCGCCGAGCATCTGGAAGCCGCCGCAGATGCCGAGGACAGGCCGCCCCTCGGCGACCCTGCGCCCGATGGCGTCGGCGAGCCCCCGCTCGCGCAGCCACTCCAGGGCGCGGACCGTCCCGCGGGTCCCGGGGATGACGACGAGGTCGGCGTCGGCGAGTTCCTCCGCCCGGTCCACGAACCGCACCACGACACCCGGTTCGGCGGCCAGGGCGTCGACGTCCGTGAAGTTGGACATCAGCGGGATCGCGCAGACGGCGACCCGCAGCACGTCCTCGCCCACCGGAGGGCTCACCGCGGACTCCCGGACCGTCCCGCGCAAGGAGACCCGGAGTCCGTCCTCCTCGTCGATGCCGAGGCCGTGCCGGAAGGGCAGCACGCCGTAGGTGTGCCGCCCGGTGAGCCCGTGGAGCATGTCGAGTCCCGGCTCCAGCAGCGAGACATCCCCCCGGAACTTGTTGACGAGGAACCCAGCGACCAGCCTCTGGTCCTCCTCCGAGAGCAGCGCGAGGGTCCCGAAGAAGGAGGCGAAGACGCCGCCGCGGTCGATGTCCCCGACGACCAGCACGGGCAGCTGGGCGTTGCGGGCGATCCCCATGTTGACGATGTCGGTCCGCCGGAGGTTGATCTCGGCCGGGCTCCCGGCTCCCTCACAGATCACCGCGTCATACGTGCCCCGCAGCTCGGCGAGACAGTCGAGCACGGTCCCCAGGAGCCGCTGCTGCCGCCCGCCGTGGTATCCGCGGGCGCTCAGCTCACCGACCGCTCTGCCGAGCAGCACGACCTGACTGCTCTGCTCGCCACCGGGCTTGAGCAGCACGGGGTTCATGAGCGCGGTCGGCTCGACGCGGCAGGCCTGCGCCTGCATGGCCTGGGCCCGCCCGATCTCGGCGCCCTCGCGCGTGACGAACGAGTTGAGGGACATGTTCTGCGCCTTGAACGGCGCGACCTTCATCCCCTGCCGCACCAGCCACCGGCAGATCCCGGCCGTGACGACGCTCTTGCCGGCGTCGGAGGTGGTACCGGCGACGAGAAGTCCTCCGCCACTCATGCGCTGCGCCCCTTCACCAAGGCCCGCGCGGCGACACCGACGCCGAGCGCGAGCAGCCCGACGCGCCGCGACAGCCGCGCGGCGCGCTCGATGTCGTACGGGGCGACGGCGCGCCCTTCCCCGTGCAGCACCGGCCGGTGCTCGACCCGCCCCGCGTACGAGAGGGTCCCGCCGAGCCGCACCCCCAGCGCCCCCGCGAACGAGGCTTCCACGGGCCCGGCGTTGGGACTCGGATGCCGGTGCGCGTCCGCCCGCCAGGCCCGCACGGCACCCCGGGGATCGTCCCCGGCGAGGGCGGCGAGTACGGCGGTCAGCTGCGCCC
>NZ_RSAJ01000413.1 GCF_003933965.1 Streptomyces sp. RP5T
GCCCTGTGCCGCGTCCATCGCGTTGTCGATGAGGTTGCCGAGGATGGTGACCAGGTCCCGGGACGGGAGGCTCTCCGGCAGCAGGCCGTCGTCCAGGCGGCTGTCCTCGGAGACGACCAGCTCCACACCCCGCTCGTTCGCCTGCGCGGTCTTGCCCAGCAGGAGGGCGGCCAGGACGGGCTCGGAGACCGCCGCCACCACCTGGTCGGTCAGCGCCTGCGCCAGCTCCAGTTCGGCGGTCGCGAAGTCCACCGCCTGTTCCGCGCGGCCCAGTTCGATCAGCGAGACGACCGTGTGCAGCCGGTTCGCCGCCTCGTGGGCCTGCGAGCGCAGCGCCTGGGTGAAGCCGCGTTCGGAGTCCAACTCGCCCATCAGGGACTGGAGTTGGGTCACATCGCGCAGGGTGACCACGGTGCCGCGCTGCTCGCCGCCGGAGACCGGGGAGGTGTTGACGACCAGGACCCGTGTGGACGTCAGATGGACCTCGTCGACCCGTGGCTCGGACGAGAGCAGCGCACCCGTCAGCGGCGCCGGCAGCCCGAGGTCCGCCACCGACCTGCCGATCACCTCGTCCTGCGAGGACACCCCCAGCAACTCCCGCCCGCCGTCGTTGATCAACGCGACACGGTACTGCCCGTCCAGCATCAGCAGTCCCTCGCGCACCGCGTGCAGCGCGGCCTCGTGATAGTCGTGCATCCGGCTCAGCTCGGCCGCGTTCATGCCGTGCGTGTGCCGGCGCAGCCGGGCGTTGATGACGTAGGTGCCGACGGCCCCGAGCGCGAGCGCGCCGCCCGCCACGACGAGCAGGGCGGTGAGCTGGCTCTGCGCCCGCTCGCTGATCTTCTCGACCTGTATCCCGGCGCTGACCAGCCCGATGACGCGCCCCCGGTCGTCCTCGACCGGGGTGACCGCGCGGACGGAGTAGCCGAGGGTGCCCTTGTAGGTCTCGGTGAAGGTCTCGCCCTTCAGCGCGCGCTCGGTGTTGCCGAGGAAGTGCTTGCCGATCTGGTCCTGGTCGGGGTGGGTCCAGCGGATGCCCCGCGGACTCATGATCGTGACGAAGTCGACCTCGGTGTCGGCCATGACCCTGAGCGCGTAGGGCTGGAGTTCGGCCGTCGGGTCCGGCGTGCCGATGGCCTCCCGCACGGACGGCGAGTCCGCGACCGCCCGCGCCACGGCCCTGGCCTGAACACGTGCCGCGTCCTCGGCCTGCCCCCGGTCGCTGACGTACGTGAACAGCGCGTACCCGGCCACGACCACCGCGATCAGCACGGCCTGCATGGCGAAGAGCTGGGCCGCGAGGCTCCGGGGTCTCGGTACGGGGATGCGCATGGTGTCAGTCTGCCTCCATGGCTGATTGTGAACTAAATGAACGGAAGGGTGACCGCCCTCACAGGGCGGGAGATAGTCACGGCATTCCTTCAAAAGCCCGGACGTGAGCCGCACGCCGGTCATGCCGACGACGACGTCAAGGAGGGCAGCCGTGGCCGCCAGCACCCCCGATACGGCACCCGCAGTCAAAAAGGACCGCACGCACTACCTGTACATCGCGGTGATCATCGCGGTCGCCCTCGGTATCACCGTCGGTCTGGTCGCGCCCGACTTCGCGGTCGAGCTGAAGCCGATCGGCACCGGGTTCGTGAACCTGATCAAGATGATGATCTCGCCGATCATCTTCTGCACGATCGTGCTCGGTATCGGTTCGGTACGGAAGGCCGCCAAGGTCGGTGCCGTCGGCGGTATCGCGCTGATCTACTTCACGATCATGTCGCTGGTCGCGCTGGGCATCGGCCTGGTCGTCGGCAACATCCTGGACCCGGGCACCGGCCTCGCCGTGACCGACGCGGTCAAGGACGTCGGCCACGCGCAGGTCGACGCGGAGGCCAAGGACACCACCGAGTTCCTGCTCGGCATCATCCCGACCACGTTCGTCTCCGCCTTCACCGAGGGCGAGGTGCTCCAGACCCTGCTGATCGCCCTGCTCGTCGGTTTCGCGCTGCAGGCCATGGGCCCGGTCGGACAGCCGGTCCTGCGCGGTGTCGAGCACATCCAGCGGCTCGTCTTCCGCGTCCTGGCGATGGTCATGTGGGTGGCCCCGGTCGGCGCCTTCGGCGCGATGGCCGCCGTCGTCGGCTCCGCGGGCGTGGACGCGCTCAAGGACCTCGCGCTCCTGATGGTCGGCTTCTACACCACCTGCGTCCTGTTCGTCTTCATCGTGCTCGGCACGCTGCTGCGGCTGGTCGCGGGCCTGAACATCCTGACGCTCTTCAAGTACCTGGGCCGTGAGTTCCTGCTGATCCTGTCGACCTCCTCCTCGGAGTCCGCGCTGCCGCGGGTCATCGCGAAGATGGAGCACCTGGGTGTCAGCAAGCCGGTGGTCGGCATCACCATCCCGACCGGCTACTCCTTCAACCTCGACGGCACCATGATCTACATGACCATGGCCTCGCTGTTCATCGCCGACGCCATGGGCACCCCGATGTCGATCGGCGAGCAGATCCCGCTGCTGCTGTTCCTGTTCGTCGCCTCCAAGGGCGCCGCCGGTGTCACCGGCGCCGGCCTCGCGACCCTGGCCGGCGGCCTCCAGTCGCACAAGCCCGCCCTGGTGGACGGCATCGGCCTGATCGTCGGCATCGACCGCTTCATGAGCGAGGCGCGCGCCCTGACCAACTTCGCGGGCAACGCCGTCGCCACCGTCCTGATCGGCACCTGGACCAAGGAGATCGACCGCGAGCGGGTCGACCAGGTGCTCGCCGGTCACCTGCCCTTCGACGAGAAGACGCTCCTCGACCACGACGACGAGGTCACCGCGGACATCCCGGAGCAGGGCGGCGAGAAGGAGCTGGCCAAGGCCTGAGCGGCCGTACACCGGTGGCCGTCGGGCCACACAGAGCCGGGTCGGGCCCGACCTGAACCCGGGCCCGGCTCACACCCCGGGCGGCCGAGAACTCCCCCGTAGCTCGGCCGCCCGGACCCACTCCCCGGGAAATCAGCTCAGTCGCTCAGCTTCGCCACCAGCGCGGTGGCCAGAGAGGCGGGTACGCCCGCCGCGGTCAGAACGGTGACCGCGGTGGAGCGGCCCGCCTCTTCCGCGTCCAGCAGCCCGTCGTTCACCGCCTCCATCACCGCGAACATCATCTGCTCGTGGACGTACGCCAGCGCCGGCGCGGGCAGCGGGGAGACGAAGACGCCCTCGTCCAGACCGCGCTGGAGGAGCTCCGTGCAGGCGGCGCGCACCGGGGCGAGCCGCTCGCGGATGCCCTGCACGGTGACGCTGCGCTGGGCGAGCGCGACCAGGATGCGGTAGCGGTCGGCGACCTTCCAGACCGCGAGCACGGAGCCCGCCACGGCCTGCGCCAGGTCGTCGGTGCCCTCGCGTCCCGCCGCGTTCGCGGCCGCCACCGCCTCCACGGCCCCGTCGACGAGCGTGCCGATCAGCGCCTCACGGCTCGGGAAATGGCCGTACACCGTCCGCCGTACGACGCCCGCGGCGCGCGCGATCTGGTCCATGGACGCGTCGGGGTCGCGGAGCAGCTCGGCGAGCGCGATGTCGAGGATGCGGCGGCGGTTGGCGTCGGCGCGACTGGAGTGGCCCGTGGTCATGGCCGCCATTGTGCCCCTCCTCACTCGACTTGCACACCGCTGTGCAGCAAGCGTACATTGCACGGCATTGCGCAAATGCACATCACTGTGCAAGTCTGCTGAGGAAGGCCACCCCTGCCATGCGACTCGTCATGACCGAACCGGTCGAGAAGATGGAGCGTCCCTACGCCCGCCGCTGGTGGGCGCTTCTCGTCCTCTGCCTCAGCCTGCTGATGATCGTGATGGCGAACACCGCCCTCACGGTCGCGGCCCCCGACATGACCGCGGACCTGGGGCTGTCGAGCGCCGACCTCCAGTGGGTCATCGACGGCTACACCGTCCCGTACGCCGCCCTGATGCTGCTGTTCGGCGCGATCGGCGACAAGTACAGCCGCCGCGGCGCCCTCCTGCTCGGCCTCGGCGTCTTCGGCGCGGGCGCGGTCTTCGGCTCCTACGCAGACAGCGCCACGACGGTCATCGCGGCCCGTGCGGTGATGGGCTTCGGCGCCGCCATGATCATGCCCGCGACGCTCTCCCTGCTCGCCGCGACCTTCCCGCGCGGGGAGCGCGCCAAGGCGATCACCGCCTGGACGGCGACCTCCGGCGTGGCGATCGCCGCCGGACCGCTCGTCGCCGGCGCGCTGCTGGAGCGCCACGCCTGGACTTCGACGTTCCTGATCAACGTGCCCGTCGCGGCCGTGGCGCTCGTCGCCGCCCTCGTCCTGGTCCCGCCGTCCAGGGCCGCCGAGCGCGGCCGTATCGACTACGTCGGCGGTCTGCTGTCGGTCGCGTGGATCGGCGCGCTGGTCTACATGATCATCGAGGGTCCGCACTTCGGCTGGCACGCCAAGGCCGTCGCCGCCGCCGCGGTGGCCGTCGTCGGCCTCGTCCTGTTCGTCCTGTGGGAGCTGCGCCACCCGCGCCCCCTCGTCGACGTCCGCCGCTTCACCGACCGCGGCTTCGCGGGCTCCAACCTCGCCGTCGCCCTGTTCTTCCTGGCCGTCTTCGGCGCCTTCTACTACCTCACCCAGCACCTCCAGTTCGTCCTCGGCTACACCGCCCTGGAGACCGGCCTGCGCATGCTCCCGCTCGCCGGCGCGGTCTTCGCCGGCTCCGCCCTGACCGGTTTCCTCACCCCGCGGCTCGGCATGAAGTGGACGGTCACCGCGGGCATGGTCGGCGGCACGGCGGCCCTCGCGCTGCTCACCCGGGTCGACGCGAGTTCGTCGTACGGCGATCTCGTCGCCCCGCTCGTGATCCTCGGCCTGGCGATCGGCCTCGCCCTCTCGCCCGCCACGGACGCGATCATGGGCGCCTTCCCCGAGTCCGAACTCGGCGTCGGCGGCGCGGTGAACGACACCTCGATCGAACTCGGCGGCTCGCTCGGCATCGCGATCCTCGGCTCGCTGCTGGCCACCTCCTACTCGGACCACCTCCGGGACGCCGCCGCCGGCAGCGGGCTCCCGGCCTCGACGCTGCGCACGGCCCAGGACTCCGTCGGCGCCGGATACACGGTCGCGCAGGGCCTCGGCGCGAAGGCCCGGCAGGTCGCGGCCCAGGCGGCCCAGGCCACCGACCCCCAGCAGGCGGCCCAGCTGAAGGCGCAGGCCGGGCAACTGGCCTCCGGTGCCCGGCGGATGGCGGACGCGGTCGGCTCGTCGTTCTCCGACGCGGTGGCCCACACCAGCCTGGTCGGGGCGGTCGTGCTCGGCGTCGGCACGGTCCTGGTGGCGGTGCTGCTGCCCGGCCGGAAGTCCGTGGAGCCCGCCACCCGGGCCGAGGAGGAGAAGGAGCCGGCCGGCGCCCGCTGACTCACCGAACTCTTACCCGCTCCCACTAGCGTGCCGTCCCCGGACGGCACGCTCTCGCATCGGAGGCACACGGGGGATGAAGATCGACTGGGACCGGCGGACCTGCGCGCGGCGCGGTCATGTGACGTACGCGCCGGACGAGCCCCGCCTCAGGGAGCGGCTGTACGCCGAGACCGCCGTGGGCGGCGCCTGGCGCTGTCTGCGCTGCGGCGACTTCGCCCTCGGCGACCCGCACGGCTCGGGGCCCGCGGACCACGCGCCCCTCGTGCCGCGCGGCAAGGTGCTCCGGGACCTGTTCGTGCTGCGCTTCCTGGCCGTCGAGCGGGCCGTGCGCGGGGTGTTCATCGTGCTGGCCGCGGTCGCGGTGTGGAAGTTCAGCAACAGCCAGGACGCGGTGCGCCGGCTCTTCGACGAGTACCTGGACGTCCTCAGGCCGGTGTTCCGGCACTTCCACTACGACCTCGACCACTCACCGATCGTCGACACCCTCCGCAGGACGTTCGGGTACCAGCACGACACCCTGGTCCTGGTGGCCGTGCTGCTGCTCGCGTACGCCCTCATCGAGCTCGTCGAGGCGGTCGGCCTCTGGTACGCCAAGCGCTGGGCCGAGTACCTGACGGTGGTCGCCACCGCCGCGTTCCTCCCGCTGGAGATCTACGAACTCACCGAGCACATCAGCTGGCTGAAGATCGCCACCCTGTTCCTCAACATCCTCGCCGTGCTCTACATCCTGCTGGCCAAGCGCCTGTTCGGCCTCCGCGGCGGCCACCGGGCCTTCGAGGCGGAACGGCACAGCGCCTCGCTGCTGGAGGTCGAGGAGGCGGGCGGGGTGCGGGAGCTCAGCGCATCCAGTCAGGCGTCGGGACGCCGGTGAAGCCGTTCCAGGCCCGGCAGTAGGCACGTGAGTGCGCGCCGAGGGCCGGCCAGACGGAGCGGAGGTCGAAGCCCTTGTCCCAGGCGTTCAGCAGCGCCTCGAAGAACCCGGTGGCGACGGCGTTCGCGTACCGCTCGCCGGCGGCCGCCTGAATCTCCTCCAGGAGCCGGAACAGCTCGCGGGTCTGATCCGGGGTGAAGCCGGCCGAGCGCTCGGCGAAGACGCGTCCGAGCGTGCCCAGCCGGACCGTCAGGGGCGGGACGTCGTCGCCGTCCTGCGCCGCGGGGCCTCGCCAGCCCCGGATCTCGGCACGGTCGGCCTCCGCCAGGACCGCACTGACGCCTATCAGCTCTTCCCACCAGGCCGGGGTCGTCATCGTTGCCCTCTCCGTCGGCATCCGCACGGAGCCACACCCTAGGCCCACGGGTCGGTGATCTCCCGGAGCAGGGTCAGTGCCTCGCGCAGCTGCGTCATGCGGCGCGCCCCGAGGTGTTCCCGCCACTCCTTCTCCACCTCCGCGACCACCCCGTCGGCGACCTCCTTCGCCGCCCACGCCTTGGCCGCGCCCCGCACCAGCCGGGCCCGCCTGTCGGTAGGGTCCGGGGCGCGGGTGACATAGCCCGCCTTCTCCAGCTGGTCGACCAGGAAGCCCGCGGTCTGCTTGGTGATCTGGGCCTGCTCCGCCAGTTCCGTCAGCCGGGTGCCGTCGGGGCCGATCCGCTGCATGACCCGGGCCTGGGCGGGCGTGAAGTCGTCGAAGCCCGCCTCCGCGAGCGCGGCGAAGATTCGATTCTCCAGGGCCCGGTAGGGGAGGAACAGGAGCAGCCCCGTGTTGAGCTCGCTCTCCGTCACCATCGTCGACGCTCCCTCGCACTGCTTGACATTGGTCAGAGTCTCTGACTACTTTGGTCAGAGAAGCTTACCACTTGAGTGGGTGATTCCCGTGGGCGCAGTGCTGGACACCGACGAGCTCTGGCGGTTCGTCGACCAGGAGCGGGCGAGCCTGGCCGACCTGCTGGAGAGCCTGGACCCGCAGGAGTGGCAGACGCGCACGCGGTGCGGGGACTGGCGGGTGCGGGACGTGGCCGCGCACCTCACGATCGCGGCGCGCTTCTCCGGCGGCCAGGCCGTACGGGAGATGCTCCGTGCCCGGGGGAACTGGAACCGGATGATCCACGACTCGGCGGTCCGCGAGGCCGGGCTGCCGACCGCGGAGATCGTCGCCAATCTGCGCGCGATCATCGGCTCCCGCCGCCTCGCGCCGACCACTTCGCCCCACGAGCCCCTCCTCGACCTCCTCGTCCACGGCCAGGACATCGCCCTCGCCCTCGGCAGACGCCGTCCGGTGCCGCCGGCGGCCGCCCGGGACGCCGCGGAGCGGGTGTGGACCATGCGGTTCCCGCCCCGCCCCTGGCCCC
>NZ_RSAJ01000414.1 GCF_003933965.1 Streptomyces sp. RP5T
GGGCGGTACGGATCAAGGAGTTCGGGTTGTACCGGTCCCAGGTCTGAGAGGCTTCGGGGGCGACCGGTTCACGGGTTCATGGGTGATCCGGTGGCCATCGACAGCTACCGGGGCGGGCGCCAGGCGAAGGGCGTTCGTGCCGCTCGCCGGGTGTCAGGAGCCTCTCCTCGGGGCCGCGGTTCGACGGATGGTCCAGGGCGAGGGCGGGGGTTCCGTCGACCGGCCGGTTCTCCGCCGTACAACTCGCGCGCGTCCACGCCGCCGTTCATGCAGTCGGCTCCCTCCAGGCGGCCTTGCCACCGCCCGGCGTTCGTGCCGCCGGGCCCGCACCCGGCCCCATTGTGCTCACCGGGGTACCCGTCCGCCCGTCGGCTTCAGCCGCCCCGCGCAACTCCCGTGCTGTCCCGCACGATCAGTCGCGGCACCGGTACCCGTACGGTCCGGGCCGGGCCGCCGTCCAGGAGGGCGGTCAGTTCCGTGGCCGCCGTGCGGCCGAACTCCACGCTGTCGCGGGAGAGGGCGGACAGCCACGGCTTGACCATGCGGCACAGCGCCGAGTCCTCCCAGGCCACCACCGACACGTCCCCGGGCACCGAGTGGCCCAGCTCGGTCGCGGCGGCGACTCCGGCCAGGGCCATCACGTCGTTGTCGTAGATCAGCGCGGTCGGGGCGGCGGAGGCCTCCAGAACCCGGCGGGTCACCGCGGCGCCCTCCGCGTCGGAGTAGTCCGTGGTCACCGACTTCACCCCGGTCAGACCGCGCCGCTCGGCCTCCGCGCGCAGGGTGCGGATGCGGCGCTCGGTGTGGGCGAGGCCCGGCAGGCCCGCGATGTGCACGATCCTCCGGTGGCCGAGCGCGTACAACTCGTCCACGACCGCGGCCATCGCGCCCGCGTCGTCCGCCCAGACGGTCGACAGCCCGGGATGGCGTTCGTCGGGGGCGCCGCCGATCACCACACCCGGCAGGCCCAGTTCGTCGAGGACTCCGGTGCGGGGGTCGTCCGTGCGCGGGTCGACCACCAGGACGCCGTCCACCCGGTGTTCGGCCCACCAGCGCCGGTAGACCGCGCACTCGTCCTCGACGTCCTCCACCACCTGGAACAGCAGCCCGAGATGACGCTCGGCCAGCACCTCCTGTATCCCCGAGACGAGTTGCAGGAAGAAGGAGTCGACACCGAGGGTCTCGGCGGGGCGGGCCAGCACGAAGCCGACCGTGGCGGCGCCCTCGCCGGACAGCGCGCGGGCCGCGGTGCTGGGGCGCCAGCCGAGCTCCTCGGCGACCTGACGCACCCGGTCGCGGGTGTCCTCGGAGACCCCGGGCCGGCCGTTCAACGCGAAGGAGACCGCGCTCTGGGAGACCCCGGCCCGCCGCGCGATGTCCTTCATCGTGGGCCTGCGGACCGGTGACCGCTTGCCTGACACGCTGTTTCCCCATTCCCCGTAGGTTCGTCGGGCCAGTATGCACTAATGCGGTTCAGCTTCGTCAACCTAATGCGCATTAGTCACTAAACAAATTAGCTCTGCGAGATGCATTGACGGGCCTGCGGAGAGACGTGCAGGGTCTCCGTCGTTGACCAACTCCGCCGCAAAGGAGAACGGTTCGCCGTGCCCATTTCCCGCAGAACCTTCGCTGCCGCTGCCGCCGCCTGTCTCCTCGTGCCGCTGAGCGCGTGCGGCTCCGGCAGCGACGACACAGGCTCGTCCGACGCCTCCGGAAAGGTCGAGGGCGACATCACCTTCCAGACCTGGAACCTCCGGGCGAACTTCAAGGACTACTTCGAGGGCCTGATCACCGACTTCGAGAAGAAGTACCCCGGCACCAAGGTCAAGTGGATCGACCAGCCCGCCGAGGGCTACGCCGACAAGATCAGCGCCGACGCCGCGGGCGGCACCCTGCCCGACGTCGTCAACGTCTCCCCGGACCTGGTCGCGCCCCTCGCCAAGGCCGGCCTCGCGCTCGACCTCGACAAGGCGGCGGGACAGTACCGCAAGGAGTACCTGGACGGCGCCTGGGCCAGCCACCGGATACCGGGCATGACCGGCACCTACGCCTTCCCCTGGTACCTCAACACTGGCCCGCTCTTCTACAACAAGTCCCTCTTCGAGGAGGCCGGTCTCGACCCCGACCAGCCGCCGAAGACCTACGACGACCTCTTCGCCGACGCGCTCGAACTGGCGCAGAAGAGCGACGGCAAGGTCGCCACCCTCGCCAACGTGCCCACCATCGAGGACTTCGGCCGCTACGGCGTCCCGCTCATGAACGACCAGGGCACCGCCTTCGCCTTCAACGACAGCAAGGGCGTCGAACTCCTCACCAAGTACAAGGAGTTGTACGACGCCAAGGCCCTCGACCCGCAGGCGCTCACCGCCACCCCCGAGTCCTCCGGCAAGAAGTTCCTCACCGGGGCCGTCGCCATGAACCCCGGCAGCGCCCTGGACCTCGGCAACTTCAAGAAGCAGGCGCCGAATCTCTACAAGAACATCGGCATCACCGACCAGATCACCAGCACCGGCCACGTCAACATGTACGTGATGGGCGTGATGGTGAACGCGCAGACCAAGAAGAAGGCCGCCTCCGTCGCCTTCGCGCACTACGTCACCGACGCCGAGCACCAGATGTCGTTCGCGAAGAAGGTCGCCATCTTCCCGAGCACCGCCGGATCACTGGACGACCCGTACTTCACCAAGGAGGACGGGACGGACGAGACACGGGTGCGGGTCGCCGCAGCCAAGTCCCTGAAGAACGCGGTCAATTACACGCCCGTGCTGTTCAGCGAGCAGATGAAGACGGCCCTGCGCAACGAGGTCGCCAAGGCGCTCCAGGGCAAGGAAAGCCCGAAGGACGCTCTCGACAACGCTGTCAAGGCGTGTGACACGCTGCTCCAGCAGCAGGGATAGCCATGTCCTCGTCCACCGTCCCCCGGGTCCGGCCCGACAGCCGCGTGCCCGAGGTCCCGCGAGGGCGCCGGGTGCGGCGCCAACTGCCCACCAGCCCCTGGCTGTTCGCCGCACCCGGCCTGATCGTCATCAGCGCCTTCATCCTGTACCCGTTCGTCTCCACCCTGGTGAACGCCTTCACCGACAAACGCACCCTGATCCCGGGCGAGTTCGTGGGCCTGGCGAACTTCCGCGAGCTGCTGCACGACGACATGTTCTGGATCGGCCTGCGCAACAGCACGCTGTACGTCCTCGGAGTCGTCCCCGCGCTGGTGATCCTGCCGCTGCTGCTCGCCCTGCTGGTCCAGAAGAACATCCCCGGCATCACCTTCTTCCGGTCCGCCTTCTACACCCCGGTCGTCGCCTCGATCGTCGTGGTCGGACTCATCTGGGTCTGGCTCCTCGACGAACGCGGCCTGATCAACTCGCTGCTGGAATCCGTCGGGGTCGGCCGGATCGGCTTCCTGAGCGACCAGTGGCTGCTCCTGCTGAGCGCCATGGCCGTCACGGTGTGGAAGGGCCTCGGCTACTACATGATCATCTATCTGGCCGCGCTGGCCAACGTGCCGCGCGAGCTGCACGAGGCCGCGGCGGTCGACGGGGCCGGGGCCGTGCGGCGGTTCGTCACGGTGACGGTGCCGGCCGTCCGCTCCACCATGGCCCTCGTCGGGGCGCTGTCCTCGGTCGCCGCCTTCAAGGTGTTCTCCGAGGTCTACCTGATGGCCGGCCCGAGCGGCGGACCGGCCGGTGAGGACACCACCCTCGTGATGCTCGTCCAGCGCACCGGCACCGGACTCACCGGCCGGGTGGGCTACGCGTCCGCGATCTCGATCGTCGTGTTCGTCGTCACCGTCGCGCTGATGCTGCTCGTGCTGCGCGCCGACCGGAGGGCGGAGTCGTGACGCGGGTACGCAAGCGTGAACTGGTGCTGCGGTACGTCCTCTTGCTCGCCGTCCTCGCCCTGACCATCGGCCCCTTCCTCTGGCAGCTGTCGACCTCGCTCAAGGGCCCCACCGAGGACATCTACAGCTCCCCGCCGAGCTTCCTGCCGCAGCACCCCACCCTGCACAACTACGAGCGGGTCTCGGACACCATCCCCGTCTGGGACTACGCCCTCAACTCCCTGAAGGTCGCCACCGCCAACGTCGTGACCAACTGCGCCGGTTCGGCCCTCGCCGGATACGCCCTGGCCCGACTGCGCTACCGGGGCCGCCGCGCGGCCACGCTCGCCTTCATCCTGGCGATGCTCGTGCCGGTGGAGGGCATCATCATCGCCCAGTTCACCACCATGCGGGAGTTCGGCCTCAACAACACCCTGATCGGCGTGGTCCTGCCCGGCTGCATCGGCGCCATGAACGTCCTGCTGATGCGCAACGCCTTCCTCAACCTGCCGTACGAGATCGAGGAGGCGGCCTACGTCGACGGCGCCAACGTCTGGCAGCGGTTCCTGAGGATCGCGCTGCCGTCGGTGAAGGGCACGGTGGCCGTCGTCGCGATCTTCGCCTTCATGGGTGCCTGGGACGACTTCCTGTGGCCGCTGATCGTGCTGAGCGACCCGTCGAAGTTCACGCTGACCATCGGACTCAACTACCTGCACGGCACCTTCGCGGGCGACGAACGGCTCGTCGCCGCCGGCACGGTCATCGCCGTGGCACCGCTGATCGCCCTCTTCGCCTGTCTCCAGCGGTACTTCTTCCGCGGGGTCGGCGAGGGCGCGGTCAAGGGCTGAACGAACCCCCCAGAGCCAAGGATCCCGTATGCCTTCTGCCGTGCGCTTCGGCGTCAACTACACCCCGAGCCAGGGGTGGTTCCACCACTGGCTCGACTTCGACCTCGACTCCGTCCGCGCCGACCTCGACTCGATCGCCGCCCTGGGCCTCGACCACATCCGGGTCTTCCCGCTGTGGCCGTACTTCCAGCCGAACCGCGCCCTGATCCGGGAGCGGGCGGTGGCGGACCTCGTGCGGCTCGTCGACGCCGCCGCCGAACGCGGACTCGACGTCAACGTGGACGGTCTGCAAGGGCACTTGAGCAGCTTCGACTTCCTGCCGGCCTGGACCCGGACCTGGCACCGGCGCAACCTCTTCACCGACCCGGAGGTCGTCGAGGGCCAGGCCGCCTATCTGCGCACCCTCGCGACGGCCCTGGCGGACCGGCCCAACTTCCTCGGCATGACTCTCGGCAACGAGGTCAACCAGTTCTCCGCGGGCCCCCACCCCGACCCGGACCGGGCCACCTCCGAGCAGATCGACGCCTGGCTCACCCGCATGCTGGCCGCCTGCGAGGAGGGCGCCCCAGGCCGGCTGCACCTGCACGCCGAGTACGACGCCACCTGGTACCAGGACGACCAGCCCTTCACCCCCGCCCAGGCCGCCCGCCAAGGCGCCGTCACCGCCGTGCACTCCTGGGTCTTCAACGGCACGGCCCAGCGCCACGGCCGCACCTCCGTCCCGGCCGAGCACCACGCCGCCTACCTCGTCGAACTGAGCAAGGCCTGGGCCGACGACCCGCACCGGCCCGTCTGGCTCCAGGAGGTCGGCGCCCCGGCGCCCCTGGTGCCGCCCGAGCACGCCGCCGCCTTCACCGAGGCCACCGTGGCCGGCGCCCTGGACTGCCCCGACCTGTGGGGCATCACCTGGTGGTGCTCCCACGACGTGTCGCGGGAACTGGCCGACTTCCCGGAACTCGAGTACGGCCTCGGCCTGTTGACCAACGCCCGAGAGCCGAAGGACACGGCCCGGGTCCTGGAACGGGCGGCGCGCGCGGGCTCGGCCGCGCCTGAACGTCGTACCACCGCACTCGTCGTCCCCTCCGACCCCGCCGCCCGCTCGCTGTGCGCGCCCGGCGGGCCCGCCTTCGACGCGTACTTCCGGCTGGTCGCCGACGGCGCCCGCCCCACCACCGTCCTCGACACCCGTGCCACCGACCAGGACCACCTGGCCGCGCGCGGCATCACCGAGGTCCTCACATCCGATCAGGTACTCCCACCCCGCAAGGACCACTAGGAGGCACCCGCTCGTGAACCCCACCAGACGCACCGTCCTGCTCGCCGCGACCGCGGCGGCGCTGCTGCCCGCACTGCCCGCGAAGGCGGCAGCGGCGACCGTCCTCCAGCCCTACGCCACCTACTGGTATCCGGACTCCCTGCCCTCCGGCAGCCCCGGCACCGGCATCACCTGGCGCAGCCTCAAGGCCTGGCGGGCGGCCGAGGACGCCGACCTCGCCTTCAACGCGGCCTCGGTACCGCTCGCCGGCCGCTTCACCCCGACGCCCGCCAACCCGACGGCACGCGCCGGTCAGGCCCGCATCCAGTCGCTGGTCTCCTTCGGGCCCACGGCCGGCAACCCCTCGCAGGGCTCGGCGACCGCGGACTACTACGCCTTCGGACACTGGGCCTACGTCGACGAACTGGTCTTCTGGGGCGGCTCGTCCGGCGAGGGGCTGATCCTCGCGCCGAACGCCCCGATCGTGGACGCCGCGCACCGCCACGGCGTGCCCGTCCTCGGCAACATCTTCCTGCCACCGGTCGCCTACGGCGGGCAGTTGCGGTGGACCCGGGACCTGGTCCAGAAGGACGCGGCGGGCCGGTACCCCCTGGCGGCGCAACTCGTCGCGGTCGCCACGGCGTACGGCTTCGACGGCTGGTTCGTCAACGCGGAGACCGGCGGAGGGGACGCGGCTCTCGGGGCGGACATGCTCGGTTTCGTCAGGGAGTTGAAGTCCCTGTCCGCGGCGCGAGGGCAGCGGGTCACCTGGTACGACTCGATGACCGTGAGCGGGACGGTGAGCTGGCAGGGCGCGCTGAACAGCCGCAACCAGGCGTTCTTCGAGGCCGCCGACGACATGTTCGTCGACTTCCGGTGGACGGCCGGCACTCTGGCCTCCTCGGGCACACTCGCCCAGCAACTGGGGCGCAGCCGCTACGAGTTGTGGGCGGGAGTGGACGTGGAGTCCGGTGGCTGGAACACGTCCGAGGACTGGGACGCGATGGTGCCCAGGGACCGGGCCCATGTGACCTCGATCGGGCTGTACCGGCCGGAGTGGACCCGCAACCACCTGCCCGCCGACCAGCGGTCGCCGCGCGACTTCCACGCGGCCGACGACCGTTTCTGGACCGGCGCGTCGCTCGACCCCTCCCGGCCGGACGACACGGACCCCTGGCGGGCCCCGGCGGTGTCGGTCGCCGACCGGTCGACGGTCACCTCGCTGCCGTTCGCGAGCGTGTTCAACACCGGGCACGGGCTGCGCTGGTACGAGGAGGGGAGCGTCACGGCGGAGACCCCCTGGAACCACCTCGGGTTGCAGGACCGGCTGCCCTCGCGGCAATGGATCGTGCGGACGCGGGGGACGCGGCCGGCCGTCTCCTTCGACTTCGCGGACGCCTGGCGGGGCGGCAGCAGTGTGCTCGTGGACGGTGTGCTGGACGAACCGGTCACCGTGGACCTGTACGCCACACGCCTGCCGATCGGCCCGGACACGGTCGTCGAGCTGACCCACCGGACGGACCAGGGCGAGGTGGGCGTCGAGCTCGCGGTGGCCACCGCCGACCCGGACGCGCCGGGGCAGACACCCCCGTACACCCATCTCCCCGTGACCGGCGGCGACGGCTGGCGGACCTCCGCTGTACGGCTCACCGGCCTCTCCGGGTCCGTCCACGCCCTCGGCGTGCGGCTCACCGGCGCCGGCGCGGCGAAGTGGCGGCTCGGCGGGATCGCCGTGTACGACACCCCCCGCACCC
>NZ_RSAJ01000415.1 GCF_003933965.1 Streptomyces sp. RP5T
CCCCCAGCCCCGCCCCACCGACCTCTTCGCCGATCTCCTGCTCGCGGTCCTGAGCGGCCAGCGCCCCGTCCACTCGATGCTCCGGCACACCGCGGGCCGCGCCTACGACGAGCTGGCCTGGCTCGCCGAGCGGGGCCCCCTGCGCACCCGCGGCGCGCGTCCGGTCGTCCGGGACATCGGGTACTACGTCCCCCGTGACGGCGCCCTGGAGGCCTTCGCCCGCATCGGCGCGGGCGACCAGCTGCGCGCCATGGCCTTCCGCCTGGAGCAGGGCCAGGACCTGCGCTGGCGCTGCACGGCGGTGGAACTGGGCGGCCCCCGGGCTCCCCGTCCGCAGGACGACTGAAGGGCCCGGAGACGGCTGAAGGGCCCGGGGACGACGAGGAGCCCGGAGCGGCCGGCGGGTGACCCACACGGCGAAGGGCCGGCCACCCCGAGGTGACCGGCCCTTCGTACGCCCCGGCGCCACACGCGCCGTCACGTCGATCCCTGCACGGCGTCCAGCACGCCGTGGGCACTACTTCTTACGGCGGCCCCGGGCACGGGACTGCTTGCGACGCTCCGCGCGCGTGAGGCCGTCCGCCTCGGAGCGCACGGGCTCGTCGTCGTCGGCGAACTCGCCCTCGATGACGCCGCCCTCGCCGTCCACGGTCGGTGCGGAGAAGTGCAGGTCCCTGCGCTGCGGGGCGTCGAGCCCCTTCGCGCGGATCTCGGGACGCGCGCCGGCCTGCGCCGGAACGGAGTCCTGCTTGGCCAGGGACGGCTTCTCGTCCTCGACCGGGACCTCCTCGACCTGCTGCTCGACCTGGACCTCCAGGTTGAACAGGTAGCCGACGGACTCCTCCTTGATGCCCTCCATCATGGCGGTGAACATGTCGAAGCCCTCGCGCTGGTACTCGACCAGCGGGTCCTTCTGGGCCATCGCGCGCAGGCCGATGCCCTCCTGGAGGTAGTCCATCTCGTAGAGGTGCTCGCGCCACTTGCGGTCCAGGACCGACAGCACGACCCGGCGCTCCAGCTCACGCATGATCTCGGAGCCGAGCTGCGCCTCGCGCGCCTCGTACTGCTCGTGGATGTCGTCCTTGATGGACTCGGAGATGTACTCGGCGGTCAGACCCGCGCGGTCGCCCGCCGCGTCCTCCAGCTCCTCGACGGTGATCTTGACCGGGTAGAGCTGCTTGAACGCGCCCCACAGCCGGTCGAGATCCCAGTCCTCGGCGAAACCCTCGGCGGTCTCCGCCGCGACGTACGCGTCGATCGTGTCGTCCATGAAGTGGACGATCTGCTCCTGGAGGTCCTCGCCCTCCAGGACGCGGCGGCGCTCGCCGTAGATGACCTCGCGCTGGCGGTTGAGAACCTCGTCGTACTTCAGGACGTTCTTACGGGTCTCGAAGTTCTGCTGCTCGACCTGCGACTGCGCGGACGCGATCGCGCGCGTGACCATCTTGTTCTCGATCGGGACGTCGTCCGGGACGTTCGCCATCGACATCACGCGCTCGACCATCTGGGCCTTGAACAGCCGCATCAGGTCGTCGCCGAGAGAGAGGTAGAAGCGGGACTCGCCGGGGTCGCCCTGACGGCCGGAACGACCGCGCAGCTGGTTGTCGATACGGCGCGACTCGTGCCGCTCGGTACCGAGGACGTAGAGGCCGCCGAGCTCCTTGACCTCTTCGAACTCCGCCTTGACCGCCCGCTCGGCCTTCTCCAGGGCGGCCGGCAGCGCGGCGGCCCACTCCTCGATGTGCTCCTCGGGGTCGAGGCCGCGCTGGCGCAGCTCCGCCTCGGCGAGGTCCTCGGGGTTGCCGCCGAGCTTGATGTCGGTACCACGGCCGGCCATGTTCGTGGCGACGGTGACGGCACCCTTGCGGCCGGCCTGGGCGACGATGATCGCCTCTCGGTCGTGCTGCTTGGCGTTCAGCACCTCGTGCTGGACGCCGCGCTTGCTCAGCTGCTGCGAGAGGTACTCGGACTTCTCGACCGAGGTCGTGCCGACGAGGATCGGCTGGCCCTTCTCGTGCTTCTCGACGATGTCGTCGACGACCGCCTCGAACTTGGCGACCTCGGTGCGGTAGATCAGGTCCGACTGGTCCTTGCGGATCATCGGCTTGTTCGTCGGGATCGGCACCACGCCGAGCTTGTAGATCTGGTGGAACTCGGCGGCCTCGGTCATGGCCGTACCGGTCATGCCGCACAGACCGGGCGTTTCCTTGCCGTTGTGGTCGTGGCGCTTGTAGAGGCGGAAGAAGTTCTGGAGGGTGATCGTGGCGAGGGTCTGGTTCTCGTCCTTGATGTCCACCCCTTCCTTCGCCTCGATCGCCTGGTGCATGCCCTCGTTGTAGCGGCGGCCGGCGAGGATACGGCCGGTGTGCTCGTCGACGATCATGACTTCGCCGTCCATGACGACGTAGTCCTTGTCCTTCTTGAAGAGCTCCTTCGCCTTGATGGCGTTGTTCAGGTAGCCCACCAGAGGGGTGTTCACCGACTCGTAGAGATTGTCGATGCCCAGCCAGTCCTCGACCTTGCTGACACCGGACTCGTGGATGGCGACCGTGCGCTTCTTCTCGTCGACCTCGTAGTCGCCGGTCTCCTCGATGCCCTTGAGCGGGTTGCCGGCCTCGCCCTTCTTCAGGCGGGTGACCAGCTTGGCGAAGTCGCCGTACCACTTGGTGGCCTGGTCGGCCGGGCCGGAGATGATCAGCGGCGTACGGGCCTCGTCGACCAGGATGGAGTCGACCTCGTCGACGATGGCGAAGTTGTGGCCGCGCTGGACGAGTTCGTCCTTGGCCCAGGCCATGTTGTCGCGCAGGTAGTCGAAGCCGAACTCGTTGTTCGTGCCGTAGGTGATGTCGCAGTTGTACTGCTCGCGGCGCTGGGCCGGCGTCATGTTGGCGAGGATGCAACCGACGCTGAGACCGAGGAACTTGTGGACGCGGCCCATCATCTCGGAGTCGCGCTCGGCCAGGTAGTCGTTGACCGTGATGAGGTGGACGCCCTTGCCGGACAGCGCGTTCAGGTACGCGGGCAGGGTGCCGACGAGCGTCTTGCCCTCACCGGTCTTCATCTCGGCCACGTAGCCGAGGTGGAGGGCGGCGCCGCCCATGATCTGCACGTCGTAGTGGCGCTGGCCCAGCGCGCGCTTGGCGGCCTCGCGCACCGTGGCGAACGCCTCGGGAAGCAGGTCGTCCAGGCTCTCGCCGTCGGCGTACCGCTGCTTGTACTCCTCGGTGAGGGCCCGCAGCTCGGCGTCGGAGAGGTCGATGAAGTCCTCTTCGATGGAGTTGACCTGGTCCGCGATGCGGTGCAGCTTGCGCAGGATCTTGCCTTCGCCTGCACGCATGATCTTCGAGAGGACGGACACGGGGGTTGGTCTCCTTGCCGATCGGGCCTGGGACGGTCGGTTTCCATTTGACTTACTGAGCAACGGCCATCGTATGCGAGGACCCCGCCGCGTCGGGAGGCCTGCCGGGTACGCCGACTGTCAGCTCTTTCAAATCTGCTTCAAAGGGGACAACGGACGGGCAAGGCCGATGGTGCCGCGGCCCGCCCACGATTTGCGCGAATTGTGATCACTCGCTCACCGACAGCGAAACCGTTGGCGTCCACACCGAACACCTGAGCAGAATCGGCCGATGGAACCCGTCACGCTGACCACGGACCGTCTCCTGCTGCGCCCGCCCGCCCCGCGGGACACCGAGACCGTCCTCGCGGCCGTGCAGGACCCCGACATCCTGCGCTGGACCACGATCCCCTCGCCCTACCTGGTGGAGCACGCCCAGAGCTTCACCGAGCAACTGTCCCCGGCGGGCTGGGCGAACGACACGATGTTCACCTGGGGCCTCTTCCTCCCCGCACACCTGCCCGAAGGCGAGGAGCTGGTGGGCATGCTGGGACTGACCATGCGCGCGCCGGGCACGGCCGAGATCGGCTACTGGGCCACCAAGGCACACCGCGGCAACGGCTACGTCACCGAGGCCGTGCTCGCCGCCTCCCGCTGGGCCTGCACCGAGTTGTCGATCGACCGCGTGGAGTGGCGCGCGGAAGTCGGCAACCAGCCCTCGCGCGCGGTGGCGGAGCGCGCCGGTTTCGTCATCGAGGGCGTCCTGCGCTCCGGCATCGCCCACCAGGGCGTGCGCCGGGACTGCTGGGTGGGCTCGCTGCTGCCCTCGGACCTGGGCCTGCCGTCGACGGCGCAGTACCTTCCCGCGCCCCGGTAGATCCGCGGCTCCCCTCGCGTTGTCAGTGCCGGCCTCTATCGTTCGGACCCATGACGACTCCGCCTCCCACCACCGACCTCTCGGCCGACGAGGCCCGCCGCATTGTGCTGCGCGCCCAGGGCTTCCTGGGCACTCCCGACCGCCGGGCCGGAGTCCGCGGCGTCCTGCGCCACCTCGGCGCGGTCCAGCTCGACACCATCTCGGTCCTCGCCCGCTCCCACGAGCTGATCCCGTACGCCCGTCTCGGCGCGGTGGGCCGCAAGAAGGTGGAGAGCGCCTACTGGGAGGACACGCACGCCTTCGAGTACTGGTCGCACGCGGCGTGCATCCTGCCCATCGAGGAATGGCCCCACTTCGCCTTCCGCCGCCGCGCCTACCGCAGCCGCCCGCACTGGAACCACCAGCTCCCGGACGGCACCTACGACCAGGTCATCAAGCAGCTCCGCGCGGAAGGCCCCCTGACGGCCACGGAGTTGGGCGGCGCGAAGAAGACCAGCGAGTGGTGGGACTGGTCCGGCACCAAGGTCGCCGTCGAGCGCGCCCTGATGTACGGCGAGGTGGTCTGCGTGGAACGCCGCGGCTGGAAGCGCGTGTACGACCTCGCCGAGCGCGCCGTCCCGGCCGACCTGCTCCACGACGAGCTGGACGACACCGAGTGCCTGCGCCGCCTGGTCGGTCTGGCCGGCCGGTCGCTGGGGGTCGGCACCCGCGCGGACATCGCCGACTACCACCGCCTCAAGGGCGAACAGGTCGACGCGGTCATCGCGGACTCGGGCCTGGTGCCGGTCACGGTCGAGGGCTGGGGCAAGCCCGCCTGGGCCGATCCCGCGGCCCTGGAGACACCTCCGCGCGGCCGCCACCGCACCACTTTGCTGTCCCCGTTCGACTCCCTGATCTGGGAGCGCGCCCGCACGGAGCGGATCTTCGGCTTCACTCACCGGCTGGAGGCGTACGTCCCCAAGCCCAAGCGGATCCATGGCTACTTCGCGATGCCGGTGCTGGCCGGTGGCCGTCTCGTCGGTCGCGTGGACCCGGCCCGGGAGGGCGGCACGCTGGTGGCCAGGCAGGTCACTCTGGACGGCCCGAAGGCGGTTCCGGCGGTGGCCCAGGCGCTGGTCGAGGCGGCGAGCTGGGTGGACTGCACGGACGTGCGCGTGGAGCGGGTGGACGCTCCGGAACTCCGCGAGGCCCTCGTGAGGGAGCTAGCGGATCTCTAGGATCTTCTCGCGCATCGCGTAGACGACGGCCTCCATCCTGGAGTGCAGCTGCAGCTTCTCCAGGATGTTGCGCACATGGTTCTTCACGGTGTTCTCGGAGATGAACAACTCCTTCGCGATGTCGCGGTTGTTCATCCCGGTGGCGACGAGCTTGAGGACTTCCAGCTCACGGTCCGTCAGCCGCGGGGCCGGCACGAGCCGGCGCTCGTCCGTGCGCTGGATCATCGACTTGAACTCGGTGAGCAGTTTCGACGCCATGGACGGGCTGATCTGCGACTGCCCGTCGGCCACGGCACGGATGGCGGTGGCCACCTCGTCCGTGGAGATCTCCTTGAGGAGATATCCGGTCGCGCCCGCCTTGATCGCGTCGTAGAGGTCGGCTTCCTCATCGCTGATCGTCAACATGATGATCTTGGCGCTGGGTGCTACTTCCTTGATGGAGGTGCAGGCCTCGATCCCGCCCCGCTTGGGCATCCGCACGTCCATCAGCACGATGTCCGGCAGCAGGTCGGCGGCCTTGTCGACGGCCTCGGCGCCGTCGCCCGCCTCCCCCACGACCTGGATGTCCTCCTCGGCCGCGAGCACGATCTCCAGTCCGCGCCGGAAGAGTGCGTGGTCGTCCACGACGAGAACCCGGATCGGCTCCTTGCGTGGAGAGCCCGTGTCCGCGCTCATGCCGACGACGCCGTCGCCGGCGTTGTGGCCGTGCAGCGGTCCGAAGCTGTCCGCCATCGTTCCTCCCCCTGAAGGCTGTGGCTGGTCCTGTGCCATCGCCAACCCAAGGCAACGACCCACCGGTTGGGCCGATGGAGCCATGATTTCATGCCCGGACGACAGTGCGGTGACAGAGCGAGGCGCGCAATGGTCGCACGCGGGTGCCCCTGGGGGCGCACACGCGCTCCAGGGGCACCGGCTCAGCTGTCGTCCGGGAGGGTCAGCTGCCCGTCGTGTCGCCGGCCGCGGGAGAGTGCGCCCGGGCGACCATCGGGTCCGTGCTCAGGTGGATGACGCCGTAGTCATAGGCGTGCCGCCGGTAGACGACACTCGGTTCCTTCGTCTCGGAGTCGACGAACAGATAGAAGTCGTGCCCGACCAGCTCCATCTCGTAGAGCGCCTGGTCGAGGGTCATCGGGGAGGCGACGTGGGTCTTCTCGCGGACGACGAGCGGGCCTTCACCCTTGATCTCCAGCGAGCCGATCCTCTTGGTGGGCACACCGTCCGGCTCTTCGTCGTGGACGGGAAGCCCGTTGCCGTTGAGGGTGGCCGCGTCCGGAACGTGGTCGGCGACCTCGGCCGCCGTGAGCCTCCGTGCGCCCCTGCGCGTGTGGCGCTTGTCGTGCTGCTTGCGCAGCCGGGCATCCAGCTTCTCCGCCGCCAGGTCGAGTGCCGCATACGGGTCGCTGGCTGCCGCTTCCGCCCGGATCACCGGACCGCGGGAGCGGAGCGTGATCTCCACTCGGTCACAGCGGTCGGCCTGTCGGGGGTTCGGCTCCTTGGACACCTCGACGTCGAGGCTGATCACCTTGCCATCGAGCTTCTGGATCTTCTCCAGCTTCAGCTTCTCGGCCACGTGCTTGCGGAACCGCTCGGGCACCTCGGTCTTGCGGCCCTTGACGACGATGTCCACGCAGAACTCCGTTCCCGGATCGCTCCGCCTCGATGCGGAGCATCTCCCTTTTGCACCAGGCCCCGGTGAGCCCCGGAACCTATGGACTCGGTGACGTCCACCTCCTCCCCCGCGGGCAAGATCTCCATTCCACCGTCGCGGGTGATGGTGGAAATCCCGCGGGCACGGCATTCGGATTTGCGAGGTGTGGCCTGCGCCTTTCTCTCACAACCGAACATATCTCGCCTGGGTGGATGTCGTCACCCTCTACTGCGGCGTACCTCCGTTCAGGTGAATTTACCCTCTCGTAACCTGCAACGATGCAACTACGCAGTCAGTTCCGGTTTATTTCGAAAGAATCCGGCGACGCCGCGACCACAGCGGCGCGGACGACGTCACGGACGTCGTCGGCGCCCGCCGTTGTCGCCGAGCGGCGCTCCCGGCCCGAGCCCTCCTCCGTCACTGCGATCATCCGTTCCCCCATGCCTTCCCGGGTTGTGGCGGTGTACACGAGACCAGGCCGTTCATCGCCGCCTCCGGCCACTCCTCGTCCACCCGGAGGCCCACTTCCGTCCTGCCGTCGTTCGCCATGACG
>NZ_RSAJ01000416.1 GCF_003933965.1 Streptomyces sp. RP5T
GCCCCCTCCTGCGCCGCCCGCGCCAACTGGGCGATCTCCCGCGGGTTCCCGAGCTGGGCGGCGAGGTGGCTCATGGACGCGGCGAGCACATAGCCGCCGTATCCGCGGTCGCCGGCCGCCTGCGCGAGCCGCAGGGCCTGGATGTAGTACCGCTGGGCCAGGCCCGGTTGCCCGGTGTCGATCGCCATGTACCCGGCGAGCTCCGTCAACCGCGCGACCGCGGCGAACAGTTCACGCCCCGTCGCCTCCCGGTACGAGCCCGCGAGCAGCCCGGAGACCACGCTGTTGAGGTAGTGCACGACGACCGGGCGCACATGCCCGCTGCCGTACTGGTGGTCGAGGTCGACGAGCGCCTGGGTCATCGCGCGCACGGCCGCCACGTCGGACTGCCCCACGCGGGGGCCCGCCTGGCGTGCCACCTGCGAGTCGGGCGAGGAGATCAGCCAGTCGCGGCTCGGCTCGACCAGCGCGGACGCGGCGACCGAGGAGCCGGACAGGAAGTCCCGGCGGCCCACGTCGCTGCGCCACAGCTCACACACCTGCTCGATGGCGCCCAGTACGGTCGGCGAGAACTGGAGCCCGACGCCGGAGGCGAGGTTCTTGCCGTTGGCCATGCCGATCTCGTCGATCGTGACCGTACGGCCGAGTTTGCGCCCGAGGGCCTCCGCGATGATCGCGGGCGCCCTGCCCCGCGGCTGCTGTCCGCGCAGCCAACGGGCCACGGACGTCTTGTCGTAGCGCAGGTCGAGGCCGTGCTCGGCACCGCACATGTTGACCCGGCGGGCCAGCCCGGCGTTCGAGCACCCCGCCTCCTGGATGAGCGCCTGCAGCCGTTCGTTCGGCTGTCGCGCGACGAGAGGCCTTGCGGCCATGGCGTACCCCCTGTGGCTGCGGTGCCTGCCCACGCACCGAGTTGACGTGTCTTCCACCGAAAAATTCCGGCCGTGAAGATCAATGCCCCGCCAATGTGTCGAAAATGCGAGGCATGCGAGGATTGCCGGGGTAAAGACTCGTACCGACCCCCCTCGTGGTTACCCAGCTCCCGCCGGGGTTCCTCCTCTGCGCCCCCGCACATGCATCCATGCGCCCCGGATGCGGAATCGATGCGCTTCCCCCGCGCGCGCGGGCCGGGACCTGGCCGTAACCCGAGGTGGGTGCGGGAGTTGTGTTCATCGTGGAAGAGACGATCGCGGGTACCGAAGCCGCTCAGATTCCGACGCAGCGCGGGGAATCGCTGCTGGAGACAGCCGTACGCTACGCCGAGGAGCGCCACTGGGACGTCTTTCCCGGCACCTGGCTGGAAGCCGTCGACGGGGTGCAGCGGTGCTCCTGCGGTGACTCCGCGTGCGCCGTCCCCGGGGCGCACCCCGCGCGCGAGGACTGGGCGACGCAGGCCACGGGCAGCGCGACGGTCGCGCGCCGGATGTGGCAGAAGCAGCCGGCAGCCTCGATCCTGCTGCCCACCGGGCGGACCTTCGACGCGATCTCGGTCCCGGAGAGCGCGGGCTTCCTGGCGCTGGCCCGCATGGAGCGGATGGAGCTGACGCTGGGGCCCGTGACGCTGACGCCCGATCGCCGGATGCAGTTCTTCGTGCTGCCGGGGGCGTCGGTGAAGGTGCCGGAGCTGGTGCGGAAACTGGGGTGGACCCCGTCGTCGCTCGACCTGCTCGCCCTGGGAGAGGGCTTCTACGTCGCGGGTCCCCCCACCCGGTACGGGTCCAGCGGTGCCGTGCAGTGGGCGTGCCGTCCCACGCCCGCGAACCGCTGGCTGCCGGACGCCGAGGAGCTGATCTCGCCGCTCGCCTACGCTTGTGGCCGGGATCGGTGACCTGCCCGGTTCACCGCACGCCTAGGGTGGGCGTCCATGACGTCGGCTGTGAGTGTGCGTGGACTCTGGAAGCGGTTCGGACAGCAGGTCGCTGTCGCGGGGATTGATCTGGAGCTTCCCGCCGGGAAGTTCATCGGTCTCGTCGGACCCAACGGGGCCGGGAAGACGACCACCCTCTCCATGGTGACCGGCCTGCTGCGGCCCGATCAGGGATCCGTTCTCGTGGCCGGGCACGACGTGTGGCGGGATCCCGTCGAGGTGAAGTCCCGGATCGGTGTCCTGCCCGAGGGACTGCGGTTGTTCGAACGGCTCTCGGGACGCGAACTGCTCGCGTACTCGGGGCGGTTGCGGGGGCTGCCGGGGGGCGAGGTCGACCGGCGGGCCTCGCAGCTGCTCGACGTGCTCGACCTGGCGGGCGCGCAGCACAAGCTGGTCGTCGACTACTCGACCGGGATGCGGAAGAAGATCGGGCTCGCGGCCGCCCTGCTCCACAATCCCGAAGTGCTCTTCCTCGACGAGCCGTTCGAGGGCGTCGACCCGGTCTCCGCGCAGACCATCCGGGGCGTGCTGGAGCGGTACACCGCCTCCGGTGCCACCGTCGTCTTCTCCTCGCACGTGATGGAACTCGTGGAGTCCCTGTGCGACTGGGTGGCCGTCATGGCCGCCGGCCGCATCCGCGCCCACGGTCCGCTCGACGAGGTGCGCGGCGCCGCGCCCTCCCTGCAGCGCGCGTTCCTCGAACTCGTGGGCGCGCAGGGGCAGGACGCCGGGGCGAACCTCGACTGGCTGGGCGGTGGGGCCCGGTGACCGCGGACCTCACCCCGGTCGTCGTGCGGCTGAAGCTGTCGCTGCTCAGGAACGGGCTGCGGCAGTCCGGCGGGCGGCGGGCCGCCTACATCGCCTCGGCCGTCGCCGTGCTCGTCCTCGCCGCGCTCCAGCTGCTCGGTCTCGTCGCGCTGCGCGGCAACGAGCACGCCGGTTCCGTCGTCGTCCCGCTGGTCGCCGTGCTGGCGCTCGGGTGGGCCGTGATGCCGCTGTTCTTCCCCGGCGGCGACGAGACCCTCGACCCGACCCGTCTGGTGATGCTGCCGCTGCGGCCCCGGCCCCTGGTACGGGCGCTCCTGGTGGCCTCGCTGGTCGGCACGGGTCCCGTGTTCACGCTCTGCCTGCTCGTCGGATCCGTCGTCTCGGTCGCGCACGGGGCGGTGGCGTACGTCTTCTCGGTGCTCGGTGTGGTTCTGGCGCTGCTGGTCTGCGTGGCGCTCGCGCGGGCCGTGGCCGTCGCCAACATCCGGCTGCTGTCCAGCCGCAAGGGCCGCGATCTGGCGGTGCTGAGCGGGCTCGTCATCGCCGTCGGCGCGCAGGTCGTGAACTTCGGCGCGCAGCAGCTCGGTTCGGGCGGCCTCGGGCAACTGGACGGTCCGACGCAGGTGTTGAGGTGGGTGCCGCCCGCGTCGGCGATCGGGGCGGTCGACTCGGCGAGCGAGGGCGCGTACGGCGTCGCGGTCCTGCAACTGGCCCTCACCGCAGCCGCGCTGGCCGGCCTTCTCGCCCTCTGGTCCCGCCATCTGACCCGGCTGATGACCTCCCCGGACGGCTCCACGCTCCCCTCCGCCCAGGGGGCCGCCCGTGAGCGCAGCTCGACGGGGCTCGCCCGGCTGCTGCCCTCGGGGCGCACCGGGACCGTGATGGAACGCAGCCTGCGCTATGTGTGGCGCGACCCCAAGACCAAGGCCGCGTGGGTGACGTCGCTGGCCATCGGGCTCATCGTGCCGGTGTTCAACGCGGTGCAGGGCACGGGGTCCATCTACTTCGCGTGCTTCGCCGCGGGCATGCTCGGCGTGCAGATGTACAACCAGTTCGGGCAGGACAGCTCCGCGTTCTGGATGGTCGCGATGACGATCTCCTCCCCACGGGACGCCTACGTCGAACTGCGCGCGCGTGCCCTGGCGTTGCTGGTGATCACCCTGCCGTACGCCACCCTCGTCACCGTCGTCACGACCGCGCTGATCGGCGACTGGCCGAAGCTGCCCGAGGTGCTCGGGGTGTCCTTCGCGCTGCTCGGCGCGATGCTGGCGACCGGGGCGTGGACGTCGGCGCGCTTCCCCTACTCGATCCCGCAGGAGGGCTACAAGAACGTGGCCCCGGGCCAGTCCGGCCTCGCCGCGGCCGCGGTCGTCGGCGGCATGGTCTCGGCCACCCTGCTCTGCGCCCCCGTGATCGCCCTGACGATCTGGGCCAACCTCAGCGCGAACGGCGACGACTGGAGCTGGACGCTCCTCCCGATCGGCACGGTCTACGGCACCGCGATCACCTGGGCGGGCCTGCACCTGGCAGCCCCCCGAACGGCCCGGCAACTCCCGGAGATCCTGACGGCGGTCAGCAAGGGCTGACGGGCCAGGGGCGGCCTCGTGCTCGTCGCAGGCCGTGCGGAAAGCCCCCGTGGCAAGGCGCAGGGGTGCGGGAAGCCGTGGCCGGCCAGGAGGCAGGACACGGCAGGGCCGCCGGCCACCACTCCCTCCGGACGCGACTGAGCGCCCCAAACCCAGATGCACCCGAGCCGCAGTGACGCCTGCGGGACCCGTGGCCGCCGACGCGCCCCAGCCGTGGGCTCCACGTCGGGGACCGTGGCCGTCGGGCGCTGTCCGGGCCGGGGCGCATGCGCAGGACCGAGCGCGCCTCAGTCGTCCGGGGTGGCGGACTGGTTGTCCAAGGCGTCCAGGAAGGGCTCTATCGCGGCTCGCCAGGCCTCCGGCTGGTCGTAGTGGACGAGGTGGCCGGCGTCGGCGACCTCGGCGTACTCGCCGCGGGGCAGGACGCGGACCATCTCCTGGGCCTCGGCGCGGCCCAGTTCGCCGTCGAGGCCGCGGACGACCAGGGCGGGGCACCTGACCTGGGTCAGTTCCTCCCAGTGGGCGTCGTAGACCCAGGTCTCGCGGGACGACAGCATCTGCTCGGGCTCGAAGACGGGACGCCAGCCGTCGGGGGACTCGGCCATCACCTCGGCGTAGAACTCGCCGCGCGCCGGGTTGGGCCGCTCCACCCAGGGGTCGTCCTCGCCGAACCACTTGCGGACGTCGGCCAGCGTGGCGAAGGGGACGGGCCAGGCCTTGAACCACTCGCCCCACTCCCGCTGCGAGGCGGCGCCGAGGGCGGAGGCCCTCATGTCGCAGATGATCACTCCGCGGACCAGGTCGGGCCGGCGGGCGGCGAGCTGCCAGGCGGTCAGGGCGCCCATCGCGTGTCCGATGAGGACGACCGGGGCGAGGTCCAGCTGTTCGAGGGCGGCTTCCGCGTCCTCGACGTACGCGTCACGGGTGAAGGCGGCCCGAGGGGGCTTGTCGCTCCGGCCGTGACCGCGCTGGTCGAGCGCGACGGCCCGGTAGCGCTCGGAGAGCCAGCGGGCGGTGGACGCCCAGTGCGAGGCACGGCCCATCAGGCCGTGGAGTAACAGGACCCCGGGAGCCCGGTTCTCCGGGTCCGTCTTGGGAGGGTCACCGAACTCCCAGGCGGCGAGACGTACGCCGCCCGCCCCGGTCACGTCGATGCGCCGCGCCATTGGCACCCCCCTAGCTCCCCGAACCGCTGTGCCTGCCCTGCCTGCCGCTTCCTCGTCGTACATCCCTCAGCGCACATCCCCCGCGCCCCGTCACCCCCGAAACCGCCAATCTATCGAATACGCATTCGGAAATCGGGGCTCACGCGACAACACCCCTCATTCGAGTGACCTCCCGCAAGGAATGATCGCCGCCGCCGAGGGGAGACCTTCAGCGGGAGGCGGACCGCTCGGGGAAATCGGTCCGAGGGGAACGACCCTGGGAGCTCGGGGCTCCGGGTCAGCACAGGGGAGGACCGGCCCCGGCACCGAAAGGCGCCGGGGCCATCCCCACGTCCACGGCACATCCGCCCGCCCCCTCAGGTCATATGCCTCACGCGACAGCCTCGCACGGGAAGCGTCGAAGCGCTGCGATTCCGCACAGTGAATCTCGGATCGACGGGCCGGGGAAGAGCGCAGGACGCGCGATCCGGGACAGTCCCAACCGCACCACAGAGCACGGCAGTTGAGCCTCCCGGCGCCCTCCCGACGCTCCCGGCGCACTCAGCGCTTGGCCACGAACACGTGCGAGGCGACGTCCGACTCCAGCTCCGCGGCCTCGCCACCGCTGCCCACCAGCACCCCGCCGGCCGACTCCGTCACGCTCACCACCGAACCGGGCTGCACACCCGCCCTGCGCAGCGTGTACATCAGCTGGGCGTCCGTCTGGATCGGCTCGCCGATCCGGCGCACGACGACCGTCTTGCCGTCGAGGCCCGGGTCCAGCTCGGCCAGCGACACCATGCCCTCGTCCAGGAAGGGGTGCGGGCCGTCCTTCTCGCCCAGCTCCTCCAGACCGGGGATCGGGTTGCCGTACGGCGACTCGGTGGGGTGTCGCAGCAGCTCCAGCACCCGGCGCTCCACCGCCTCGCTCATCACGTGCTCCCAGCGACACGCCTCCGCGTGGACCTGCTCCCACTCCAGACCGATCACGTCGACGAGCAGGCACTCCGCGAGCCGGTGCTTGCGCATCACGCGCGTGGCCAGCCGCCGGCCCTCGTCCGTCAGCTCCAGGTGCCGGTCGGTCGCGACGGACACCAGCCCGTCGCGCTCCATCCGCGCCACGGTCTGGCTGACGGTCGGCCCGCTCTGGTCGAGTCGCTCGGCGATCCGGGCACGCATGGGGACCACACCTTCCTCCTCCAGCTCGAGGATGGTGCGGAGATACATCTCCGTGGTGTCGATCAGTCCGGACATACGTGCCCCTTGATGAGATCTGCCGGAAGCACGACAGCTTCGCGGCGCGTGCGCTGGCCCTGACGTCAATTCTGCCGGATGCCACTGACAAGCGTGCCGGGCCGTTGAAACCAGGCGGTGACGACCGGGTGCGCCGTCGTATTGACATCCCACTGGTACAGACCGCACGGTGATCCGCGACACGGCGACGAAGGGTTGGACGACGCATGGGCGAGACGGGCTCCGCGAGCGCTGACGGCAAGCTGTCCGAACAGTTCTTCGACGCCGCGATCGGGCTGCTGCGACGGGTCCGTGACGAGGAGGCGGAGTCCGTCGCGGCGGCCGGTGAGCTCCTCGCCGACACCGTGGCCTCCGGCGGCCGCCTCTTCGCCTTCGGTGCCGGGCACTCCTCGCTCGCCGCGCAGGACCTCGTCTACCGGGCCGGCGGACTCGCCCTGATGAACCTGCTGACCGTACCGGGCGTCGTGGGCGTCGACGTTATGCCGGCCACCCTGGGCTCCGCCCTGGAGCGCGTGGACGGTCTCGCGAACGCGGTCCTCACCTGCTCGCCCCTCCGCGCGGGCGACGCCCTCGTGATCATCTCCCTCTCCGGGCGCAACGCGCTCCCCGTCGAGATGGCCCAGGGCGCGCGGGCCCTCGGCGTGAAGGTCATCGGTGTCACGTCGGTCGCCTACACCCGTCAGACGAAACCCCGGCACAGCTCGGGCACCTTCCTGAAGGACCACTGCGACCTGGTCCTCGACTCCAAGATCACCCCGGGTGACGCGGAACTCTCCCTGGACACCGTCCCGGCCCCCTTCGCCCCGGCCTCCACGGTCGTGACCTCGGCACTGCTCCAGGCCGTGATGGCGTCGGCGGCGGGCGCGCTGGCGGAACGCGGCATCGAGCCGCCCCTGCTGCGCTCGGGCAACGTGGACGGCGGCCTGGACTGGAACGAGCGGGTGTTCGAGGAGTACGGCGACCGGATCTTCTACCGGCAGTAGCCCTACGCCCGCCCCACGACCC
>NZ_RSAJ01000417.1 GCF_003933965.1 Streptomyces sp. RP5T
CCGCCGCCCCCTCCCTCAAGGCCTTCGGCACCTTCGTGGAGCTGACCAACCTGGTCGGCGCCCTCGGCTTCCAGAAGACGGTCCAGACGCTCTCCGGGCACCGCCTGCTGTGCATCGACGAGTTCGAGCTGGACGACCCGGGCGACACCGTGCTGGTCTCCACCCTGCTCGGCAAGCTGGTCGACGCGGGCGTGGCGCTCGCCGCCACCTCCAACACCCTGCCGGGCAAGCTCGGCGAGGGCCGGTTCGCGGCCGTGGACTTCCTGCGCGAGATCCAGGGCCTGTCGGCGCACTTCCGCCCGCTGCGCATCGACGGTGAGGACTACCGCCACCGGGGACTGCCCGAGGCGCCGGCGCCGTTCACCGACGAGGAGGTCACCAGGGCGGCGTACGCCACCGAGGGCGCCTCGCTCGACGACTTCCCGAGCCTGCTGGCACACCTCGCCAAGGTCCACCCGAGCCGCTACGGCGCCCTGACCGACGGCCTGAGGGCGGTCTGCCTGACCGACGTGCAGCCGGTGCCGGACCAGTCGACGGCGCTGCGGCTCGTGGTGCTCGCGGACCGTCTCTACGACCGCGAGGTTCCGGTGCTGGCCTCCGGACTGCCCTTCGACCGGCTGTTCAGCGAGGAGATGCTGAACGGCGGCTACCGCAAGAAGTACTTCCGCGCGATATCCCGGCTGACCGCGCTGGCGCGCGACGCCAAGGGGCTCGTCGCTTAATCACGTCGAAACCTCGCACGTCAAGGGCCAGTTCGCGTCAGCGACCCCTCGGGCTTCAGCCTCTCTTCAGCCGGAAACGTTAAGTTAACCCAGCAAACAACTTTGCCGGGCTAAGGTGTTTCTTGACCAGTCATTGACCAATGGTTGGTCTGGGCTAGAAGTGTGAACTGCCGAGAGGGGGGCGCATGTTCCGAGGTGCGACGGTGCGGACCGTGGTAGCGGTCGTCGCCGCCGTCCTCATGGCGCTCCCGTTCTTCGCACCTTCCGGAGGATTCGCAACCGCGCACACAGGCCGTCATGCTGAGGCCAAGGCTCAGAGTGGCAGCAAGCTCTCCGGCGAGGCGTCACGCGCCGAGGCCTCCGGCAAACGCCACTGCAACCACGCGGGGGACCCGACCGGTCCCCTGCGCACCCGCGACCGGCACCGCGCCGTCGACTTCGCCCCTGAGGGGCCCGAGCGTCCCCTGTCGGCCGAGGAGCCGGCGGCCGCGCCCGAGCGGGTGACAGCAGGCGAGTTCCCGCTGTCGAGACCCTCGACAGCCCACGCCCCGGCGGCACTTCAAGTGTTCCGCTGCTGACAGCAGAGCAGTCCCCCACCGCTGTTCCCCCACCTGTCATGTCAACCGACGCGCCCCCCGGCGCGCCAGGTAAGCCCGACGCGCCCCCACGGCGCGCCAGGAGGAGTCACCACATGCAGCCCCTCATCGACAACGCCCGTACGTTCGGACAGCGCCCTGAGGAGTTCGCCAAGCTGGCCGAAGGCCAGTCCCCCCAGGTTCTGTTCATCACCTGCTCGGATTCCAGGGTCGTCCCGGCCCTGATCACGGGCGCCCGCCCGGGCGAGCTCTTCGAGCTGCGCACCGCGGGCAACATCGTTCCCCCCTACGCCTCCGAGCACCCCACCAGCGAGGCGGCCACCATCGAGTACGCCGTGGAGGTGCTGGGCGTCCGCGACATCGTGGTCTGCGGGCACTCGCACTGCGGTGCCGTCGGCGCCCTGGTCCGCGGCGACGACCTGGACGCCGTCCCGGCCGTGCGCGACTGGCTCAACCACGCCACCCCGCGCCCGTCCGGCACGACCGAGGACCCGGAAGTGGCCGAGGGCGTGCAGAACCACGTCCTGGCCCAGGTGCTGCGCCTGCGGTCCTACCCGTTCATCGACAAGAAGCTGGCGGAGGACCAACTGACCCTGCACGCCTGGTACTACGAGGTGCACACGGGCGCGGTGCGCGTCCACCGCTCCGAGACCGACGCGTTCGAGGGTCTGTGATCGCCGTGCTGACCAAATACCCTCACCTGCGGCAGGACTTCGCCGCCTCCCTGGTCGTCTTCCTGGTCGCGCTCCCGCTCTGCGTGGGCGTGGCCGTCGCCTCCGGCGTCCCGGCCGAACTCGGCCTCGTCACCGGCATAGTCGGCGGCATCGTCACCGGTCTGATGCGGGGCAGCAGCCTCCAGGTCTCCGGACCCGCGGCCGGCCTGACCGTCCTCGTCTTCGAGGCGGTGAACGAGTTCGGGCTGCCCGCGCTCGGCGTCATCGTGCTCGCCGCCGGGCTCATCCAGCTCGTCATGGGCGCCCTGAAACTGGGGCGCTGGTTCCGCGCGATATCCGTCTCGGTCGTCGAGGGCATGCTGGCCGGAATCGGTCTGGTGATCATCGCGGGCCAGCTGTACGCGGCGGCCGGTCTGAAGGCCCCCGCCTCCGGACTCGACAAGATCCTGGGCCTGCCCGGCGCCGTCGTCGACGCGCTCGGCAGCACCACGGCCCTCGCCTCGCTCGCCGTCGGCGCGGGCACCATCGCCGTACTCGTGCTGTGGAAGAAGCTGCCGAAGAAGGTGCAGACCGTGCCCGGCGCGCTCGCCGCGGTCCTGCTCGCCACCCTGGTCACCCAGGTCCTCGGCCTGTCCGTCGCCACCGTCGAGGTGAACGGCCTGCTGGCCTCCGTCCAGCCGCCCGGCATGGACGCCTTCGGCGAACTGGCGAGCCCCGCCATCTTCGGCACGATCATCGCCTTCACCCTGATCGCCTCCGCCGAGAGCCTGTTCAGCGCCGCGGCCGTGGACCGGCTGCACGACGGTCCGCGCACCGAGTACGACAAGGAGCTCATGGCCCAGGGCGTGGGCAACACCGTGTGCGGCGCGCTCGGCGCACTGCCCATGACCGCGGTCATCGTGCGCAGCTCCGCCAATGTCCAGGCGGGCGCGAGGACCAAGGCGTCCCGGGTCATGCACGGCGTGTGGCTGCTGCTGTTCGCGGCCCTGCTGCCCTCGACGCTGGCGCTGATCCCGCTGCCCGCGCTCGCCGGCATCCTGGTCCACGCGGGCTTCAAGCTGATCCCCTTCCGGGAGCTCGTGTCGCTGTGGCGCGGCCACCGCGGTGAGGCGCTGATCCTGGTGGCCACCGCCGTCTCGATCGTCGCGGTGAACATGTTCGAGGGCGTGCTGATCGGTCTGGCCCTGTCGGTCGTCAAGACCGCCTGGGAGGCCTCGCACCTCCGGCTGGAGATCGTCGACAAGGGCGCGGGCCCGATCCAGGCCCACCTGTCCGGCAACGCGACCTTCCTCAGGCTGCCGAAGATCCTCGACAGCCTGGAGTCGCTGCCCCAGGACCGTCCCGTGGAGCTGGACCTCTCCGGTCTGCACCACCTGGACCACGCCTGCCGTACGGCCCTGGAGAACTGGGCCGAGCGGCACAGCGCGGTCGGCACGGAACCCGTGCGGGTCACGGAACCGGAGCTGGTGAAGGTCCCCGCCCCGTAGGGCCGCGCCTCCCGGTCCGGGGCCGTTCGTGGCCCCGGACCGGGAACCGGGCATATCGTTACAGGAGCAGACATACGGACCTCTGGGTGAGGAGGCCGGAATGCTCCAGGAACTGGTGACGGCGGCCGTGGCGGCCGCTTCCGCCGGGGTCGTGTACCTCGCGGCGGCCGCCCGGGTCGTCAAGCAGTACGAGCGCGGAGTCGTCTTCCGGCTCGGACGTCTCGCGGGCGAGGTGAAGGAGCCCGGGTTCACGGCGATCGTGCCGTTCGTGGACCGGATGCACAAGGTGAACATGCAGATCGTCACGCTGCCGGTGCCCGCCCAGGAGGGCATCACCCGGGACAACGTGACGGTGCGCGTGGACGCGGTCGTCTACTTCCGGGTCGTCGACGCGGCGAGCGCCCTGGTCAAGGTCGAGGACTACCGGTTCGCCGTCTCCCAGATGGCCCAGACCTCGCTGCGCTCGATCATCGGCAAGAGCGAGCTGGACGACCTGCTGTCCAACCGCGAGAAACTCAACGAGGGCCTGGAGCTGATGATCGACAGCCCGGCCGTCGGCTGGGGCGTGCAGGTGGACCGCGTCGAGATCAAGGACGTGTCGCTTCCGGACGCGATGAAGCGGTCGATGGCCCGGCAGGCCGAGGCCGACCGTGAGCGGCGGGCCCGGATCATCAACGCCGACGCCGAACTCCAGGCCTCCAAGAAGCTCGCGGAGGCCGCCGAGGAGATGTCCGAGCAGCCCGCCGCGCTCCAACTCCGGCTGCTCCAGACGATCGTGGCGGTGGCCGCCGAGAAGAACTCGACGCTCGTCCTGCCTTTCCCGGTGGAGCTGCTGCGGTTCCTGGAGCGGGCGCAGGAGCACCCGAACGGGACCTGACGGGTCGTGACACGCTCCGCGCGTGGTTCCCGCGAGCGGACCCAGGTGATAGACACGGCGAGGTCACGATCCTGTCCGCCAGCAGGAAGGTTGCTTCTCCATGTCCGCAACACGACGTCAGGTCCTGGCCCGCAGCGGCGCCTTGGGCGTGGGCATCGCCTTCACCGGCGCCCTCTCCGAACTCTTCGCCGGCACCGCCGCCGCCCAGTCCCTCGGCCACACCGGCTACGGCCCCCTCGTCCCCGACCCGAAGGGCCTGCTGGACCTGCCGAAAGGTTTCCGTTACCAGGTCCTGTCCCGCGAGGGCGACCCGCTCCGCTCCGGCGAGGGCAAGGTCCCCTCCAACCACGACGGAATGACCGCCCTCCCGGGCAGACACGGCCGCGTCCACCTGGTCCGCAACCACGAGAACCGCCCCACCGCGGCCATCGCCGTCCCCACGGTCGAGGGCCTGACCTACGACCCGGCGGGCAAGGGCGGCTGTACGGCGCTCACGCTGGACTCCCGCAACAACGTGCTGTCGGAGCGGGTCGCCATCGCCGGCACCGCCGTCAACTGCGCGGGCGGGCCCACCCCTTGGGGCACCTGGCTGACCTGCGAGGAGACCGAGGACAAGGCCGGCACCAACGGCTACACCAAGGACCACGGCTTCATCTTCGAGGTCGATCCGACGGACCCGCACAGAAGTGGCGCGGTCCCGCTGACCGCGATGGGCCGCTTCCAGCACGAGGCCATCGCGATCGACCCGAAGCGCGGCATCGTCTACGAGACCGAGGACGCCTTCCTCAAGCCGTTCGGTCTCTTCTACCGCTTCCTGCCCCACCGGCCCGAGGGCGGTCTCGGCTCCCTGCGCGCCGGTGGCCGGCTCCAGGCGATGCGGGTGCCCGGCGTACCGGACCTGTCCGCGATCCAGGAGACGGGTGCCTGCTTCGAGGGCATCGAGTGGGTCGACGTACCGGACCCGCTGGCCACCGAGACCCCCGTCCGGCTCCAGGACTTCGGCCCGAAGGGCATCACCCACGCCCAGAAGCTGGAGGGCTGCTACTGGGGCGGGAAGTCCGTCTACTTCGTCTCCTCGTTCGCGCACAGCGCCGAGGGGTCGGCCGCCGACCACTTCGGGCAGATCTGGCGCTACGACCCCTCGGCGCGCCGGCTCACCCTGGTGATCGTCTTCGGCCCGGCCACCGATGTGCAGCTGCCCGGCGAGTCCCCGGACAACATCTGCCTGGCCCCCAGCGGCGGCCTGATGGTGTGCGAGGACGGCAACGGCGCCCAGCACGTGTTCGGTGTGACCCGGCAGGGCGAGGTGTACGCGATGGCCCGCGGCCGGCAGAACATCGGCACGCCCGAGGCACCGGAGTGGGGTGAGTTCGCCGGCGTCACCTTCTCCCCCGACGGGCAGACCATGTACGTCAACTGCTACACGCCCGGGACGACCTTCGCGGTGACCGGCCCCTGGCGCAGGTAGCCGCCGGCGGAGGAAGCCGGAACGGGTGCCCCACGCCCAAGGGCTCGCACGGGCGGGGGTGCCCTCTCCGCGCGGGCTGCCGCGGGTGCTGCTGGAACGGTGATCCGTGGGTACTCGGGGCGCATGACCGAGAACCGGCATGTCAAGGGCTCGTACTGGCTGGAGACGGCACCCGGTGGGCCTCGGCCGCCGCTGACCGAGGACCTCGACGTCGACGTGGCCGTCATCGGCGCCGGGATCGCCGGCTTGAGCACGGCGTGGGAGCTGACACGGGCCGGGCGGCGGGTGGCGGTCCTGGAGGCCGGACAGGTGGCCGCCGGCGTCACCGGGCACACCACGGCCAAGCTGACCGCCCTGCACACACTGATCTACGACAAGCTGCGCCGCACCCGCGGCCCCGAGGGCGCCCGGCTGTACGCCCGCTCGCAGAGCGAGGCGATCGAACGGGCCGCCGAGATCGCGGACGAGCTGGGCGTCGACTGCGACTGGGAGCAGCGCAGCGCCTACACCTACGTGCGTGACGAGAATCGGGTCGAGGAACTGCGGGCCGAGGCGGCGGCCGCCCGGGAGGCGGGGCTGCCGGCCTCGTTCGTGTCGGAGACCGGGCTGCCGTTCCCGGTGGCGGGGGCGGTCCGGGTGACCGGTCAGGCGCAGTTCCATCCGCGCAAGTACCTGCTGGCCCTGGCCGAGGACCTGGTCGCCTCGGGCGCGGCCGTGCACGAGCACACCGCCGTCCTCGGGCTCGACGAGGGCGAACCGTGCCGGCTGTCGACCGACACGCGGGCCACGGTGACGGCCCGGGACGTCGTGGTCGCCACCCACTACCCGATCTTCGACCGGGCCCTGCTGTTCACCCGGCTCTCCCCGCGCCGCGAGCTGGTCGTCGCCGGGACCATCGAGCGGGAGCGGGACCCGGAGGGCATGTACATCACCCCGGACGAGGGCATCCGTTCGGTCCGCACGGCCCCCTGGGACGCCGACCGGCGCCTGCTCATCGTCACCGGCGAGCACTTCACGCCGGGCACGGGCGACACCCGGGCCCGGTTCGACGGCCTCTCGGCCTGGGCGAGGGAGCACTTCCCCGGCGTCGAGCTCACCCACGCCTGGGCCACCCAGGACAACGACCCCACGGACACCGTGCCGATGGTCGGCCCGCTGCACCAGGGGGCCCGGCACGCCTATGTCGCCACCGGTTTCGGCGGCTGGGGCATGAGCGGCGGCATCATGGCGGGCCGGCTGCTCGCGGCCCTGATCACCGGCGAGGAGTGCGCGTGGAGCGAGCTGTACGACCCGCGCCGCGTGCTGTCGGCGGTCCGCGAGGCGCCGGCCTTCCTCAAGACGCAGGCCCAGGTGGCCCGCCACTTCGTCGGCGACCGTCTGCGTCCGGCACCCCCGCTGGAGTCCCTCCCGCCGGGAGAGGGCGCCGTGGTCCGGGTGGACGGCGACCGCCTCGCGGTCTACCGCGACGACGACGGCAACCTCCACGCCGTCTCCCCGCGCTGCACCCACCTGGGCTGTCTGGTCTCCTTCAACGGGGCCGAGGACGCCTGGGAGTGCCCGTGCCACGGCTCCCGCTTCGACACGGACGGCAAGGTGATCCAGGGTCCGGCGACCAAGCCGCTGGAGCGGCGGGACATCTGAGCGGGTGACGTCACGGCCGGGGTGAGCGCCATATAGGACAGTTCGCCATATTTTCATACAGTGATCACTCTGGTACGGCGCGTCACCGCCGCCTGTGTCCTCGGCGCCGCCCTCACGGCCTGCGCCGCAGCTCCCCACC
>NZ_RSAJ01000418.1 GCF_003933965.1 Streptomyces sp. RP5T
CCTCCCTCCAGCGCCCGCACCCTCCCTCAGAAAGGCCCGATGATGACTGCCACAACCGCGGCCTCCCCCAAAGGCCGGCGCCGAGACGGGCCGACCCGCCCCGCGCGCGGCGGCAGGCGCCACCGCCGGTCGGCAGGGCCGCTGTTCGTCGCCCCCTTCATGGCGCTGTTCCTCCTGCTCTTCCTCGCCCCCCTCGGCTACGCCGCCTACCTGAGCCTCTACCAGGAGCGGCTGATCGGCGGGACGGTCTTCGTCGGCCTCGACAACTACGTCCAGGCCGTGACCGACCCGCTGCTCATCCACGGTGTCGCACGCGTCGCGCTGTTCTTCGTGATCCAGGTCCCGCTGATGCTGCTGCTGGCCCTGCTGTTCGCCCTCGCGCTCGACAGCGGCCTGCTGCGACTGGCCCGGGTGATCCGCCTCGGCATCTTCGTCCCGTACGCCGTGCCGAGCGTGGTCGCCGCCCTCATGTGGGGCTACCTGTACGGCCCGGACTTCGGCCCGTTCGCCCAGCTCAGCCGCAACCTCGGCCTGCCGGTGCCGCGGTTCCTCAGCGACGGCTGGATGCTCGGGAGCCTCGCGAACATCGTGACCTGGGAGTTCGTCGGCTACAACATGATCATCCTGTACGCCGCCCTGCGCACGATCCCGACGGAGCTGTACGAGGCCGCCGCCATGGACGGCGCCGGTGCCTGGCGGATCGCCTGGTCGATCAAACTCCCCGCGCTGCGCCCGGCGTTGCTGCTCACCCTGCTGTTCTCGGTGATCGGCAGCTTCCAGCTCTTCAACGAGCCCAACCTGCTGATGAAGGTCGCCCCCGACGTGATCAGCAGCTCCTACACCGCCAACCTCTACGCCTACTCCCTCGCCTTCACCGGCCAGCAGGTCAACTACGCGGCCACGGTGTCCTTCCTCCTCGGCCTCGTCATCGTGATCGTCTCCTACGCCGTCCTGCTCACCGCGAACCGCAGGAGGACGTCATGACGACTACTCCCCAGCCCTCGGCCTCGCTCATGCGGGCGACCCCGCCGCCGGTGACCCCGACCGCGAAGCCGGCGCGTGCCGCCCTGCCGAGGCGCCGCCCGCGCGGTCCCCGGCGCAGCACCCCGCTGACCATCGCCATGCTGGCCGCCCTCGCCTACTTCCTGCTGCCCCTGTTCTGGCTGGTCATCGCCTCCACCAAGAGCACCCAGGACCTGTTCAACAGCTTCGGCCTGTGGTTCTCGCACGCCCCGCAGCTGCTGACCAACGTCAAGGACACCTTCACCCAGGACGACGGCGTCTTCGTGCACTGGCTGCTCAACACGGCCGTGTACGCGGGGGTCAGCTCCGTCGGCGCCGCACTGCTGGCGGCGGCCGGCGGGTACGGGTTCGCCAAGTTCCGCTTCCGCGGCGACCGGGCCGCCTTCAACCTCGTGGTCGGCGCCGTCATGGTCCCGGCCACTGCGCTGGCCATCCCGACCTATCTGCTCTTCGCCAAGGCGGGCCTGGTCAACACCCCGTGGGCGGTCATCCTGCCCTCCCTGGTCAACCCTTTCGGCCTCTACCTGATGAGGGTCTACGCCGAGGACGCCGTGCCCGAGAGCATCCTGGAGGCCGCTCGCATCGACGGGGCCGGCGAGCTGCGGATCTTCTTCCGGATCGTGCTCCGGCTGCTGGGCCCCGGCCTGGCGACGGTCCTGCTGTTCACGCTGGTGGCGACCTGGAACAACTACTTCCTGCCGCTGATCATGCTCAACGACCCGGACCTGTACCCGATCACGGTCGGCCTGTCCTCCTGGGCCGCGCAGGCGCAGAACGGCGGATCGGGCGCCAGCAGCGACATGCTCGCGCTCGTGGTGACCGGCTCCCTGATCTCCATCGTCCCGCTGGTCGTGGCGTTCCTGATGCTCCAGCGGTACTGGCAGAGCGGCCTCGCCTCAGGCGGCGTCAAGCAGTAGCGCACACCTCTCCCTTCTCTCCCGTCTTCCGGAGGTTCCCCCCATGGCGGCTCTGCCTGCCCGCGTCCTGTTCGGCGCCGCGTACTACCACGAGTACACGCCCGCCTACGACCCCGAACTCCAGCCCGACGAACGGCTGAAGACCGACCTGGACCTGATGGCCGAAGCGCACTTCAACGTCATCCGGGTCGGCGAGTCGGTGTGGTCGACCTGGGAGCCGAGCAACGGCAGCTTCGACCTCGACTGGCTCCAGCCCGTCCTCGACGGCGCCCACGAACGCGGCATCTCCGTCATCCTCGGCACGCCGACGTACGCCGCACCGCAGTGGCTGGCCCGGCAGTACCCGGAGATCACCGCAGAGCGTGCGACCGGGCAGCGGATGAGCTGGGGAGCCCGGCAGGAGATCGACTTCACGCACCCCGCGTTCCGGTTCCACGCCGAGCGGGTCATCCGGAAGATCGCCGCACGCTACGCCGACCACCCGGCGGTCATCGGCTGGCAGGTCGACAACGAACCCGGCCTGCACCTCTTCCACAACCGCGGGGTCTTCCAGCGGTTCGTGGACCACCTCCGGGAGAAGTACGGAGACGTCGAGACCCTCAACCGCGAGTGGGGCCTGGTCTACTGGTCGCACCGGCTGTCCGACTGGTCCGACCTGTGGACGCCCGACGGCAACGAACAGCCCCAGTACGACGTCGCCTGGCGGGAGTTCCAGGCCCGCCAGGTCACCGAGTTCATCGGCTGGCAGGCCGACATTGTCCGCGAGTACGCGCGCGAGGGGCAGTTCGTCACCACCTGCATCTCGTACACCCGCCAGGGGGTGTCCGACGACGAGCTCGCCGCCCGCCTCGACATCGCCTCCGGCAACCCGTACTACGACATGCAGGACGGCCTGCTGCTGCCCGATCCCACCGCCGACACCCACGAGCAGATCTGGAAGACCACCGGCGTCTGGTCGATGTACCAGACCGCCGACTGGATGTTCTCCTCCCGCCAGGAGCCCTTCCTCGTCACCGAGACCAACGCCCAGAGCATCGGCTTCGCCTGGGACAACCGGCCCGGTTACGACGGCCAGTGGCGCCAGGCCGCCTGGGCGCACGTGGCGCGCGGTGCCCGGATGATCGAGTACTGGCAGTGGCAGACCCTGCGCTTCGGCGCCGAGACCTACTGGGGCGGAGTCCTCCCGCACACCGGGAAGCCCGGCCGCACCTACGCCGAACTGGCCCGGCTGGGCGCGGAGTTCGAGAAGGCGGGCCCGCTGGTCGCCGGTCTCGAACCGGACGCCGACCTCACGCTGGTCTACTCGACGCCGAGCAAGTGGCTCATGCAGAAGTACCCGCCGCTCGCCACTCCCGACGGCCGTCCGGACGCCGCCGCCTACCACCGGCTCCTCGACCCCTTCTACCGCGGCGCCTTCGACGCCCGCCGCCAGGTGCGGATCGTGCACGCCCGGCAGTTGGGGGACCTGACCGCACAGGAGGCCGTACGGCGCCACCCGGTCCTCGTGGTCCCGGCCCTGTACGTAGTCGACGACGCCACCCTCGACTGGCTGACGGCCTACGCCGACGCGGGCGGTCACCTGGTCCTCGGTCCCCGGACCGGATACGCCGACCACGAGGCGAGGGCCCGGATCAACCCGGCCCCCGGCCGTCTCGCGGCCGCCGCGGGGGTGACGTACGACGAGTTCAGCAATCTGCACCAGGACGTGCCCGTGCGCCCGGCGCCGGACAGCCCGCTGCGGCTGACCGAGTCGGCGACCGCGACCCACTGGATCGAGTGCCTGAACCCCACCGACGCGGAGGTGCTCGCCAGCTACGACCACCCGCACTTCGGCCGGTGGCCGGCGATCACGAGCCGGGTGCACGGCGCGGGCCGGGTCACCACCGTCGGCACCGCGCCGGGGCGCGACCTCGCCCGCGTGCTCGCCGAGTGGCTGGCGCCCACCGCGAGCCACGCCTGGCAGGACCTGCCCGCGTCGGTCACGGCGACGACCGGCACCTCTCCCGACGGCCGTCGGGTCCACATCGTTCACAACTGGAGCTGGGAGTCCGCACGCGCGAGCGTCCCGGTCGACCTCTCCGACGTTCTGGACGGCACGTCCGTTCCCGCCGGCACGGAGCTGGCTCTCGGTCCCTGGGACGTCCGCGTGCTCATCACCGCAACACCGTGACATCCCCCGAGGAGGGGCAGTGAAGAAAAGAACCACAGCGAAGGCGCTGGGCAGTTCTCTTGCGGCGGCGGCACTGCTGACCGGCTCGATGGCCGGCGCACAGGCGTACAACCCGACCGGCGGGACCATGTACCAGTTGGGCAGCGAGCCGTGCCTGAAGGGGCGCGGCAACTGCGCGGTCTACCCGAAGTCGGCCCAGCTCCCCGGCGGTCGGCTGGTCGCCTCGTTCGAGAAGTCGACCGTCGTGGCGTCCTCCGGCAGCGCGGCCGGACAGACCCTCCCGGTCTACAAGAGCGACGACGACGGCACGAGCTGGCAGCCGCTGTCCGAGGTCAAGGCACCGGCGTACCTCTCCAAAGACCCCAGGTACGCCAAGTACACGAGCAACTGGACCAACCCGTACCTGTACGTCCTGCCGAAGAGCGTCGGCGGGCTGAAGGCCGGAACCCTGCTCCTGGCCAGTGTCGTCTCCGGTGACGACTACTACTACAAGGAGCACAAGGCGGCCGACCCGAACTGGACGCCGTCCAACGACGGCGACCGCAGCGATCTGGCCATCGCCCTGTACTCCAGCACCGACCAGGGCAGGAGCTGGAAGATCCAGAACATCGTGGCGACCGGCGGCTGGCAGGGCGGCAGCGCGGGGGCGGTCGGCAAGAACATCGCCGCCGCGAACAAGTACCAGCAGGTGGACCCGCTGTGGGAGCCGTACCTGATGGTCTACAAGGGCAAGCTTGTCTGCTACTACTCCGACGAGACCGACTACGTCGGCTTCGACCCGGTCACCGGCGTGCCCAGGAGGGACCCGGTCAACGACACGGCCACCGACTCGCACGGGCAGATCCTCGTGCACCGGACCTGGAACGGGAAGAGCTCCGACTGGAGCGACCCCGTCGTCGATGTCTCGGGGTCGGTGCAGGACATGGGCGGCGGTAAGACCGAGATAGGCGGCGGTCGGCCGGGCATGACCAACGTAGTCCCCACGTCGGACGGCCGCTGGATGCTCACCTTCGAGTACTGGGGCGGCGGGGCCAACACCCGCTATGTCATCGCCGACGATCCGCTGAAGTTCTTCAAGGGGAGCCAGACGGGAATGTCGGTCGGTTCGCTGCCGGTCGTCTCCGGTTCCCGTCCGCTCACCGGCGGCGGCAGTCCGGTGCTGATCCGGCTGCCCGACGGGCGGCTCGTTTACAACGCGGCGAACAGCGGTGACGTGTGGGTCAATGACAGCGGCCGCAGCGACGGCGTGTGGACCGAATACCAGACGACCTCGCAGGCCGGTTACAGCCGCAACCTCCAGTACGTCGACGGCACCGGCCGCATCGCGATCCTGAACAACCAGGGCACCTCCACGATCGCCTTCGCCGAGGTCGACCTCGGCGAGACGGCCGGTACCTACTACCGGCTGGTCAACCGCAAGACCGGCCAGGTGATCGGCACGGGCAACAGGACCAACGACGCCAACCTCGGCAACGGGGACACGCCGGACGTGGTGCTGGAGGACTCCGGGGCGGCGGCCGACCCGGACACCCAGCAGTGGCACGTGGTGGACGAGCCGAACGGCGGCACCACCCTGCTGAACAGGTCGGGCGGTCGCGCCGCCGCGATCTGGACCGGCAACGCCACCGTGGGGCAGCGCATCGGCCAGTGGGTCGACAACAGCTCGACGGGCAGCTGGAACCTCGTCAAGACCTCCGACGGCTACTACAGGTTCCAAGCCGTCAAAAACAGCGCTCTCTACCTGACCGGCGCCTCCGCGGGGGCACCGCTGACCCTCCAGAACGCGGCCGGCGACGGCTCACAGGACTGGAAGCTCGTCCGCTAGGCGGTGGTGGTGGTCCGGCGGTGACGTCGGACCACCACCGGCAGCCATGTGTCGACGACCTCCGCGAGGAGGCCCTGGGTGCGGAAGACGTGCCCGTTCAGGCCGACCGCCTGCGCCGCGCGGACGTTCTCCTCGCGGTCGTCGACGAAGAGGAAGTCGGCGGGCGCGGCCCGCAGAGCGACGACGCAGTGCTGGAAGGCGGCCGGGTCGGGCTTGGCCACGCCGATCCTGCCGGAGAAGGCCAGGTGGTCGAGGTCGTGCAGCCAGGGCTGGGCGGCGAGGAAGGCGTCCGCGTGGTCCGCGGGGATGTTGGACAGCAGGGCGACCCGGGCCCGGTCCCGCAGCTGCCGTACGTAGGTGACCATGCTGTCGTCGACGCGGGACCAGCTGTCGATGTCGGTGAGCCGCAGCTCCTCGATCGTGTCGGTGTCGGCGGGCCGGGACAGCGCGCGCAGCACGTCGGTCCAGTACGCGGACGCGGTCTGCCGGCCGGCGTCGTAGGGCGGGCGGTAAGTCCAGTAGGCGCTGGTGAAGGCGTCGGGGGCCGTGTTGCAGCGGGCGGCCATCTTCTCCAGGGCGCCGGGGCGTTGGTGGCGGGCTATGACCCCGAAGAGGTCGAAGAGCACGATGCGGCGGCGGTCGGTGGACATACGGATCCCTTCGGGGCTCTGGGTGTTCGGGTCAGTGCCGGTGTGGCAGGGCGCGGGCGAGCGAGTCCAGGGCGGCCAGGCGGTCGGGACCCGCCGGGGCGAGGACGACGCTGGTCGCGCCGGCCGCGTGGCGGGCGTCGATCGCCGCGCGGGCCTGGGCGGGGGTGCCTGCGATGCTCAGCGCACGCACCCACTCGGCGGGCATCGTCCGGGCGAAGTGCCGGGCGTCGGGGCTCGCGGCGCGGTGTGCGCGCAGTTCCCCGGCGAACGGCAGGGGGTCGATGTGCGCGGCCCACTGCGGCTCGCCGACCGACTCCAGGGCCGCGCGGACCCGGGTCAGGGCGGTCTCCTCGTCGTCGTCCACGGCCGCGGCGTCGTAGACGACGATCTCCGGAGCGTTCGCGGCGGCGGGGCCCAGGTTGCCCAGGGAGGCGGTGATGTACCCGGGGGCGGCCGGCTCGGCCAGAAGGAGCCCGTCGGCGACCTCGCCCGCGACCGCCTGCGACTTGGGGCCGCGAACACCCAGGATCACCGGCGGGGCGATCTCGGGGATCTCGGTCAGGACGACGCCCTCGCAGCGGACGTACCGGCCGTTGGCGGGGCCGGGCTCACCGGCGACGAGCAGGCGTAGCGCCCTCGCGTACTCCTTGATCAGCGTCAGCGGGCTGGCGGGCCAGGATCCGACCTGGCGCATCCAGGCGGGCATGCCGTGGCCGATGCCCGCGATGACCCGGCCGGGGTGGAGCTGGGCGAGGGTCGCCAGTTCCATCGCGGCGAAGGCCACGTTGCGGGCGCCGGCGGGCAGGATGCCGATGCCGACGGTGAGATTCGTAGTCGACGCGAGGACGGTAGCGGCCTGGGCGACACCGCCGCGCCAGCCGAGGTCCTCCACGACCCAGACCTGGTCGAAGCCCAGGTCCTCGGCCCGCCGGACGTAGGGCAGCACCTCGGCCACCGGGAGATCGAGCGGAAGCATGACACCGACGCTGCCGTGGGCGGGGGTTGCGGGGGACTCGGA
>NZ_RSAJ01000419.1 GCF_003933965.1 Streptomyces sp. RP5T
CAGCATGACCACCCCCAACACCCCCGCCACGCCGACCGCGTCCGATCGCTGGCACTACCTTCTCGACGCCACCGGCCGCGACCTCCACGCCGAGGCGAAGGCGTTGCGCCAGGCCGGGCCCGCCGCCCGCGTGATACTGCCCGGCGGCATACCCGCCTGGTCGGTCACCGACCCCGGCCTCATCCGACGCCTGCTCACCCACCCCCTCATCTCCAAGGACGCCTACCAGCACTGGCCGGCCTACTACCGCAACGAGATCCCGGCGGACTGGCCGCTGCGGATCTGGGTCGACGTCCGCAATGCTTTGACCGCGTACGGAGAGGAGCACCTGCGGCTGCGCCGTCCCCTGGCATCCGCGTTCAGCCCCCGACGCGTGCGTGCCCTCGCCCCGCAGATCAGCGCGATCACCAGCACCCTCCTCGACGAACTGTCCATCACCGGTTCGGACGAAGAGGTCGACCTGCGGGCCCGGTTCGCCTGGCGGCTGCCCCTCCAGTCGGTGAACCTCATCCTGGGCGTGCCCGACGAACTCCACGACGAGGCCCGCGACGTGGTCGCCCCCCTGTTCATCACCACGGCCAGCCCTCAAGAGGGCCAAGCGGTGATCGAGCGCCTCTACGAACTGATCGCCAAGCTGATCGGCTACAAGCGCCGCAACCCCGCCGACGACATCACCTCGAAGCTCATCGCTGCATGCGACGCCGGAGAAATCAACGAGCAGGAACTGGCCGACAGCTTCGTCCTGCTGATCGGCGCCGGCCACGAGACGACGGTGAACGCGATCGACCACGCCGTCGTCAACCTGATCACGCACCCCGAGCAGCTGAAGCTCGCCATGAGCGGGACCGTCCCGTGGTCGCAAGTCGTCGACGAGTGCCTGCGCCACCAGGCTCCCGTCGCCACCGTGATCCTCAGGTTCGCCGTCCAGGACGTCCACGACGCCGACACGGGTATCACCTTCGCCCGCGGAGACGCCCTCGCTGTGAACTACGGGGCGGCCGGACGGGCCCCGGACGTCCACGGCGACACCGCCGACCAGTTCGACATCACCCGGACCACCACCCGCGAGCATCTCGCGTTCGGTCACGGCGCCCACCTGTGCGTGGGCGCGGAGATCGCCCGCATCGAGATCCGGACCGCGCTGGAGCAGCTGTTCACCCGCTTCCCCGGGGTACGCCTGACCGTTGACCCCGACCAGCTGGAGCCGCTGCCCAGCATCATCACCAACGGCCACACCCGACTTCCCGTCGTTCTCGGCCCGGCCGCATGAACGGGGAACACACAGCGCTCCACGACCGCCTCGACACGGCGTTCCGGCAGGCCGGAGTCGAAGCCAACGTCCAGGCCGGCCCCGCACAGGTCGCGGTGTCGGTGACCCTCTACTCCCGCCTGCCCGCATTCGCCCACACCGCCGAGGCGGCCACAGCCTGGATGTGCGACAACGGCATCGACGGCGAGGCCCGGCTCGACCCGGAGACCTTCCACATCGTCATCGCCCTGCGCACCGAGCCCGCAGTCGACCGTTTCACCGACCTGCTGCTCACGCCCCACATTCAGACCCGAACGGCGGCTATCTCGCTGGCCGAAGCCCTCGGCGCGCACACCCTGTTCACCAGCGTTCACACCGACCTGGCAACCCACACGATCAAGGTGGAACTGAACGACAACGCCGACGTTCTCACGGCCGTCACGGTAGCCGGACTGCTCGGGGCACCCGGCCTGGACCGGGGCCTCGACCTGACCCGCACCAAGCAGTTGCACCGTCTCGCCGAGCGCCTGTCCTGGCTCGTCACTGGCGTCACCGGCTCATTCGCGTATGCGGAAACCGTCCCCGGATGCGCGCACGACCCCGACCAGATCACCCTCATCCTGAATTCCGACCAGGTCCTGCGGCTTGTCGACCGCATTCGCACAGGCCCCCTGTCGGAGATCCGCACCTAGCCGCCCAGCCCCCGGACGCGGCAGTCCACGAGCCTGCCGCGCACGGGTTCCCCGCCTTGTCGCCGGGCCCTGCTCAGCCCGGCGGCAAGGCATCCCGACATCAGACGACGCGAGAACGGAACGTGAGCTACCCAACCGCATCCCAGCGGGCAGCGTCGGAGCGCATCGACCATGCCCTGCGTACCCGAATCGCCGATGGAACCTGGCCACCAGGCCACCGCTTCACCTGGCCCGAAGTGATAGCCGAGTTCTTAGTTTCTCCCAGGGACGTGACCTTCGTCCTCTCTCCGGTCCTGCGCAAATTGCGCCGCGACGGGCTGATCGAAGCCCGCCCCCAGGTCGGATCCCGGGTCACCATTCCCGGGAGAACCTGGAGCCCACCCCCCGGGTACGAAGACCTCCCCCACGACCAGTACATCGAGATCACGCTCCGCGAGCGTCTCCGCGACGCGTTGAAGGACGAAGGAGGGTACCGGCCGGGTGGACCGTTCACCCCCAGCCGCGACCTCGCCGAGGAGTTCGGCGTATCGCAGTCCACGGTCCGCAAAGCGACCGCAGCGCTGAAAGAGCAAGGCCTCTTGGTCACGACCCGCAACAACCGCACCTATGTGGCGGCCGATCTGGCCCGATTCTCCGAAGCCGAACTGCTGCGCCCACCCGCGCGGCGCAGGCCCGGGTCGTCGAAGCTGGATGCCTTTGGTGAAGCACGCACCCTCGCCGAATGGGCGCGGGACCCCCGCTGCGTGGTCCCTTACACCACGCTGTACAGCAGATATGAGAAAGGCTGGTCTCTCGAACAGGCGCTGACCAAGCCTCTGTCGCTGACCGCCTCTCGCCGGACGAAACCGCCGGCGCACGAAACCCCCGTGCCACCGGACGCCTACACCGTCGCGCGGGAGTTCATCCTGGCCTGCATATCGGACGGAACCTATCCGCCAGGCACCGTCATCGCGGCCCCCGACATTGCGGCCCGGACAGGGACCTCCGAAGCGGACGTCGTAGAGGCCTTGGACGACTTGCACGACGTACGCATGGTCAGCCACCACCCGCGCGCCGGATATTTCGCACCTGTACGCCCCGACATGACCCCCTCCACACGCCCTGCTCTCGCATCAGGAGACGCATGACCGTCTGGATCGTCCTCGTGGTTTGGATCCTCGTTCCTGCCATCGTGAGCTGTCTCGTGGCGCTGTGGTCGAGCCGCGTCGTGGCTGAGCTGTTCACGGAGGCCTTCACCCTCACGGCCCACAGACTCGACCAGGCGGCGCAGGGCAAGCCCGTCGCCCCTCAGACGCCCTGTTCTACGGTCAGGGCCGGAGGCCGTCACAGCTCCCGGCCAGCCAGGAAACAGCGGTGAACAACCTTCCCAGCGAGCGCGAAGAGCGCGACAAGCAGATCGCTGGCTTACTACGCGACGGCCTGTCCATTGAGGAGATCAAGCGGCGCCTGCACACCAGCTACCGGGCCGTCGCCCGCGTCCGGGACACGCAGCGCATTCCCGTGCCCGACCACCGCACCCGGCGTTCGCGTGCCGAACTCACCAAGGCCGGTGCGACGCAGCGCGCGGTATACGCCGAACTCCGGGTGAGTCCCAACACCCAGACCCAGCTGCGCAAGAAGCACCGGATTCCCGTCCCGCGCAGGCTCTCCAAGACCTCATCCCAGGAAGAGCCCGACGCCGTGCATGGCCTGGCAGAACCTCCTGCGTAGGACCCGGGGGCCGGAGGGCAGTCCCGTGCTTCTGACCTTCTTCGACGGCGGTCAGATGCAGACTCGGCTGACCGTCGGCTCCCGGTTCCTGAAACCATGACCGGCCAGCAACTGCGTAAGGGGCGTCATCCCCGCAGCAGACCCAGTACGCTGCTACGCAGGCGCCCCAACTCCCATTACTTAGCGCAGCGTTAAACGGGTATCTACCACGAATTGCTCCGCTCGAATCGTGGTGATGATCATGATGTGGCTGGCAGGTCCTGGCGACTAGGTTGCCCCTGTGACCGTTTCTCCTTTGTCTGAAGCCCCCGACTCCCTGGCCTCACTCAGACATGCCCTCTTCGGTCCCCGCGCCGATCAGCTCCACGGGCCCTGGAAGGATCTGTTCGGCTCCTCCGTCTTCTCCTTCCAGGAAGGGCTGACGCACCAGGCACGCGTACAGCTGTCCTACCAGCGGCTTCGTATCGTGAACGAAACGGTCGCCGACCCGAGTGCCCTGGTCGGCGACGCCAGTGCACTGTCCGCCCTGCACGAATGGGTGGGATCTGCTGACGCCGGCACAGGGACCATCGCCAGCATCCACTTCAACCTCTTCCTGGGGAGCTTGCTGGATCACGACCACGGCGACCGCGACCTGGGCCCGTACTTCCGAATGGAGCGGATCGGCACGTTCTTGTGCACCGAGCAGGCGCACGGCAACGACGCTGCTCAGATGGAGACGACCGCGACCTTCGACCGGACCACGGGCGGCTTCGTACTCACCACGCCGACGCGTGGGGCGCGCAAGTGGATGCCCAACACGTCTACGGCGGGAGGTCCCAAGGACGCCCTGGTGGCAGCACGGCTGATGATCGACGGACAGAACGAGGGGGTTTTCCTGTTCCTGACCCCGTTGACCGACGCGCAGGGGCGTCATCGGCCGGGCGTCGAGGTGGAGCTGCTGCCCGAAACGGCCAGCAGCCCGGTCGATCACTGCGCCACCTCCTTCCACGGGGTCCCCCTGCCGTACGAGGCGCTACTGCAGGGCGACCACGGCCGGCTCAGCGCCGACGGCACGTTCACCAGCACCCTCGGCAGCCCCCGCAAACGGTTCCTGCGCTCCATCGGCCGCGTCACGGTGGGCAAGTTGTGCATGAGCGCCTCCAGCCTGGGGGTCACCCGGCACGCCCTGACTGTTGCCGTGCGCCACGGCCACCAGCGGATCACTTCCGGGATGACCCGGAAGCAGAGAGTTCCGTTGATGGCCCACCGCAGCCACCACGGGCCACTGATCGCCGCCGTGGCCACCACGTACGCGGCCACGTTGCTGCACCGGGCCACAGTTGCGCGCTGGACTCGGGCCGAGGAGCAGGAGCGCCCCGATGCCGAGCGCCTGGTGGCCATGGCCAAGGGATGGATCACTTGGCAGGCGAGGCAGGTCATGACGGAGTGCCGGGAGCGGTGCGGGGGACAGGGCCTGGTCCTGGCGAACGGGATAGCCGGCCAGCTGGCTGCCAACGAAGGCACCATCACCGCTGAGGGGGACAACCTCGTCATCTGGGTCAAGGCCGCGGGGGAGATGCTGATGGGCGGCTTCACCCCGCAACCGCACGACGCGACGGATCCCGGCGACCGGACACTGACGGACCCAGCGCACTTGAACCACCTGCTGGCGGACCTGGAGCGCATTCGTCACGAAGGGGCCCGCCAACGGCTGCGTGCCCGACGGGTCGGCTCGCCCATGGACCGGTGGAACGGCACCTCCCGCACAGCACTGGCCCTGGTCGACGCCCACGTAAACCGGCTGGCCGCGCAGGAACTCCTCAACGCGGCCGAGCAGGCCGCCGACCCGCAGGCAAGCCTGCTTCTGCACGACCTGCACCGGCTGTTCGCCCTGCGCTACTTGGCCGCGCACAGCGGAGAACTGCTCGCGCACGAGCGGCTGACCGCGGAGCAGGTCCGTGCGCTGCCGGATGCGGTGGAGGACGCTGTCGGTGCCCTGGCTCCCCACGCTCTGATGCTCACGGAGGCCTTCGCCGTGCCCGGCGAGCTCTTGGAGGACCATCCGATGCTGCGCCTCGACCGGCCCGCTTGCCTCGTCCCGGCATGACCTTTAGTGCGTCGGATGTGTGTCGCGGGCCGCTGGTCAGGCGTACATCCGGCCGTGCTGGAGGTGGGCGAAGCTGTCCCCGGCGCTCAGCACGGCCACCATGTCCATGCACAGCTTCTGATAGGAGTCGTACTCCTCGCCGTTGAGGGTGATGCCGACGGCCGGCGCCTGCGGCCCAGTGGGCGTGGCCCGCTTGAGGGACTCGACCAGGCTGTAGGAGGCCTTGAGTTCGAGGACCTCCACCACCCTGCGATAGCCGTCGAGAAGACGCTTGCGTTGATTGTCCGAGGTGCGTTGTACAGCGTCGAGGGCGTTCGCCAGCGGGCCGTAGCCTGCCTGCTCCGCTCCGGCCAGCATGGTGTAGCAGTCCCGGAGGTTCTGCAGGTGTGCGGGACTCATCTCCACGGCGTACAGGCTGGTCAGCTGCTTTCCCTTGGGGCTGTGCAGCACGTACCCGGCCGACCGCGGTGGCGCCCCGTCGTCGGGGAGTTTCTCCCACTTGAGCACGGCAGGCAGTCTCTGATGGATCGCACGCCATGCGTTGGAGGCGTCACGGATGAGCTCGGCCTGATCCAGGTAGAGCTCCATCAAGGTGTAGTCACGCAGGCTGGTCAGCAGAGGGTTCTCGATCTCGGTGAATCGGACCAGGAATTCCATGTCGTCCGGTAACAGCACGTGCATCGGTCGGTCTCCTCCCATCGGCGGCGTGCTGCGGCGTGCTAGGTGGTGGCCTCGAACAAGAGGGTCCAGACGCTGAGACCGGCCGGAGTGTGAGACGCCATGAACCGCGCCGTACCCAGGCCTCGCGTCCGGTGGTGCAACGGGAATTGCTGGTTGTCCAGGCCGACGCGCGACTCGGTGAGCTGCTGAAGACGCGGATCACGCTCCATGTCCGCACAGATCCTCTGCACTCCACGGTCATCGGGGTAGCGGTGTTGGGCCAGCCGCAGCTCTGTCACGAGGCACGCGATCCACTTCTCCCGGTCGACGAGGGCTTCGCGCGCCTCCTCGGACCACAAGGCCCAGCGCCAGAGGTTCGTCGGCGGCCGGCCCGTCGCGAACAGCTGCGTGAACGGGTCGTTCGCGGCCACCACATGCCCGTCAGGCATGAGTGCGCATGCCATCTCGCTCTGCCCGGCGAGCACCTGCCGCCAGTGCGGCGACGGCTGTTCTACCGGCAGGACCGGTTCGGCCCCGTACAGATCCAGGTAGGCGATGCGCAGGTGGTAGGGGCTGAACTTGAGGAGCTCGGTGATGCGCAGGAAAAGCTCGGGCTGGGGCCGGAAGTCGTTGTTCTCGACCTTCGCGTAGACGCCGGCTCCGCCGCCGAGGAGAACATCCACGTCGACCTGCCGCAGGCCAGGGGACCGCGGTCCGCCCCGTCTGCTCACCAACGGAGGCAGCCCGGCATCCGGCCGCGTCATCTTGCCGCGGTAGTACCGCAGCAGCCACTGCCACACATGCTCGTAGTCGTGCTCGGGCCTTCGGCTCCTCACTCGCTTCTCCCGTGCTGTGGAGCGTTCTTGCAACATTCGTTCGCAGTCACACTGCGCCCGGAGTGCGGGTCGTTGCTAATCGGCTCACCGGCCTTGACGATGAACGCAAATCAAATCATGTGAGCCACCCAATTTGGAACGGCGTCACAGGCATCAGCTCGCGCACGTTTCCCCCTTGGGTGCAATTGCAAAGATGATTCCTTTTAGTACGGACGCCCCTTCTGTTCGAGTTGCACGGAACAGGAGAGGGCCGCATCTAAGTCACTCTGTGTAACAAAGTCAGGAGCCCGCTGCGTGCCCGTCATCGAAAATCCGGAAGGTGCCGACATCACCTCCGCCACCCCAGCAGCGCTCAGGATCCCCACC
>NZ_RSAJ01000041.1 GCF_003933965.1 Streptomyces sp. RP5T
ACCGCTTGCTCGCCCTCGTCACGGCCCGGCCGTGCCCTCAATACCATGACCCAGCACCCGCCCCCGAGTACCTACAAACGCCCCGCTATCAGCAGCTATACCCACCGAATGCGGAATTGAGCACTAGTAGGGCTTGGTCATCTTCATTTGTGCATGCGTGTCCGCTGCTCTTCGAGCGTCGTTGGAATGGCGTGACACCTGAGGAGATGGCCGGGGTCCGGGAGGACCTGGAGGCGTTCGCGGCGGAGTTGGTCGACGGTTTCTTTCGTGCGGATCAGCGGCGTTGGGGGCAGGCGTATGTGCGTGGGCTGCTGCTGGACGGCCGGCGTAAATCGGTGGAGCCGATGGCGGCCCGTCTCGGTGAGGACGGTAACCGTCAGGCGCTGGTGCTCTCGTCGATCATGTCCAGGCCCAGCTGCCACTTCTCCACATGCCCCACGGTATGAGCGGAGCAAGTAACTCCCACTCCAGGTCGGTGAGTTCATGGCGGCGTATCACCCAACCATGATCCACCACCTGATGATCTTTGAAGACGGACCCTAATACCTGGGCAACGTCCTGAAATGGGTACGCGGTGCGTCTCAGGTGGCTACGCTCCCAGAGGGCGCTCGTGGAGAAGCCGGGGGAGTCACGATATGGCTGTCGTCAGAGTCGAGACCGTTGCTCTCGATGCCACAGGAAGCCGTCAGATTGCCACTCGAACGCGGTCTACTTCCGCCCTGGGTGACCGTGCGGCCGAGGTTGAGGAGGCAATTGCGCAGGCCTCAGGGATCGCGCAGCGGTCGCTGGCCCAGCTTGATGAGCACAGTGGCTGGCAGGTCACCTGCATGGAGGTTGCCTTCGGGCTGACCCTTGCGGCTGAGGCAGGTGTGATCCTTTCCAAAGCCTCTGCGGAGGCTTCGTTCGAGGTAACACTTACGATTGAACGGGCTCCGAGCGGGTCATGACCAGCTACTGCGTGGACGTGTGGCAAGCACAGCAGCGTCTCGGGGGAGGCTTCCTCGTCACGCGGCGGTTAGTTCTCACTGCGCTCCATTGCCTGCGAGGCATGCGCGCGGGAGACCCGGATGTAGAAATCGTGCTGGCCGACGGCAGGCGCCTGGCAGGACAGGTTTGCCGCCCGGCCAAGGAGGCCGACCTGGCACTGATTGAGATCTCTGCGCCGTTCAGCGTCGCCCAGCCGATTCCCCCAGCAGGAATTGCTTCCAGCGGTGACTCATGGCGTGGCCCATACCGGCCCGCGACGAACGAAGTCGAACTCAGCGGGATTATCGACAATGGAGCTGTGCGCTACCTCTGCGAGGGCGGAGCCGACATAGAGGCGCTGCAGTTGACGGTCGATCAATTGCTCGGTGACTATTCCGGCTATTCGGGCGGCCCAGTCGAGGCCGCCATCGGAAATCGTGAAGCGACTGTCGTCGGCATCCTACTGGAGCAAATTCCCGACCGATCGACAGGAGGACGAAACAGCAACGTGCTATTCGCTGCCACTATCCGGGAGGCGATGGAGAGGTTTGATCAATTTGATGTCGCCCACCTCATGGATGTGCTGTGTCCCGGACACACCCAGCAGGAGGAATCGACCGATGTTCGACCACTTCGCGCTGCAGCGGACCGGGTCGATGTAGTACTGCAGACTTTTCAGCAGTTGTCCGATCAGAAGGTAATGGATCCTGCACGGGTTTCCGAACTGCGATACCTCGCTCTCAAGCACGTGATGGAAGGCGATTGGGACGGGACTACGGCATGACCGAGGCGTGGCAAGCTGCCATCACCGCTGCCGAGCAGGCCCTACGCGGAGACGATGTGGCGCGCTCGCAGGTCACCGCAAAGATCGATGCACTCTGCGCGGAGCGACAGCTGCACGGCTACGCATCGATAAGTCAGGACAGTTCCTACCTCCTCTCGCTGCTTGATCTACTCGGCCTGCATAACACGAAACGGAAACTTCTGCAGCACATAGAGCAGTGGGTAGTTCCTCGTGCGCTGGCGAATGAAGCCGCATGCAACCAGCTTGGGGTAACGCTTGACGAGCGGGGACATCTCGCGTCCGCCGCAAGCTTGCTGATCGCCTCAGTCCTTATAGGGCCTGCGTCGGCCGCAGCTCTAGCGAATCAGGCCGTCCTGAAACTACGCTTCGACGACCGTGCGGGCGCCACCGAGTGGGCAAAGTGGGCCCTTTATGCAAGTGTTTCGGTCAACGAGACTGAGGAGCGTTTAGACGTCCAACTGCTGGCCACGACGGTCCTCACCGAGGTTGCCCGTCAGAACGAACAGCACGACGAGGCAGACCAGCGCTTGTCGGAACTCGCAGGCTTTGCTCGGCACCTTGTAAATCTCCTCGGCGGTGACCATCCCAAATCCCTTTCAGCCTTGGTCACTCTCGCGTCGGCCGATTTCGAGTCGGCCAAAGCTGCAGGGGACCACAACCGTATGGAGCGCACAGTCGAGGTCATCAGCATCGCGGCACAGAAACTCACCGCGATGCTGGGCACTCATCACCCGCGCTCGCTCTCCGTGTTGAAGAATCTCGCAGTAGCGGAATATGAGATCGCCCAAACCCTTAACGATGGCCTACGACTTGAGGGCGCCAGGGCACTTATGTCTACTGCAGCCCAACGGTCTGATGTAGTCGAGCACCCTTCACAAGCCGGTCCTGCGGTGGGTACTGAGAGCGCGCGGTGGAGATTCGCACGCTGCTGGATGCGGGTCGGTCGCTACTCGAAAGACCGGGATCCCGCAGACATCGACGAAGCCCTCGACGACTTCGACGACCTGCCGGCGGACTGGCCCGGCCGGGCCAAATTGGCTGCCGTGCTGGCGACCGAGCTCATCAGGTCGGGTGAGCTCGTGGGATCCGCGCGCATGCCCCGCGCGATGGTGCTCGCCGACATCGGCGACAAGGACCCGTCCCCCCTCGCGGACTGGCCCGCCACCTCCGCCGCGCTGCGGGCCATGGACCTGCTCCTGGCCTGGCAGGAGAACCGGCCGGGGTTCAGTGCGCGTGCCGCGCTGCAGGAGCTGGAGCGGTACACGCGGATCGTCGGCGACACGCAGCCCCAGGCCACCATGGTCGACGCGGCACGGCGGGGTCTGCAGCATCTGGTCGTCCAGGTCGGCATGGATCCGTCGGCGGCCCGGCGACTGGCCGAGGACGCCCGCGCGTTCGCGGACGGCCTGGACCCGCGGTCCCCGATGTTCGACCGCGGGGCGATGATGGCCCTGCTGCAAGAGGCGAGTGCCAGGGCCATGCGCGGGGACCACGCGGGCGCCATGGAGAGGCTGGAGGAGCTGCGCGCGGGCTCGCTCCGGCTGCCCGTGGGCGATCCGCTGCGGAGGGCGGTGGACGAGGCGTGGAACCAGATCGCCCCGTTCCTGCAGATGCTCCAGTCCGACGGCACGGGGGGCGGGCCCGCGCACCGTAAGCAGTTCGTGAACCCGGCGGGCGAGGACCAGCTGCGCGCCTTCCGTCAGATGGCCGACCAGGCCGGAATCCCGGACAACGAACGCGCCCTCAGGCTTTCCCAGCTCGCCCTCGCCGAACTGGCCACGGACACCCCTCAGTCGGTGGACAGCGCGGTGCGCCACATTACCGACACGCTGTCGATCGCCTCCGAGCACGACCCGCAACGCACGTACTACCTGATGTTCGCCGGGGTCGCGCACCTGCGCAAGGTCGAGATGACCGGTGACAGGAGCCACCTCAGGACCGCCACGGAACTGCTCGAACAGGCCTGGCGCAGGGCCGAGTCCAGCACGCACGCGCTGTGGACCACGACCGCGATGCCGCTGGCCCACGCCTACCGTCTCGCCGGCCGCAATGATCTGGGCCGCTCGACCGCGCTGAGCGGACTGCGCGGGCATGCCTGGAGTGTGCTGCTGCAGTCGACGCCCGACGACATGCAGGCCACCGCCCGCGACGCGGAGCACGACGCGCTGGACACGGCGCGGCTGTGCCTGATGGACCACGACCCGGAAGGCGCCGCGACCGCCCTGGACGCGGGCCGCGGTCTGATCCTCTACGCCACGACCGAGACCCGGGACCTGGAGGCACGGCTCACCGCCGGAGGCGACGCGGACCTGGCCCGGGAATGGGCCCAGGCACAACAGAGTCACACGCCGGACGACGTGCCGGGCGAGCTGCGGCGCCGGGTCATCGACACGCTGGCGAGCGAGGGCACCACCCGGCTGCTCGACCCGCCGCAGACCCACGAGACGAGGGCAGCCCTGCGCGCCCTCGGCATGGACGCGCTGGTCTACCTGGTACCGGGCAACGAGCTCAACGGCGCCGCCGTGGTGATCCCGGCCGACGCACCCCCGAACTGGCTTCCGCTGCCCAAGCTCAACCACACCGGCATGGCGGCGTTCGAGTCCTTCCTCTTCGACGCGGCCCAGGGCATGCAGGGCGCAGACGCACGCACCCGCGACAGTGCCCTGCTGGGCGCGCGGGACAGGGCCCCGCAGGTGCTCGAGGAGATCTGCGGCTGGGCCTGGGAGTCCGCGGTCGGACCGCTCCTCGAGGGCCACCTCGACCTGCCCGCGGACCGCCCTGCACGACTGGTCCTGGTTCCCGTACGGGAACTGGCCCGCGTGCCCTGGCACGCCGCGCGCACCAGGTCGGCCAACGGAACGTGGCGCTACGCCATGGAACGCGTCGTCTTCTCCTACGCGCCCTCCGCCCGCCTGCTGTGCGAGTCGGCCTGGCACGACCCGATACCCCTCACCACCAAGGGACTGGTAGTCGCAGACCCTGACACCGCCGACAGAGCGAGGGACCTGCCCACCGCGCGCCTTGAAGCACTGGCGATCAAGGACCGCTTCTATCCGGACGCGCGATACGTCGGCAGGCTGCCCGACGGAGAGCCGAGCCAGGACGGACAAGGCACCCGCGACGAGGTGCTGCGCTGGCTCGCCGACCCCGACGGCGGCACCATGATGCACCTGGCCTGCCACAGCATCGTCGAGCAGACCACTTCGCCAAGGGACAGCTCCTATCTGCTGCTCGACCGCGGCGAACACCTGGCCGCCGCGCGGCTGGTGCGAACCCTGGGCACCGGCCCCGACCGCGGCATCGCGCTCGCCGTCCTGGCCGCATGCAGCACTGGCCGGTCCGGACGCGGCTACGACGAGGCGTTCAGCCTGAGCACCACCCTGCTGGCCGGCCGGGTCCGCTCGGTGGTCGGCGCCACGTGGAGCGTGCCGGACGAGGCGACCTCCGTGCTCATGTTCATGTTCCACCACTTCCTCAGGGAGGAGGGCCTGGCACCCGCCGACGCCCTGCGCACGGCACAGCTGTGCATGGTCGGGCGCCGGGAACCGCCAGGCGCTATGCCGCACAACCTGCGTCGCCATCTCCACCGCAACAGCGAAGGGATCACATCCTGGGCGGCATTCACGCACACCGGACGCTGAACGGAAGCACGCGCCACCGCTGTCGGGTAACCACTCGGACCTCATCGCCACGCCGACGTGGATCCATGTCTCCCCGCACTACCTACTGATGTGCCGTCAGCTGATAATCGAGAACGCACGGCGTCAGTAGTGACTTGCTGCGTCTCGCGGCGACTCTCGAGGGCTGTTCGGAACTCTGTCACATCAGGTGTTCCGTGGTGTTCCGTCCCCTGGTCATCTCCGCGGCTTCCGCTTCGTGCGTCAGTGGCGGTTTCCTTTCGCTGGCCCCAGCTCGTCCGCGAGCTTGCGCACCTGCAGGGCGGCCTGGGTGAGCCGCTCCGCCTCGGTGCGTAGTGCGTTCACCTGCTCCGAGCGGGTCTTCACGTGGCCCGGCGCGACATTGCTCATCAGGTGGGCGGCTTCAGACAGGATCGCGGCGAGGTCGCCGAGTCCATGTTCCAGGTCCCCGCGCTGAAGGTGGTAGGAGGCGCGGGCGAGTTCAGCGTGGGCGGGTGGGAGGTCGTGGCGGGTGGCGATGGCGGCCTGCTCTTCGTCGCTGGCGCCCTCGGGTATGTAGACCTGGGTGAGCATCAGGTGGGGCTCGTGCCACTGGGGTTTGGTGCCCGGTTCCGGGACTGTTACGACCCGCCGGGGATGCACGGTGTGCACCCGGTTACCGGGGCCGGGCAGGGCACGGGGGTGGTCGTCCAAAGTGAGCGGCATCTGGTCGGGGAGGTGTTCCAGCAGGGTGCGCAGCTCACCCACGGTGTCGAGCATCGGCACGGCGGCGACAGCCTCCCGATGCCGGTGGCCGTCGCGGGCGTCGGCTGCGGCCAGTTCCTTTCCGCGGGCGTACGCGCCCATCATCGCCGCGTGTTCCACGCCGTCCAGCCCGACCCGGGTGTCCGGGTTCTCCGCCACCTGGTGGCGGTGCAGGCAGTACTGGTCGTCGGCCCACACTTTCAGCTCATGCGCCGCTGCCGCGACAGTGGTGTCCAGCGCGGCAGCCACCGCGTCCCAGGTCGCCCCGAGTAGCAGCGCCTGCCGGATCGTGCTGCCGCGCTCGTTGCTGACCCTCCGGCTGAGCGCTTCGCCCAGCGCCAACTCGGTGAGAGCGTCTGCGACGGCGCCCCGCTCAACTTGGTCGGGGTAGTCGTTGGGGAGGCTGGTGTTCATCAGCCGCAGAGACGCCTCGGTCCGCCTCTCGGCCAGCCAGGTCAGCGGTGTGCCGACTGGGACATCGTCCGGACGGCGGATCTCGGCGGCGTGGAATGCCGCGTCCGGGTCGGGCTCGGCCATGGGACGGGCCTCCTCTTTCGTGGGCTGCGAGCCCGGCTCCGTGGTCGGTGTGCTTCCTGCGGCTGCGGGCTCACAGTGCCCGCCAGATGCTGTCCGCGGCGGGTCCGGCGTGGTCCCTCGCGGCCGGGAGCATGGCCCTCTGTTCGCTCGTACGCAGCCCTTCGGTGACCAGGCCACGGGCGTTCGCCGTTCTCCATGATGGCTCAACTGTGCAGATGGCACTGTCGCGTTGGGCGGTTCGGCTGCTCGCGGCGACGATTACCGGGAGGTCGTCACCGAGGAGGGCGATCCGCTGTAGAACTCGCCCGCGCGCCGTGACCCATGCAGCAAGGTCAGCCCGCGAAGGCGAGGTAGGAGCTGACCGTGAGGCCGGAGACGTGTTCCAGGACGAGCCCGGCGGCCCGGGCGTGTTCCTCGAAGTCGGGGGCGGCGCCCCGGCGCAGGGCCTGGGTGAGGGCGAGCCGTCCGCCGGGCGCCAGGACGCGGCCGAACTCGCGCAGTGCGGCCGTGCGGTCGGTGGCGAAGCCGAGGGCGTCCACGCACACCACCGCGTGGGCGCAGCTGTCGGGCAGGCCGGTGGCCTCCAGCGCAGCGACGCGGAAGGCGGCGCGTTTGGTGGGGACGAAGGTGGTGGCCCGGGCGGTCGCGTGCTGGACGGCGGCCGCCGAAAGGTCGAGGCCCGCGAGGTGGACGGACAGCGCGCGGGCCAGCCACAGGCCGACCCCGCCGGTGCCGCAGCCCGCGTCGACCAGGAGCTGGCCGGGTGCCAGCTGGAGGCGGGTGACGAGCAGCCCCAGCAGGGGTCAGTCCGCCGAGCTGTCCGCGGCGACCTCGTGCGGGTAGCGCTCGCCCATCGCTTCGGCGTACAGGCGGGCGACGACCGGGGCCTGGGAGCGCGCGGTGGGGAAGGTGTCGAACGCGGCCGCCACCGTCTGCGGTCCGGGCGGCAAGGCGGCGGCCGCGGGAGCGGGGAGGAGGAGGTGTGTCATCGGGGCATCGACCTTGTGCTGCGTGAGCGGGTGCCCGGGGCCACGACCTGCCCGCCGTGGACGGGGCCCGCCGGCTCGGACAGGTCCAGGGCCACGGGTTCGTGGCGGGTGACGTGCTGGATACGCCGCGCGGTGGCGGCGACCTGGTCGGCGAAGGTGCCGCCGACGGTGTTGTAGTGGGCGGTGGCCTGCTGCCAGTCGGCAAGGCGGGTGCGCTGTGCGGGGCGGAAGGCGGGGACCTGGTCCGCGGAGGCGGGCTCGCTGCGACGGGGGTTCAGGAACCTGCGCACGAAGACCGGCACCCCTGCCGGTGCACCGAAACCCTCAACACCCGCACCAGGAGGGCCACTTGGTTCTAAGGCCGCCGTCCAGCCGCCCGGCACGACGTGGGCCGCGTCCTCGCGACCGGCCAGGCATACACCCGCCCGGCCCACCACAAGAAGGGCACCAAGCCACGGCGCACGGGGAAAAAAGGCGTTCCCACCGACGGATAGGGTTCCCGCATGCAGTCAGGTGAGTTACTCGGCTCCGGCCGCAGCGCGGACGTGTTCGCCATCGATGATCACTGGGTCCTTCGCCGATACCGCGACGTCGGCGACGTCACCGCCGAAGCAGCAGTGATGGCCTACCTCGCGGAGCACGGGTATCCGGTGCCTCGCCTCCAGGGCGCGGAAGGCGCCGGACACAGCACCGCGCCGCGAACCGACCTGGTGATGCAGCGACTGCACGGCCCGTCCATGCTTCAGGCACTGCTGGAGGGCATGATTACGGCCGAGGAAGCAGGAGCCGGCCTCGCCAAGCTCCTGCACCGCCTGCACTCGGTTCCCGCACGTGTCTCCACCGATGCCGCCCACCGGATCCTCCACCTCGACCTGCACCCGGACAACGTGATGCTCACCTCGGAAAGGCCGATGGTGATCGACTGGCGCAACACCGAGGAAGGGCCACCCGGACTGGACTGGGGAATGTCGGCCCTGATCCTGGCGCAGGTCGCCGTCGGCGACACGGCCCAGGCGGCACTGGCCCGGGCAGTACTCACCTCACTGCTCACACACCTCGGCCCCGCGATCGCTCTGGGGAACACCGACTCCGGATGCCTTACGGAAGCCAGGAAGAGACGGGCAGCCGACCCGTCAATGAGCGAGAGCGAGACGCACCTTCTCAATGAAGCCGTGGAGCTGATACGCAAACTGACGCCCGCCCGACCTTAAATGACAAGCTGACGGCGAGCCCCCCGTGGCGCCGCACCCTGACACGACCAAGGGCCGCCCCGTTCCCGGGTGTTGCGAAGGCGGCCCTGGACCTCATGAGGGTTCTTCTGTTGCGGCGTGCGGTTCGCCGGCTGGTGCGGGCTGTTACCGGAGTTCGACGGAGTAGGAGCCGCCGGTGAACTGCCAGCCGTCGGTGCCTTCGCCGATGTCCTCGACGATGACGTCGTCGATGAAGTGGTCCTCGAACTCGTCGTCGGTCAGTTCGCCGGCGAGCCAGAGTTCCTCGATCGCGTCCCAGTGGCCGCGGCCGGCATCGATGCGCAGGGGCGCGGCGTCGCGGGTGCCGCGTTCGCGTTCGTCGTCGCCGGTCGTGACGACGCCGCTGATCTCGTACTGGCCGTCTGTGATGTGGTCCGGGAGCGGTTCGGCGGGGACGATGGCGACGTTCTCGTAGGCGGTGTGGATGAGGTCGCGGTAGGTACGGCGGATGTTGTACTCGGCGTCGGACAGCCAGTTGATGAGCGTCTTGGTCGTGACGTTCAGGCCTGCGTCCGCGAGGGCCTGCTGTCCGCGGTGGGTCGCGGTGAGCTGGGAGAGCTGGGCGTGCCAGTGCTTGGCGCTGTAGGACGACAGGCGGTGGCGTGGGGTGACCTGGGAGCGCAGGAGGTCGTTCAGGGCAGCGCCGAGGGTGGCGCCGCGTCCGGTGGGTCCGGCCATCAGTCGTCACCTTCGAGGATGGTCTCGCCGGCCTGGACGAACTTCGCTTTGACTTCGCCGAAGCCGGTCCCGATCCGGTAGGTGGAGGGCGGGGTGCCAGGTGGGGTCCAGAAGATGGCCTGGTCGACGTTGCGCAGCGCGATGAGGGTGTGGCCTTCCTGGACGGCTTTGAACGCGACGGTCCAGTGCCGGACGGAGGCCTCTGCGACCATGCTCATGCGCCAGTCGGGCCGCCAGAACGGGGAGCGTTGGGAGGGGCGTTTGGGCCACAGCAGACGCAGCGCGATGGACAGGCGGGTCTTGTAGGCCTTGTAGGGGTCGCCGCCGATCTGGACGAGTTCGCTGCGGGCCTTGCGGGTGGCCTCGTAGAACGGTTTGAACAGCGACTCGTTGGCTTTGCCGGTGAAGGAGTCGTGGATGGTCGGCATCGCGTCGAGGTGGTTGTCCCTCACGAGCTTGACCAGCTGCTTGATGTGGGGGGTGGTGACCCACGCCCGGCCGTCCTCGTCGGGCCGGTCGGCGATCCGCCCCAGGGGGTGCGGCATGTCGGTGCGGGTCCACTCGGGGATGTCGATGAGGTAGATGCCGGCCCCGGCCTTGTCGTAGGCGTCGAGGGGGCCGGTGTGCAGGAGTTTGTTCGGGGCGAGCGGGACGGCCGAACAGGCGGAGGGGAATGATCCGTTGCGGTCGATCAGGCACAGCACGCCTTCACCGAACGAGTCGGGTACGTCGAGTTGGTCGCGGCGCACGCGCCTGCCGTTCGCCCGGATGTGGGGCACGCGGGTGGCGGTGACGTCGGGGTGGACCCAGCGGGGCTCGCCGTCCATGTGCTCGCTGATCAGCGGCCAGGGGCTGTGGTCGCGCTCCTCTTTGCGAATGACGCGGATCGGGTGCATCTTCGAGCGGCCGACGGAGTCCTTGAGGATCTTCAGGGCGGGGAAGACGTGGCCCTCGGGCTCGTCCTCCTCATCCTCCGGCGTCAGAGCGTCCTCGTCCTCGTCGTCTTCCTCGTCCTCGACCACGTCGGCCGTCGCCTGCCGGTCGTCCGCCGGGGTCCGGCCAGCGGTACCAACGGCACCGGTAGCAGGCGACTGCCCGGCTGCTGGGGTGGTGTCGGCGGACTCGGGCATGCCGTAGGGGCGCAGGGCGGCGGCGAGACGGTGTCCCTCATGGGTGTCCGGCCATTGCGAGACCGTCGCGGCGGCCTGGAGAAGCGACGGCAGGATCTCCTTCAGGGCCTCGTGGTCACCCGCGACCGCGGTCCGCCACGCGGCGAGCTCGTGGGTGAGGGCGGCGGGGATCCCCTGCTGTCCGCCGGACGTGTAGGGAAGGGCAGCTTCGGCCAGCTCGCGTGCGGCTGTGACACCGACGGTTGCCGCGGGCCCCGGGCTTGCCGGGCTGCCGGCGGGCGCGGTTCCGGCGTCGAGGAAGCGGGCGTGGCTCAAGTCGGGCCTCAGGTACGCGGAGCCGATCGTGCCGAAGTCGCGCTCCGCGACCGTCACCTGGACCCGGCCAGGGTCCTCGGTCGGCGTGAGCGTCAGCGTGACGTCGGCGTCCAGGAGCCCCAGGAGCGCGGGCTCGTCACTGTCCACGATGGCGAGCACCGGCACGTGTAGGGTGCGCGCGAGAGTGGCCAGGACCTGGGAGGCGCCGGGGAGGCGGTCTCCGGACAGCGGCAGCCGTGCGCTGTGGGCGGCCTGTAGACGGTCCACGACCACGAGGGCCAGGTCCTGCATGTGCGGGGCGGTCTCCGCGATGTCTTCGGCCGTCAGGTTGCTGCCGTCATCGATCATCAGGAGGTCGCCGGCCTGGACGAGCTGGTGGGCGACTCTCTGCTCATGCTCGGTGAGGCGGCCCTGCTTGAGACGCGCGTATTCACCGCTGGCTTCGGCGGCGATGATCCGGCGGAAGATGTCGTCCCGGTTCGGTCCCGAGGCCGCGTACAGGACCATGTGGTGGTCGACAAGCGCCGTCTTGCGTGCGGCCGCCAGACCCAGCAGGCTCCCGCCGACACTCGGACGCGCGGCCACGAGGGTCAGCTCGCCCCGCTGCAGACCGCCCGTGGCAGCGTCCAGGCCCGGCAGCCCGAAGGTGGGGGCGCCGGAAGGCCCGTCGGTGAGGACGGAACCGATGGCGTCGCCTAGCGTGGCGAGCCTGCGGGGAATGCTGCCGCGGTCCTGGTTGCCTTGGCTGTTCACCGCACCTCCTGCGGTCGCCGCGTCGGGGTGCGCGGCCGTGTCGGACGAGGGGGCATAAGGAGAGGGGTCGGCGGGGAGCAGCACCGCGACCGGAGTGGTGTTGCGCAGGAGTACCTGCGGCTGGCCCTTGGCCGCCAGCGTGACAAGGTCGCCGAAGTCCCTCTGCGCCGTACTCAGCACGTGAGCCGGGAAGGCATCGGTCTTCCGGGCTGCCGGAAACCGGTCCAGTGGCGCCAGCAGAGCACGCACCTTGTGCTTGGTGATCACCGTGGCGCGCCCCTCGTCTTCGACGAGCTTTACCAGCGCGTACAACTTGTTCCGCGCCGTGGTCGCGTTGATCGCGCCCTCTTCCTGTGGCGACTGACTCACTCGCCCTCCTCGGGACTCAACTACCCATTATCATAGCAGAATTCACCCCGTTATTTGGTATATCCACTATTTTTCAGGATGATTTTCACTCACTATTGGTGACTCTGCTGTGTGGGTTGACGGGTCGGAGGTCCGCGTCCGATCGGTAGCGGAAAGCAGGAAGGCCGGGACCGCCGGGCCCCGGCCTCCGCTCCGCACCGTCCGCAGACGATCACCCGCCGAACCGGCGGACTCAGCTTCCCGTCGTCACTCCTGCTCCTTGGGCCCGTCCTTGTACGCGACGTGCCCAATGGCGGAGTAGGCCGTGTTCAGCCTGCCGTGGAGCGCACCCGCGAGGTCCTTCGCCGCGGCGGAGGACTCCGTGAAGCGCTGCAGGACGTCATCAAACGGTTCGCCCCGGGAGTCGCTCATCAGCCGACCCCGGTCCTGCAGGTGCTGCACGGAGGCCTCGATCAACTCGACGGCGGTCCGCAACTCGCCGGCGCAGCGGGTGAGATAGCTATGCACCCGGTACGCCTCCACCGGGTGCTCGATACCGCGGTCCTGAAGGGCGCGGACGAGTTCGACGAGGGAGCGGGCCGCGCCCTCCGCGTGCTGTTCGATGTTCTCGGTCATTGATCCGGTTCTCCTCGGAGGGGGCTGATCACATGCGGTCGGTGAACTGGCAGTAGGCGTGGACGGACACCAGCCGCTCCCAGTCGGGAGGCGTGGCTGCGCCCGCCTCCCACTCAGCAGGCGTAACTGCGCCCGCGTCGAGCGGGCCGTACAACAGGACCGTGTCCCGGCGGCGCGCGGCCTCCAGCCACTCGGCGGATGCCGACACCGGGGGTGGCACCGGTGCGCGCCACAGGATGCGGTCGTACACGTTCTGGCGCCATTCCCACGGCTGCCGTTCGGGCAGCAGGGTCGCGTCCAGCAGGCGGACGACGCCCAGCAACGCGCCGCTCGTGCGGTCGATCTTCAGCACCCAGGCCGGATCCACGCTGGGCAGCCCCTGGAAGATGTAGGGCTCCCAGCCGCAGCGCCAACGCAGGTCGTCGTAGCCGGCCTCGGGAGACTCTGGGACCAGAGCCACCGACGGCACCCGGCCGGACCCTGTCCGCGTCATGTCGGTGCGCACGCTGTACGCGGCTGGGTGCGCGAGGGCGGAGAGGTCGACCACCACACCCGGGCCTGTCTGCGGATCGCTGCCCTCTACAGTCACGGTGACCGTCGACAAGCCCGTGGGGCTGGGGTACCGCTCGCGCAGCAGAGCGGCGTCGACGTGCCCGTAGTACGTCCACAGGTCCAGCGTGTCCTCCAGGAGCTCCGCGCGGTGCTCCCGGGGCAGCATCTCGACCACGGGAGGCAGATGCCCGGGATCCCGGTATTCGCGGGCCTGCTTGACGAGCCCGAAGAAGACCTGCGTGGCCCGGGATGCCTGGGCGCCCGCGTCCGCCTCGCTCTCGGCGTGCAGGGTGTAGACGGACCCGGCAAGCACCGCGAGGACGACAGCGTCCTCGTCGAGGAGCTTGTCCGCCAGCGACTGCTGGCACGGTGCGCACCGTTCCATACACGCGCCGATCAGCGCCGACGCGGTCCGCATGTCCGGCGCGGTGTCGATGCCCCACCGCTTGGGGTCGGCCGGCTGAAGGTCCGCGGCCGACGGGCCGCTGCTGTGCTGATGGAGGGTGCCGGCGTTGGCGGAGGCGAACGCCGCCCCTCGGGTCCGGCTCGTGTGCCTCGCCCGGCTCTTGCGGCCATGGCTCTTGGTCATACGGCTCTCGCTTCCCGCGCCCCGGCCCCATGACCCGATGCGCGCGACGAAGAGCAGCATGCGGAAGGCTTCAACAGCTTTACGGCCGTTGGGAGTTGATGTCGCCTCGCACTGATGCGCACAGTCCGGACCCCGTTGGACGGGACCCGCGGGCACCTCTGCCGTCATGCGCCCCAGTCATGGGCCAGGCCGCTGGCTTGGGCCGATGCGACGGCCACTGCCAGCAGCCTACCGGTCGGCGGACCGCCCCCGTAGCCGGTGTCCGGGAGTGCCCGCACTCGGCTGAACCAGTGGCGTGGCCAGGCCACTTGCCGGCCTCCGGACTCGGCGAGCGCCGCAGGCGGAAGCGCGAGGTGCGGACTGCGGAAAATCCGTGCACCGCGCTCCGCGCGCGGGCCTACGCTCCCGTCATGTACAGCAGCGTCTACGACCGCCCGCTCAGCGGCGGCTTCCGGATCGGAGTGTTCGACACCTCCGTTCTCACCCAGGACATCACGGCCACGCTCAAGCGTCGCCGGCCGTCTTCAATCCTGGACGGGATGCGTTACGGGACGCTGCGCGGCTTCATCCCCCACTACGTGTGGGCGGAAGTCCCGCGCGTGCTCAGCGACCTCAAGAACGAGGGCCGTACCTTCGACCTCGCCGCAGCGGAGCGACTGTGGTGGCGCCAGTACATCCCTCTCCTGCACGTCGTCTGCGTCAACGGACTGCCCATGACCCCGGCTGCCGACAAACTCGCTCAGGAGGACCTCAGCGATGTCGGCATCCTGCAGCTGGCCGGCGTCCTCGCCCCCGTGGTGCTGTTCGCCGCCGACCCCGACCTGATCCGCCACGATGTCGCCGCACGAGACTGGGGCGCCCTGCGGGCCCTGCTCGGCAAGATCGGCGCAACCGAAAAGGCCGTACGGAGCACAACCACCACGGTGGAGCTGTCCGGCCGCTCCCTGCTCGCGACGGCCCGCCTGGCGCGCGCCCACCCGCTGGCCACCGGCGCCCTGGCGGCCGCTGCCGGACTCTACGCCTACCGCGACCGCACGCGGCTTCCGCAGGCCCGCACCACGCTCTCCCGCCTTGGCATCGAGGCCTTGATGGCCCTGAGTGGACCCTTCGACCGTCACGAACAGCACGTACGCACGTGGACGGACGCCGAACGCGGCACGGCAGGAGACGACGTACTCTCCCTGGTCGCCCGCCTGCTCGCCCAGGCACCCGTGCCGATGACCCGCACCGACATCCTCGCGGCCCTCCCCCGCAGCGTGCGAGAACCCCACCGTCGGCAGAAGGACGGACTCGGTCGGCTCCTGCACCGCGTCCCCGCCTTCCACCAGCCCACCTCCGGCAAGTGGCAGCTCGGCAGGACGAACATGCAGATCACAGTCCCGCCCTGGACGTAGCACGCCTGCGACCAGCACGTACACGGAATCGCTGACGTCCTGGCCGCCGTCGAGTTGAGGAGGGAGCATTCAGCGGGACGCACCCGTTCGAGGTACAGCGTTCAGGGGCCAAAGGCGGCAGGCTCAAGAGGACACAGAACAGGCTGATTCGGAACGAGCGAGGTTTTGGCATGGACGATGAATTCGGGCCTGTGGTCGCCTCCTACACGTGGGATGAGGCCTTTGAGGACGGCGCCTTCATCAAGATCCCGCCCGCGGCAGCCATGGCTGCTGGCATCGAAATGCCGCTGGCTATCACCCCCGGCGCGCGGAAGGAGTTCGTGGAGGGCGGCGACGGTGATGAGGGCGACCGGCTACGGACGGTGCTGTCCGCGGTGGCGCGGGCCGTCAAGCGGAGACCCGACGACGAGGTGTGCTTCGTCGTACCGGCTGACGAACTGCCTTCCGGCAAGAAGTCCACGGGTGCCGACGAGCTCCTCGCCATCACTCAGCCCGCCGATTCGGGTGGCCTCATCATGACCCTGATGCTCCTTGACGAGATGTGAACACGGCTCACTGGAAGCGCCAGCCCGGGACGCAGGGTGAGCTTGAATCTGTGGTGAGTAGCTGTGTCAAAACCGGTGGTCCGTGACGTTCCTGTGGTGGATACCCGTCAGGATCATCCGGTCCAGGGACAGCGCCGGAGTCTCCTCGACGGTCTGCGCGGTGGTCTCGGTCACCGTTCCTCCTTGGGCTGCGTCCGTGCCGAGGCGGGGGTGGGGGCGGCCAGTTGGCGCCGTTCGGGGGACCAGATCATGCTCAGGTACTGCATGGAGCGGGTGGCGTAGCTGATGTCGACGTTCGCGTCGGTCACCGTGTACGGCGTCTGTCCGGGGACGTCGATACGGACCGTGGCCCGGGGCCAGGGGATGCCGTCTCGGTCGTCGGCGACGATGTAGCCGCCGAACTCCTCGTAGCGGTCGTACCGGTTCCCAGGGCTGGGCACCCGCAGGTCCGGTGCGTACACGGTGATCGTCTGCCCGCCGTCGAACACCAAGGTTGCGGGCTCGCGCGGCGCGGGCGGCTCGTAGGGGAGCTTGTCGTGGGCGCGCAGCCAGTTCTTGGCGGCCGCGTACCGGAAGGTGGGGCTGGTTGCGGTGCCGCCGACCGGCTCAGGGAAGTCGTCGTGCGTGCGGCGCCAGTTAGCAACGCAGGCGCGGCCCACCCCGGCCATCCGCCCGATCGTGGACAGGGTCACCTCGGTGTCGGTCACGAAGGCCCCCGTCACAGGAAGGAGACCCGGGCGACGACGGCCAGGAGCTCGCCCGCCTGTGCCGCGGCCTGAAGGGCCCCTGGCGCTTCGGGCTTCGTGACCGGCCCGGCGACCAGCACGTGCTGGACGCGGTCGAACAGGTCCCACGCCGCGGCTGGCAGGGTGACGGACTCGGCGGCCCGCCACAGCTCGACATCGTCCTCGCCGTCCGGGCCGACGTGCACCACGTGCGACAGGGAACGGTCGGCGATGTTCGCGCGCAGCCGCCAGCTCGGGTCCTTGTCCGGCATCCCGTGCAGATCCCAGTGCTCCCACTCGGTTCGCCGTTCCAGGTCCTCAACCCCGGCGTCCTCGGTCTCCGGGTAGAGCACGAGCATCGGCATCGGCCGCCCGTCCGGCGTGGTCGTCTGCATCAGCGTCACGCCGTAGTTCGGGGCCAGGTGATAGGGGTCGAGGTCGTCGCCCTGGTCGAGGTCGTCCAGGGTGAGGACCTTGACCCCGGCCTTTCGGAAGGCGTCCCTCGGGTCGGCCGGCCGCTGCCGCGGGGGCGCTTCCGTGGGCCCGGCGAGACCGATCCCGGCCCGCGCCGCTCCGGAGCTGGTCCATACATCGAGCGACTCCCTCAACAGGTCGGCGGCGGCGCCCTCGTTCAGCTCGCCGACAGCCCGCAGAACGGCTTCGGCGCCGCTGGTCTGGAACGTGCCGTGCGCCTGCTCGATCCACGCCCGGGCGGCCGGGCCGGCCGCGGGCGTCTCCTGGAGGGGAACGTGTGAGGGGGTCAGGAACACGGCGCCGGCGAGTCCTGCGAGGGTCGCCCGATCGACGACAACCGCCGGAGTGAGCTGGCTTCGGCACGACGCGCATCCGGCCCAGACCGCGCCAACCACCCGGGCTGCCAGGCCGTGGTCGATCTCCCAGCCCGGCACGTACGGCAGCATCCCCTCCAACAGCCCGCTGTCGGGCTCAGGATGGACGTGGACGTGCCCGGCTCCGCCCAGTGCGACGCCCTGGAGCGCGGCGGCGAGTTGCTCCGGCGTCGCCCCGGCCAGCGCCCAGTGGTCGAGCGCGTCCTGGAGGAGTTCTGCGGCGTGCACCGCCTCCATCGTCTCAACGGCCGCCACCGCTTCGGTGACGTCACCCGAGACGGCGGCCGCCCGCGCGAGGGGCACCCACGACCTGGTCGTGGCCGACACCACCGGCGAGTGTGCAGCCCCCTCGTTGAGCGGCAGTCCGTACGGGACGCCGGCGAGCGCGGCCAGCAGCAGACGATGTCCGCTCACCACCTTGGCGGCGAGGGTGTCCTGGCACGGACCGCACTTCGCCCGGCATGCGCCGACCAGACACGCCGCGACCTCCAGGTCCACGGTCCCGAGTCCGTACCGGGTTTCTGCGAGGATCGACACGTCGGCCCGCGTGTGCCGGTGCGCTGTGCCCGTCGACACCGAGGCCCTGGATGCCCCCGTGCGCTCGGCGGCCTTCTTGTTCCGCTGCTTCTTCCGCTGGTTCTTGACCATGGCAGTCAGCCCTCACTTCGCGTGCGCGGACCCATGACCCGATGCACGCGCGAGACAAGACGACTGCGTGATCGGCAACAGCACGCCGCAACGGCGACGTGAACCTTGCACTGATGCGCACGGACCCGAAGTCCCGCGTACCTTCGCCCCACGGCTCCCAGTCATGGGCAAGGGGCCAGCTTGGGCCGGTGCGCGGCCCGTACGCAGTACGGTACCGGCTGCCACTGACAGCCGGAGCCGTATGGGGCTTTCCAGCATCGGCCGATGGCCCATGCCGGATGGCGAATGGGCGTCAGCCGGACAGTCACTGCTCCCAGGCTTTACGGCCGGTCAAGGCGGTGGCGGGGATGCCCAGTTCGGTCAGCGCGCCGGGGTACACGCGTTCGTAGGTTGTGTTGTAGGCGCCGGCGACCTCGAACTGGCGGTGTGGGATGCGGGCGCCGCAAGGCGCCTCGGCGGGGACGACGTCGCCCCAGACCTCCTCGATGGCGTTGGTACGCCCCCAGGCGGTGCTCTTGCAGGCTGCCCGGTCGTACTCCCGCTGGCGGGAGTAGTGGTCGAAGTATCTGCTTTTGCGGGCCGACTTGGGCTCTTCCCCGTGGCTTGTCCGCGGCTCTACGCTCGTCCGGTGTCCGCAAGCTCGCTGTTAGGCATCAGCGCCATCACCCGGGGGAGACCGTGGACGTCCCGACGTTGATCCTGTTGGGGGCGGCGGGGGGTCTGCTGCGTGGGGCCGTGGACCTGTACGCCCGGTTCGTGTGTTGGCAGGCTGATCGCAACGCCCATCGGCAGGCGGTCATGGCGGGGACGACACAGGGAAAAGCTCCGCAGTTCCAGGGATACTTCGATGCCCCCGTCGACTTCGCCGCGGCCGTCGTGCACACCGCGATGGGTGCCGGTGCCGCGGTGCTGTTCGGCACCACGGGGCAGATCAGCGGTGAGTACGCAGCCCTCGTCGTCGGCATGTCGGCGCCCGTGCTGCTCACCCAACTCATCCGCATCCAGACCGTGAACGAGGCGGTAACGGGCGACCGGCCGTCGGTAGGCGCGCAGGAGGCGGCCGCGGAGACCGGGGTGCAGCCAGCCGCCGGCGCTTCGGGCAGTGTGCATGGCGTCGCCGATGGGGGAATGCCGGGTGCCGGAGCCGTCTCAGTGCCGTCGGCTCGTGCGCTCCGAGCGGAGCCCTTGCCTGCCCCTTCGGCATCTTCCTCAGACCAGGTTGAGCTACCTGCCGCTGCCGCCGAAGACCCCCCGCCCATCGCGCGGCCGATGCCTTCGCCTGGGCCGCCGGGCGCGGTCGCGGACGTCCGCTCACCGGAGCGCTCCCCCGGCGAACTGCCTGCGGATCGATCACCGTCTCCGGGGCCCTCGCACCACGGAGACGGCCCCTTCCCCGCGGACGGCACGGGAACTAGCCGCGACGCTCGAAGCGCCCCACGATGGCACAGGACGGAGTTCGGGGAGGAGGGGCTGTGAACAGCGTTCCGCAACACTTGCACAGTGAGGATCGCCCAGAGTACGAGCGAATCCTCGACGAGGCGCTGCGCTCCGCACCACACCGTCCCGAACTGGCCGGGATCGGACACCGGCTGCATTCCGAACAGTTGCGCACCATGGCAATCAACGCCACCGCACTCATCACGGCGGCCGCGGCAAGCGAGTACCAGCACTACGTGCAGGTCCGCGAAGAACTCCGCCGCCCGGCGCCCTCGTACCACTCCTCGCGCATTGCCTACTCGTCTTCGAGTCCAGGCTCTGCGCCCGCGTCTGCTCCGTCTGCTTCTGCGCGCTCCGGCAGCCGATCGGTGGCCCCTGATCATCAGGCGCCAGCCGGTCTGGGCCGCCGCCTCGGGGCCGCCATCCTGGGTGCTGGCCATCCAGGCGGCCGCCGGATCCGCAACGGAGTCGCTCCTCACCGGTGGGCCCGGATGTCCTACGGCCGCCGCCTGCTGGCAACGGTGCTTGGGCTGCACGTACGTCCAGAGCCAGCAACGGTGGCAGCAGTAGCGAAAGCACGGACACCACGTCCGTCCGGGAAGCCGACGGGTGTCCGTGAAACCGGCTCCACGGAGCGGGACGCGAGCGCGACGGGGCTTGCTTCAACCATGGGCGACATCGTCGAGCCCAAGGGGGCGAGTGCCACCACCGTCATCGCGGCCCTGTCACCTGTCCTCGCCGGAGTTCTTACGGTGATCTTCCTGCTCATCGGCTACATCCTGAAGCTGCTCAACCCCGATTCGGCGATCGCGCGGACCATGCTCACCACGGGGTGGGTGTTCGGTGCCGTAGCCGCGGGCGCGACCCTGGTCGCGGTTGTCGCCCTGGTCTTCAGTGCACTACGCAACAGGCCCTCGCTCGAAACCGGACCGTACGGTGAGTTGAGCGAGGAGGTGGCGCGGGCCAGAGAAGCCTGGCGCGAGGCGCTGCTGGAACGTGGCATCCTGCCGTTCCTGCGGGAGGCCCTGGCCGATCCCAATACGGTGTCCCCGCGCCGTACCGCTCCGCCGACGCCGGCCAGCCGTATGCCACCCCTCGGCTATGACCGCCCCGGCTTCAGCAGCCCGGACGACGGAGCCTCCGGTGCCCGCCCGAGCTTCACCAGCCCGGATTACGCCAGCCCCGACTTCGCAGGGCCGGAGCACCAGTCAGAGTGACACGCCGGGATCTGAGAGTCACGGATGTGCTCGAACTGGCCCAGACAATGCGCACGGTCGCATCGACGACTCGGGGGATGGCCGTCGGCCCGGGCGGCCTCAAGCCGGTCCCTGCGGACAGCGGCCGCCGGGTGCCGGGAAGGAGGGGGCCGTAGTGCATCATCACGGGAGGGGGCGGTTGTGCGGCTGACGATCGACACCGAGATGGACACCTACGAGCAGGCGATCGCCGCCGTCCAGGCCGCCTACGGACTGCGGCCAGATGTCCCGGTCGCCTGGCCGGACGCACCCGCCACCGAGCAACGTCCCGATCCGCAGGACCTCGCCGCCGACGACCTCGCTGGCGGCTGGACGGACCAGCTGCTCTTCCAGCTGATCGCGGCGCTGATGCCCGGCGCACGGGCAGTCCTGCGGCGGATCACCGAGCTGGGCGGCACCGCCTCCTACGACGACGTCCAACAGCACTTCGCCCACCACCCCACGCACCCGATCCCCGTCTCCCGGATCGGCGGGACCCTGACCAGCGTCAGGGCGGCACAGCGCCACCTCGGACCGGACGGCGCCGGCCCGCTCCTCCAGCGGGACGAACGGGCGCGCCGGTACCGCATCGACAACGTCCTCGTACCCGGCCTCCAGCGCGCCTTCGCCCTCGCCGACGCCCGCCCGGACCTGCTGCGCGGTCAACCGTCCGAGCCGACCGCCTGACTGGGGCCGGTCCGGATCAGGGCCACCTGGACGGGAGGTCGGTGACCGGCATGCCGGACTCCCAGCGGCTGGAAGTCGAACTAATATCCCGACGTGGCAAAGGCGAAGTACGACTATCCCGACGATCTCCTGACCGCGCAGCGCGACCTCCTGGCGGTACGCGCCGAGCTTGCTGCCCTACTTGAGGCGCTGCCGTACAGCGTGGAGCGGATGGAAGCGTGGACGCGGCCCGAGGGCTACTGGCTCGCTACGTCACCAGCGCACCCGGACTCCCCCGGCTGGACGGACTCCCAGAAGCAACAGGTCGCCGACCTACGCAAGCGGGAACGCGACCTGGCCGCCAAAATCGTCGCGCACAGGTTCTGGAACGAGGTTGATGGACCGGAACGCCCTGACGCCCGCTCGCAGCTCAGGTACACCCTGGGCGGCAAGGGCAAGGAGGCCGCGTAGGGTCCCTGTGCTTGCGGCGTGGGGCTCCACCGTGCGCTTCGTCAGCGCGCGCCCGTAGGAGAAGCAGCCACCGGTAGCTCCCTCACGTACGACGAAGGCTGATCACGGCCGCGTATCCCTCGCCGGCCAGCAAGGGCAGCGCCGCCGTGATCGCCTCATGCTGGCGGAGCACGTCCGTTTCCGGGACGCGGCGCTCCCGCAGGCCCTGTCGCGCCAGGCACACCTCCAAGGGCTCCAAAGCACCAGGAGGACCGTCTCCAGGCCGTGCGCGGCCGCGATCGCGCGGGCCATCTCGCGCCGCTCAGGCTGGCAGTGGGTTCCGTCCACGACGGTTGGCGTACCGGCGGCGCAGTGCCGGGCCAGCTCCCTCCAGGCCCGTTGCAGCGCCAGGGCGCTGACCGCCTCGGTGCCGGTGTCTCCGGCGAGCTGGCGCTGATGAGCGTCGTAGGAGACGACCACGGCCCCGGTCACCGCCGCCAACGGCCCGGCGAGGGTCGACTTCCCGGCTCCCGCCGCCCCCATCATCAGCACGCACCGGCCGGCCACCAGCTCGGGGACTGACAGACCTGCTCTCCGGCGAGACGTACAGCAGAAAGTCGAGACCACCACACAGACCACTTCAGGGCCTCGTTCGCTCAACGCAGCAGGGCTCGCGCCCGGGTGGCGCGGCCGTACCGCCGCGGCCGCGCCACCCGCGCACTTCCTGCTGGCCGTGCGGCAGGGCCAGCAGACAGTTCGTTGTTCAACGCAGGGGCACCATTCAGGCGCTGGTTGATCGACGGGACGTGCGGCCGTTTTCTCCTGGTGGTGGAAACCACGGCTGGTGACGTGCAGGTGGAACGGCGCCACAGGGCATATGGCTCCGACTGCCGTGATGCGAGTTCCAAGCGCAGGGTCGCAGTGGAAGGGATGGCCCGTGACCTGGATGCCGCCGGAGCCGATGCTGGCCACGCTGACCCCGTCGCCGCAGCTCAAGGCGGGCTGGGCGGCTGAGCCCAAGTGGGACGGATTCCGGGCCCTGCTGTCCGTCGATGCGGGCCAGGTAGTGCTGCGCTCCAGACGCGGCACCGAGATGCTTCCGGCGTTTCCGGAGATCAGAGCCGGGGCCCGGCAGCTGCCGGACGCGACCGCGCTGGACGGCGAGCTCGTCGTATGGGATGCCGCAGGACGGCTCGCCTTCGAGCAGTTGCAGTTGAGGCTTCATCGGCGCGGTGCCGGGGCGACCCGGGTGGCGGAGGAGTGGCCGGCCCACTTCGTCGCGTTCGATGTGCTGCGGTTGTCCGGGACCGATACGACCAGTTGGCCGTATCGGCGGCGCAGGGCCGCGCTCGAGTCTGTGTTCGCTGCCCGCCAGCTGTCCGCCCCGTGGGTGCTGTGCCCGTCGACCACCGATCCGGACAGGGTGCGCGAGTGGCTGACGTGGGCGTCGGTCGGAATGGAAGGTGTGGTCTTCAAGCGGCTGGACGGCGTGTACGAGCCGTCGGTCAGGCGCTGGCAGAAATACAAGATCCTTGAGACGAGCGAGGCGATCGTCGGCGCGGTCACCGGTTCCCTGACCGCACCCAGCAGCCTGCTGCTCGGCAGGTACGACGATGACGGCCGCCTGCAGTACACCGGCCGCACCACCACTCTCGCCCGAGCGGCGAGCGGCGTGGTCGCCGGCCTGCTCGTTCCGGGCCGGCGCGGTCACCCCTGGACAGGCTGGTCGTTCTCCGCCGGGTGGGGAAGCCGGAAGACGTTGAACGCCACGCTGGTGGAACCCGAGCTGGTGGTGGAAGTCGCCATCGACGTCGCGCGTGACGCCTCCGGCCGATGGCGACACCCCGCGCGCTGGCACCGTGCGCGCCCGGACCTCTCCTCTGGCGACGTTCCACGCTGGACGTCACCGCCGCAGTGACGGCGACGCAGCACAGAGGTTCCGCCCCGTGTGCGACAGCGGTGAGTGGGCCCGATGTCCGGCCGCGTCCGTGCCGCTCGTCCGGCACCGATGTCAACCGGGTGATTGGACGGAACGGTTCGGCGGTGAAACCGTTCAGCCAACCGGTCGACAGTGAGGCCTGATCGCTGACGGGCCCGGTCGCTGACCGCTTTCCTGCCGCTGTGATCAAGAACTTGCTGCGCGTCTTCGCCGCGCTCTCCCTCTCCCTCACCCCGCTCGCCGTACCCGCCTCAGCGAACGCCGTCCCGGCCGCCGCGGCCGCGCAGACCTTCCCGCTCTCCTACGCGATCGGCCAGATCCCCCTCGCCGAGGAGTCCCGCGCCGGGTACACCCGCAACAAGTTCAAGCACTGGAACACCGGCCTGGACCCGGCCGACGGCTGCAACACCCGCGCCGAGGTCCTCCTGGCCGAAGCGTCCGAGGCGCCGACCGTGTCGGCCGGCTGCAAGCTGACCGACGGCGAGTGGCTGTCGTACTACGACGAGCAGGAAGTCAGCGACCCCGCCAAGCTCGACATCGACCACATGGTCCCCCTCGCCGAGGCGTGGGACTCCGGCGCCTCCACCTGGAGCGCCGCACGGCGCGAGGCGTACGCCAACGACCAGGACGCCGCCACCAGTCTGGTCGCGGTCACCGCGCGGACGAACCGCCAAAAGGCCGACCAGGACCCGAGCGCCTGGATGCCGCCGGCCCCGACCGCCACCTGCCGCTACCTCGCCGAATGGACCGCAACCAAGCTCCGCTGGGGTTTGACCGCCGACCAGAGCGAGATCGACACCATCAACGTCTACGCCGGCGGACCGTGCCAGATGACCGTCGTCCACTACATCCCGGCACCGTAACGCCGACCCATGCTGGGGACGCGGCCCCGCCGCTGTCCCCTCCCCCGGTCATCTGCGGCGTGTCCCCCGGTCATCTGCGGCGTGCAAAGCGGCGCATGCGGGCGCGACCTCGGGACCGGTGGTGCCCAGGGTCTCAGCTGGCGTGAAGCAGGCGGGCTCGGCGTGTGGTGTCGGCCGGATAAGCCGAATGATCGGGGGTACAACGGCTGCAGGCTCGTGCGGTTGCAGGGCCAGAACAGGCCCGGAGCCACGGGCTGTTTTCAGGTATGAACGAAGGATCGACGGTATGGCCAGCGGCACCGTGAAGTGGTTCAACTCCGAGAAGGGCTTCGGGTTCATCGAGCAGGACGGCGGGGGCCCGGACGTTTTCGCGCACTACTCCGAGATCGCGGGCAACGGGTACCGCGAACTGACCGAGGGCGAGCACGTGACCTTCGACATCGGCCAGGGACAGAAGGGGCCGCAGGCGCAGAACATCGTCCGCGGCTGAGCGGGCGCGCTGGGGTAGGCGACTGACCTGTTCGGCAGCCACCTCACCCGCCGCGCACCACGAGCTGCGCGTAGGGGCGTACGTGCGTGGTCCTGACCAGAATTCCGGTCAGGACCACGACCGTGCTTGTGGGAGTGAGGGGTGGTCGCCTACGCGGCGAAGGGCTCTGCGGGGCTTCAGCCGAACGATCGTCCCCGCAGGCTACAGGTGAGGCCCGGGGACACAGTCCCCTTCACTCCCACGCTCCCCATAACCGCCCCAGCCGGGCGGACATTCCCTCCGGCACCAGCCTCTGTGCGGCTGGCCATGTGCGGTCAGGCGCTGCGTGATCGGCGGGCAGCCGTCTTCTTTGTGGTCTTCTTCGCTGCCGCCTTCTTGGCTGGCTGCTTCTTCGCGGCCTTCTTCTTCGGCATCTCGTGGACGTCGGCGTCGGCCTCTTCGCCGCGTGAGGTCTTGGCCTGCTGGACGGACGCGGTCAGGGCAGCCATGAGATCGAGGACCTTGCCCGGCTGCTCGGGCTCCGGGGCGTCGGGGAGCGGCTTGTCTTCGCGTTTCGACTCGATGATCTTTGCGAGGGCGTCGGTGTAGGTGTCGGTGAACTCGGGTCCCTCGAGGTCGTCCTGGCTCATGCGGTCGATGAGGGCGAGCGCCCCGTCGAGCTCCTCCTCCGAGACCGTCTCGTGCGGTGGGTCGACAGCGGCCGGGTCGCGGACTTCGTCCGGCCAGCGCATCGCGTGCAGCACGATCGCATCCTCGCGCAGCCGCAGCAGGCCCAGGCGTTCCCGCCCGGACCAGGCGTATTTGGCGATCGCGACCTTCGACGACCGGGCCAGGGCCTGGCGTAGCAGCTTGTATGGCTTGGCCGCCACCTGTCCATCGGGCACGAGGTAGTAGCCCTCGGCGATGCGGATCGGGTCGATGGACTCCAGCGGCACGAAGGCCTGGATCTCGATGGCTTTCGCGGTGGGCAGCGGCAGGTCCTTCAGCTCCGCGTCGGAGATGGCGACGATCTGGTCCTTGGCGTACTCGTAGCCCTTGCCGATCTCCGACTGGGGGATCTCGCGGTCCTCCAGGTCGCAGATCTTGCGCACCCGCACCCGGCCCATGTCCTCCAGGTGGTACTGGTGGAACTGGATCGAGTGGTTCTCGGTCGCGGACGCGACGTGGATGGGGATGGTCACGAGACCGAAGCTGATCGCGCCGGACCAGATCGTTCGGGGCATGGCAGACCTCCGCAGTACGCCCCGAGCCCTCCCAGCCTAAAAGCACCACCCACACCAGGCACCCGAACGGCAGCCTGAACGGCAGCCCAACTACGCACTCGAACATATTTTCGGTTTTCGGTTATGGTGGAGACCTGGAGGGACACGCGTCAGGGGGAGGGGCGAACGAGAGGCAGGAGGTGTAAAGCGGTGGATTTACTCATCTGCACGTCGCCTCCGGCTACTCCGCCCGCTATGGCGCCTCCCTCCCGGGCGCCCTGGTACAGCGGGCTGCCGAGCGCGGGATGACGACGCTCGCGCTGACCGACCGGGACACCGTCGCCGGCACGGTCCGCTTCGCCAAAGCCGCCGCGGCCGCCGGTATACGCCCCCTCTTCGGCGTGGACGTTGCCGTCGCCCCGCTCACGTCACCCGACCCGACCGCCGGACGGCCGCGTACGCCCGTGCGCGGTGGCGCGCACGTGGTCGAGCCACCGTTGCGGATCACCCTGCTCGCGCAGAGCGCGGCCGGGTGGGCACGGCTGTGCCGTCTGGTGTCGGCCGCGCACGCCGCGGCCGACGGCGCGGCCCCGGTGGTGTCCTGGCCCACCTTGCGCGAGTTCGCCGACCAGGACCTTGTGGTGCTGCTCGGTCCGGCCTCCGAACCGGTGCAGGCCCTGTCCGCCGGCCGCCCTGATGTCGCCGAGCAACTGCTTGCACCGTGGCGGGACCTCGCGGGAGAGCGGCTGCGGCTGGAGGCCGTGTATCTGGGCAGGGAAGGCACCGGTGCGGGCTCACTGCGGCTGGCCGCCCGCACCGTGGGCCTGGCCGACCAGCTCGGCGTGCCTGCGGTGCTGTCGAACGCGGTCCGCTACGCGGACCCTGTCCAGCATCGGCTGGCCGACGTGCTGGATGCGGCCCGGCTGCTGCGGCCCGTCGACCGCCGGCGCCTGGACGGCGGCGAACGCTGGCTGAAGGACCCGGCCGCCATGGCGGCGGCCGCCGACCGCATCGCCCGCGCCGTGGGCGACGACCGCGGCCGGGCGGCGCGCCTGCTGGCCGAGACCGAGGCCACCGGACAGTCCTGCACCCTCACCCCGGCCGATCTCGGGCTCGGACATCCCCACTTCCCCGAGCCCTCCGTCGTCGGCGCGGGCTCGGAGCGAGGGTCAGCGATGCGGCTGCTGCGGCAGCGGTGCGAGACCGGAATGGTCGCCCGCGGCCTGGACACGGACGAGCGTGCCGTACGACAGCTCGACTACGAGCTGGAGGTCATCGGCCGGCTGGGCTTTGAGGGGTACTTCCTGGCCGTGGCCCAAGTCGTCGCCGACACCCGGGCGCTGGGGATCCGGGTCGCCGCGCGCGGCTCCGGAGCCGGCTCCATGGTCAACCACGCGCTGTTCGTCGCCACGGCCAACCCGCTCGAACACCGGCTGCTGTTCGAACGCTTCCTGAGCGAGCGGCGCACGTCGCTGCCCGACATCGATCTCGATGTCGAGTCCGAGCGGCGCCTGGAGGTGTACGACGCGATCATCGAGCGGTTCGGGCGGGAGCGGACCGCGGTCACCGGTATGCCCGAGACCTACCGGGCCCGGCACGCGCTACGCGATACCGGGCTCGCCCTCGGGATTCCGCCACAGGTCGTGGGCGAGATCGCCAAGAGCTTTCCGCACATCCGGGCCCGGGACATCCGCGGCGCCCTGGCCGAGCTGCCGGAGCTGCGGCAACTCGCCGCCAGGGCTGAGAAGTTCGGGCCGCTGTGGGAGCTCGCCGAGGGCCTGGACGCGCTGCCGCGCGGCTACGCGATGCACCCGTGCGGCGTGATCTTGTCGAACGCGGCGTTGCTGGACCGGCTTCCAGTACAGCCCACCCCGGCCGGCTACCCGATGGTCCAGGCTGACAAGGAGGATGTCGAGGATCTCGGTCTACTGAAGCTCGACGTGCTGGGCGTGAGGATGTTGTCATCTATGGCGTACGCGGTCGCCGAGATCCGCCGCACGACCGGGCGCCTGCTCGATCTCGACAACCCCGATCACGTCGACCTGAACGACCGGCGGGCCTTCGAGATGATCCGCGCGTCGGACACCGTCGGCCTCTTCCAGCTCGAAAGTCCTGGTCAGCAGGATTTGGTGGGCCGTCTGCAGCCGCGGCACATGCAGGACGTCGTGGCCGACATCAGCCTCTTCAGGCCCGGCCCGGTCAGCGGTGGCATGCCGGCTCTGTTCATTGCCGCCCGGCACGGCGCGGCGCCGCGGTACGCGCACCCGGACCTGGAGCCGATCTTGTCCGACACGTACGGCGTGGTGATCTGGCATGAGCAGATCATCGCCATCCTGTCCCGGATGACCGGCTGCGACCGAGCCGCCGGCGATGTCGCCCGGCGTGCCCTCGCCGACCCCGACCGGCTGCCCAAAGTCGAGGCCTGGTTCCGTCGTACGGCCGGGGAGCGCGGCTATGCCAAGGACGTGCTGGACGAGGTGTGGGAGACCGTCTCCTCTTTCGGCGCGTACGGCTTCTGCCGGGCTCACGCGGTCGCCTTCGCCGTTCCCGCCCTCCAGTCCGCGTACCTGAAGGCACACTTCCCTGCGTACTTGTACGCGGGACTACTGGAACACGATCCGGGGATGTGGCCACGCCGGGTCATCGTCGCCGACGCCCGCCGCCACGGCGTCCCGGTGCTGCCCGTCGACGTCAACCACTCCCGCGGGCAGCACAGTGTCGAGCAGACCGTACACGGCTGGGGGGTGCGCCTGGCGTTCTCCACCATCAAGGGCATCAGCGAGACGGAAACCGCGCGCCTGATGGCCGGTCAGCCCTACACCGGGCTGCAGGACGTGTGGCTGCGGGCCCGCCCGTCCCTGCCGCTCGCGCAGCGGCTGATCCGCATCGGCGCCCTCGACGCGCTCTCCCCCGGCCTGACCCGGCGGGACCTGCTGCTGCAGGCCACCGAACTGCACCGGCAGTCCCGCAACCGCACCGCCGCCGACGGACAACTGCCACTCGGCGGCGAGCTCGTGACCGCCGCCCCGAGCGGCCTGCCGGAGATGACCAGCCGCGACAAGCTCGGCGCCGAACTCGACACCCTCTCCATCGACGTGAGCCGGCACCTGATGGAGCACCATCACCGGCTGCTGCGCGAGCTCGGCGCCACCGACGCCGCCCACCTGCGCAACCTGGTGCCCGGCCAGAGGGTGCTGGTCGCCGGCGTGCGGGCCTCCACGCAGACACCGCCCATCCCGTCCGGCAAGCGCGTCATCTTCACCACCCTGGAGGACGGCTCCGGCCTGGTCGACATCGCCTTCTTCGAGGACTCCCACGAGAACGTCGCACACACCGTGTTCCACTCCGGGCTCCTGCTGGTGCGCGGCACCGTCGAGGCGCGTGGTCCGCGCCGCACGGTCGTCGGCGAGATGGCGTGGGACCTGGACGACGTGGCCGCCGCCCGCCGCGACCACGGCCCCCAGGCCGCCCTCGACCTCCTCGGCCGCACCGGCCCGGCCC
>NZ_RSAJ01000420.1 GCF_003933965.1 Streptomyces sp. RP5T
GCCGTGTACTTGCGGATGATCTCCTTCGGGGTCGGGCCGTAGATGACGTAGTACGTCAACTCCTGCGTCTCGGCGCTGAACTGGACCCGTGAGACGGCTTCCGAACCGACCTCGAAGGAGACCTTGCCGGGGTGGTCGACGAAGACGCCGTAGCCCGCGTCCGTGAGGTAGAACGGCACGTTCTTGTAGGCCTGTTCGGTGGCCGTGCCGCCGTCGGCGTTCCAGATGTCGACGACCTGGCCGTTCTTGACCAGCGGTCCGAAGCGTTCGCCGAGGCCGTACACCGAGGTGCCCACGCCGAGGCCGAGCTGCTCGCGCAGGAAGTGGGCGCCCGAGGAGTCCCGCATGATGCCCATGCCCTTGGGACCGCTGCCGGTCAGCAGCCGGCCGTCCGCGAGGAAGTCGACCTGCCAGGTGTCCGTGCGGGCCACCCGCACCGACAGCGCGCCGGAGGTGAGGGTGGCGTGCTCCTCGTCGTACTCGGTGTGGGCGGTGAAGTCCTCCTTGCGGACCTCGAACCGGGGGCCCTGCGGCTGCTCGCCCTCGAAGTGGGTGAAGGTGACGCCGATGACGTCGGGCAGCGGGGCGTGGGCGCTGATCGTCACGACCGGTCCCTTCAACAGGTCGCCGCGGCGGCGGATGGGCTGGGTCGGCGCGAGGATGTCCAGTCGGCCGTCCGACGCGCTGACCTCGTGGACCTGGGCCGGGTGGGCGGCGGTGACGCCCTCGCGCAGCAGCCAGTATCCGTCGGTGAACTTCATCTGTGGGGGGTCCTTACTTCACGGCACCCACGGCGATACCGCGGGTGAGGGTTCGCTGGAAGACGAGGAAGAACACGATCGCGGGAAGCACACCGAGCAGGGCGGCCGCGTTGGTCATCGTGGCGTCCATCAGGCGCTGGCCCTGGAGGACGCCGAGGGCCACCGACACCGTCTGGTTGTCGTTGGAGATCAGCATCACCAGGGGGAGCAGGAACTCGTTCCAGGTCCAGATGAAGAAGAAGACCAGCAGCACGCCGAGGGTGGGACGGCTGACGGGGACGACGATCCGCCACAGCACCTGCCACTTGGTCGCGCCGTCGATCCGCGCCGCCTCCAGGATCTCGCGGGGGAACTGGCCCAGGACCGCGGAGAGCAGATACGTACCGAAGGCCGCCTGGATCACCGTGAACACGATGATCACGCTCAACCTGGTGTCGTAGAGGCCGACTTCCTTGCTGAGGTAGTAGACGGGGTAGACCAGCGCCTCCTGCGGGAGCATGTTCGCCAGCACGAAGAACGCGAGGACCCAGGTGCGGCCCTTGATGCGGCCGATGCCGATCGCGTAGGCGTTGAGGACGGACACGACCACCGCCAGAAGTGCCACCGAGCCGCTGATCAGCACCGAGTTGACGAGCTTCCGGCCGAAGTCGACGCGTTCCCAGAAGTCCTTGATGCCGTCGGTGTAGAAACCGTCGGGGAGGCTGAGGGGGCCGTTCTGGGCGTACTCCGTGGGGGACTTGAAGGCGTTGACCGTGACGATGAGGAACGGCACGATCATGAACAGGGCCGCGATGCACAGGGCGATCAGCACCGGGTAGCGGCGCAGGGCGGTGGTCATGCGTCGGTCCTCTCCTGGAGCCGCAGACCGATCAGGGACAGCGCGAGGATGATGACGGTGAGCACGGTGGAGATCGCGGCGCCGTAGCCGACCTGCGTCTTCTCGAAGAACGTGGTGAAGGAGAAGTACGACGGCACGTTCGTGGCGCCGCCGGGACCTCCCTTGGTCAGGACGTACACCGCGCCGAACACCTTGAGCGCGGCGATCGAGCACCAGGTCAGCACGACGTAGATCTCCGGGCGGATCTGCGGGAGCGTGATGTGCCAGAAGCGGCGCCACCAGCCGGCGCCGTCCAGCTCCGCGGCCTCGGCCAGCTGGGGGTCGGCGCGTTGCAGGCCCGCCATGAAGACGACCAGCGGGAAGCCGAGCTGGACCCAGACCATGACGCCCATGACGCTGTAGAGGGCGAGGTCGGGATCGCCCAGCCAGTCCTGCTGCCAGCTCCCGAGGCCGATCGCCTTGAGGAGGGCGTTGAGGGAGCCGTTGTCGGGGGCGAGGATCCAGCTCCAGACGATGCCGGCGACCGCGATCGGCAGCACCTGCGGCAGGTAGAAGCAGGCGCGCAGGACGGCGGCGAGCCGGGATCCGAAGTGCTTGCCGACGTAGTCGAACAGGGCGGCGGCCAGGACCAGCCCGAGGGCCGTGGGGACCGCCGCCATCGCCACGACCATGAACAGGCTGTGCCGGAAGGACGCCCAGAACTCGGAATCGTCCATCAGCTCCCGGTAGTTGGCGAGCCCCGACCACTCGGGGGAGCCCACGCCCTGCCAGTCGGTGAAGCTCACGTACGTGTTCATCACGAACGGCAGGACGATGATCGCGAGGAAGGCGAGGGCGCCCGGGAGGAGGAACAGGGCGTACGAGTCGCGGGGGCGGCGCGGGGGCCGGGGCGCGCCCGTCCTGCCGGCCACCCGCGCGGTGCGTTCGACGGTCGCCGTCATTGCTTCGGCGCGCCCTTGTCGTAGGCCTCCTGGAGATCGCTGAGGTAGCCGTCGGGCTTCTGGCTGCCCGTGATCAGCTTCTGCGTCCCGGAGACGAGGACGTCGTAGAAGCCGGGGACGGGCCAGTCAGGGTAGAAGGCCAGGCCGTCGTTCTCGGAGATGGCGTTGAAGTTCTCGATCAAGGCCTTCGACTGGGGGTCGGTGATGGCGGCGGCGTCCGCCGCGACCGGGACACCGCCGGAGTTGCCGAGCAGGTTCTGGATCTTCTTCGACATGGTGATGTCGATGAAGTCGTAGGCGAGGTCCTTGTTCTTCGAACCCTGCGGTACGACCCAGAGGTTGCCGCCGGAGCCGAGGGTGAGCTTGGAGTCGGGCCAGCGGAAGGTGCCCCAGTCGAACTTGTTCTCCGCCTTGAAGCGGCCGTACCACCAGGTGCCGGAGAACAGGATCGGCGCCTTGCCGGAGGTGAAGGAGACACCGGCGGCCTCCTCGTTCTGGCCGCTGGAACTCTTGCTGAAGTAGCCCTTCTTCACCCAGTCGGCGAAGGTCTGCGCGCCGTAGGTCCAGGCCGCGTCATGGAAGTCGGTCCTGCCCTTGTACAGCTGGTACGCGTCGACCCAGGAGCGGTCGGCCTTCGACAGTGCCAGTTGGTAGAGGTACTGCTGGGCGGGGTAGGCGGCGCCGCCGTTGGCGAGCGGGGTGACCTTGTTCTCGACGAACTTGTCCATCGCGGCGGTCAGTTCGCCGAACGTCCTCGGCTCGGCTATGCCGTACTTCTTGAACAGGTCCTTGTTGTAGTAGACCAGCGTGTACTCGGCGTAGTTGGGGACGCCGTACCACTTTCCGGAGCCCATAACGCCGTTGGTGTCGTAGAGGCTCGTGGTGCGCACGCTCGGGCTGACCAGCTTGTCCCAGCCGCGCTTGGTGGCCTCCTGCGTGAGGTCGGTCAGCAGCCCCTGCTTGGAGAGCAGGCCCGCGGTCGCGTTGCCCTTGTTGTACTCCATGAGGTCGGGCGCGTCCGAGGAGTTGAGGACCATCGGGGCGGTCTTCTGGATCTGGTCGAAGCTCTTCTCCTCGAACTTCACCTTCACACCGGGGTGCGTGGCCTCGAACTCCTTGATCGCCTCCTTCCAGGCGATGCCCATCGCGCTGCTCGGGCCCTCGTAGTGCCACAGCCGCAGTGTCTTCCCGTCGGAGGACCCGCTGCCGGAGTCTCCGCAGGACGTCATCAGCAGTGATCCGGTCAGGACCACCGCCGTCGCCACCGCACGCCTTCGTGCCGTCAACATCCCGTACCTCCGGGGAGTCGGATGGTCGCTTCGGGCGGGGGGCCGCGCAGGGGTCGTCGATTCGACTCGATTCGACGGCCCGTGTCGAAGCGCTTCGACTGTGGAACGTATGTGTGGGCTTCGGAGGTCGTCAATGGGTTGTACGAGATCAGGTGAAGCGATTCGATGACGCGCGGCGGCCACAGGGGGGCGAGGCGTGCTTCAGCGCTCGGTGTCGAGCAGGACCCTCACGCCTTCGTCGGTCTCGTCCACGTGGCGGCGGTCAGCAGGGCCACCGCTGCCGCCGTGACCGGGAGGGCGTAGCCCGCCACCGGCGACACGTGCTCCACCGTCCACCCGCCCGCCGCGCTGCCGCAGGCGATGCCGCCGAGCAGGCCGGTCACGGCCAGGGTCATGCCCTCGTTGAGGTGGCCGGGCGGGGTGCGTCGCTGGATCAGGGTCATGCCGGTGACCATGGTCGGGGCGGTCGCCATCCCGGCGACCAGGAGCGTGACCGCGACGACGGGCAGAGAGCCGGTGAGGGAGGCGGCCGGCAGGGGGAGGGTCAGCAGGGCCGTCATGGCGGCCGTGCACCACACGTAACGGCGCTCCTCCGAGACGGTCCCGGACCCGGTCCGACGTGTCGCCCCGTAGACCAGCCCCGCCGCACACGACCCCGCCGCCTGGAGCGCGAGCACGACCCCCGCCGCCGAGCGGTGGCCCTGTGCGTCGGCGAAGGCGATGGTGACGACCTCCAGGGAACCGAAGACGGCACCCATGGCCAGGCAGACGGCGATCAGGGGCGGGACACCGGGCGCGCGCAGAGGCGTCCTGGAGGGGCCCCGCCCCCGCGTCGGCGGTTCCGTCGAACGCTGTGCCGTGAACACCAGCACGCCCGCCACCAGCAGCACGACCCCGGTCAGCGTGCCCGCCTCCGGGAAGAACGCGGTGCACAGGAAGGCCGCGAGGACCGGGCCCAGCATGAAGCACGCCTCGTCCACGGCCTGCTCGAAGGCGTTCGCGACATGCAGCGCCCCCGCGTCGCCGTCGAGGAGGTGGGCCCAGCGGGCCCGGGACATCCCGCCGAGATTCGGGGTCGTGGCGGTGGCGGCGTACGACACGAAGAGCGTCCACGCGGGGGCGCCGAGGCGGACGCACAGCAGCAGGGCGAGCGAGCCGAGAGCGGCGAGCACCGTGGCCGGTACGGCGATCTTGGCCTGTCCGTGTCGGTCCACGAGCCGCGCGGTCCACGGGGCGACGACCGCCGTGGCCGCGAGACCGGTCGCGGTGACGGCGCCGGCGAGGGCGTACGAACCCCGCGTCCCCGCGATCATGACGACCGCGCTGACGCCGAACATGCCCATGGGAAGCCGGGCGAGAAGGTTTCCGATGGTGAACGCGCGCGCTCCCGGGGTGGCGAGAAGGCGGCGGTAGGGGCCGGGGGCGCGACGACGACGCGGTGTCCGGGAGTCGCGCGGGCCTCCCGGACCTCCCGGGCCTCGTGAGACTCCCGGGCCCCGGCCCCGTGGGCCGAAGTCGACGACGACGAGGGCGTCGGCGGTGGTGGTGAACATCGGGCGGTCGGGTTGCGGCATGCGCCCACCGTCGCGTGGGGACGATCAAGGGGTCCAACACCTACTCCGTACCGATTCACGCACCTGTGTTGTAAGTTCGCGCGATGTCCGTGCCCAGCCCGAGCCCCGGGCCCCGCCCCCAGCACCTCGACCCCCGGCTCCTGCGCGCCTTCCTGGTGGTCGCCGAAGAGCTCCACTTCACGCGCGCGGCCGCCCGGCTCTACATCGCCCAGCAGGCGCTCAGCCGTGATGTACGGCGGCTGGAGCGGGAGTTGGGCACCGAGCTGTTCGTGCGCACCACCCGGCAGGTGACGCTGACCGCCGACGGCGAGCGGCTGGTGCCCTACGCCCGCCGGGCCCTGGATGCCCAGGACGACCTGCTCGCCGCCTTCACGCAGGCCCGCCCGCTGCTCGTGGACCTGAACTTCCCCGACCAGGCCACCGCCCGCGCCGTACTGCTGCGCGCCCGGGAACTCGCCCCCGACCAGGAGCTCATGGCCCGCTACGAGAGCGGGCTGACGGGTGCGGCGGGGGAGCTGCTGGCCGGTCGCCTCGACGCGTCCTTCGGCCGGTTCGCCGGTCTGGACCCCGCGCTGCGGGCGGGCCTGGACCACCAGCCCGTGCGCTACGAGCGCATGGCCGTCGTGCTGCCCGAGGACCACCGGCTGGCCCCTCTGGAACGGGTGCCGCTGGCCGCCCTGGAGGGCGAGACGGTGTACGCCGGGGCGGGAAACCCGCGCACCGTGGAATGGACCGATCTCGCTCGTCGGCTGTTCGAAGGACGGGGCATCCGGCTCGCCCCGCCGGCCCCGCTCGCGATCGGCGACGAGGAGTTCCAACGGATCATGGCCAAGATCCGCAACCCGGTTCTCGCCGTCATGGATTTCCCGCCCATGCCCGCCACCGTGCTGCGTCCGCTGGTCGATCCGGTGCCGCTGTCGCCCGTGTCGCTCGTGTGGCGCAGGGGTCTGGTGCATCCGGCCTTCGACGCCCTCCGCCGCGCCGCAATCGAACTTTCCGTCGAACATGGGTGGCTTCGCAGACCCTCCAACGGATGGGTTCCAGCCACCGATGAGGCCGATATGAACATCCACAAATGACACGTGGCAAACACAGATCCTCCGTGTGCGCTACATTCGTGGCCTGAGCACGGTGTGGTAAGGGGGGCGCTCGGACCGGGTGGGGGCTCGGTTCAGCCGACGTGTGCTCAAGGTCGAAAGCGCGCCCAGATCAGCCCGTGGGGGATGTGCGTGCGCGTGAAAAAGTGGCGAGAAGACGCCCAACCGGAATGGCCCGAGGTCGCATCAGGCACCCAGGACATTTCCATGACGGGAAGCTCCACCCAGACCTTCCCGGAGTCCGCAGGGCCCGGCCCGAGCGGCTCGGCCGGCACCGAAGGCCCCGAGCCGACGGCCGACCGCACCGAGCTGCCCGCGCGAAGCACGGGCCCGGCGGGACCGTCGCGTACGGCCGGAAGGGCGGGTGCGTCGGGTACGGCAGGTGTGCCCGATGCGGCGGGGCCGAGCCTCGACCGGGACTTCCCGGACTTCCCGGGGGCCCCGAGAGCCGACCGCGCCGGGTACGTCCCGGAGCCGCCCGGCGGCCGGGTCGTCGTACGTGATCCGTGGGACGAGTCCGGCAGCGCCGACGGCGGTGCCCATGACCCGCACGAGGTGACCGTCCAGCTCGACGCGGTCAGCCTGAACGCCGACGGCCGCATCGAGGGCCGCCCCGGCGACGGCGGATCCGAGTCCGACGGCCCCGTCTTCGTCGACGAGTCCGGCCGGCGCAGCCGGCGCTTCCGCCGGATCGGCATCGCCGTCGGACTGGCCTGCGCGGTCTACGCCGTCGTCATCCTCGTCACCCTGCTGTCCGGCAACTCCAACGCGCCCTGGCTCCCCATGGACGGCCCGAAGGACGACGCCCCGGCCGGCAAGGTCGACACCGATCCGGGACCGGCCGAGTCCACCGAACCCTCCGTCGGCCCCGGAGTGATCCCGGGAACCACCCCGACGGCCGGCGGCGGGACGGCACCGGCTCCCGGAGTCACCGGCACCGCGCCCGGTGCCGGCGTGAGCCCGGCCGGGCCGGGCGCCTCCGCCGACCCGTCGGCCAGCGCCGTCCAGCCGGGCGGCAACCCGTCGGCCAGCGCCGCTCCGTCGACACAGCCGACGCAGTCGGTCACCCCGCCGCCCAGCGCCTCGGCCACCC
>NZ_RSAJ01000421.1 GCF_003933965.1 Streptomyces sp. RP5T
GGCCTGGAGCGTCGACCCGAGGCCCTTCAGGTGCTGGCCGATCGCCGCGTACTCGCCGTCGGTCGTGCCGCCGACCCAGCGGACGTCTGGCCTGGGCTCGCCCCACTCGCCGCCGGCGCGGTCGGCGAGGCGCCTGGTGGAGACGGTGGTGCCGGGGAGGCGGTACCAGTCGACGGTGGGCCAGTACCAGTCGGTGTACTGGTCGCTGCGGCCCCCGGCCCACCAGGAGAGCATCCCGGCGCCGGTGTGCCAGCCGCGCGGGTTCTCGCCGTTGCCGCACTCGTAGGCGGCGATCCGGTCGCTGGCCATGGCGATGTTCGCGACGAATCCGGGGCGGCGGTGGACGGCCCGGTCCATGGCGGCGAAGAGCCGGTGCCCGACGGGCTCGGGGGCGGCCGGGACGGGGGAGGCGGCCACCGCGTGCAGCCGGGCGAGGTCGGCCGGCCCGAACTGGCGTGCCGTCAGGACCGGGGTGACGGTGTCCCGTTCGATCCAGCCCTTGACCAGGCCGTGCCAGCGGGTGCGCTCCTGCTCGCTCGCCCCGTCCGCCAGCAGCGCGATGGCGGCGATGATCCCCTGGCCGTGGAAGTGGTCGCCGCGCAGGACGTGGCGCTCGTCGCTTCTGAGGTAACCGCGGCTGATGGCACGGCCGTTGACGCTGTCCATCACGAGCCCGTCGTGGATCAGCGGGGCGTAGGCGTGCTCGACGCTGTCGAGGACGGTCTGCCGGTTCGGGTCGGTCACCTCCCAGGCGGAGCCGGCGAGGAGGGCGAAGAGGCGGCCGAGACCGTCGAGCATGACCTGGCCGTAGGTGCCGGAGTAGGCGACCCGGGTGTGCTGGACGAAGGAGCCGTCGGCGTAGAGGCCGTCGCCCTTCGTGACGTACGGGAAGACCGGCGAGAGGGCGTCGCGGGCCAGGGCGATGCGGTCGGGGGCCCGGCCGAGGATGCCGCGCAGGGCGACGGAGCGGCACAGGTCGACGCGGTTGGCGCCGGTGGAGGTGCCGGAGTAGTCGGTGAGCACGGTGTCGGGGATGAAGTGGTCGACGGCGGCGCAGGCCGCGGTTCTCCGGCCGTCCGTGAGGTGGTCGTGGAGGGCGGCCGTGATGTCCATGAGGAGGCGGGGGCTGCCGATCTGCCATTCCCACCAGTTGCCGTAGCGGGTGGTGGAGGGGTTGTAGACGGTGGCGGAGAGGTGGTCGAGGCCGCCGAGGACGTCCGCGAGGAGCGTCCCGTCGCCGGTGGAGCCGGTGCCCTGCTGGACGTACGCCTGGGTCATGGTCCACAGACGGCTGTAGCTCTGGGTGATGCCGGCCGGGGGGTCGTAGGGATGGTCGGGCCACAGGGACGTGGGCGTCGGGGCCATCGTGGCGCGGACCCCCCGGGCGAGGGCGCCGGTCTCGGCGAGGCGGGAGGCGTACGGCTCCGCCGCCGGGTCGTATCCGGTGCCCAGCGCGATGTCGAGCCAGCGCCGGCGGAGGGTGTCGTAGGGGTCGGCCGTGTCGGCGCGGGCGGGCGGGGCGGCGGCCAGGAGCGCCGCCGCGAGTAAGACGGCTCTGCGGGTGGGTCGCAGGAGGGCCCTGCGCTGCGGGTTCATACAGGGCCGTCTACCACCGCGGCGGGATCACGCCAACACTTCGCGGATGATGTTGAAACTTCTATGGAATAGGTCTACGGTCGTTCGCGTTGAGTGGTTCAAGATTCAACATCCTCACCTCAAGGAGCTTCGCCATGACGAACACCGACCTCACCGCACTGACCGGCGACTACACGATCGACGCCGCGCACTCCACGATCGGCTTCACCGTGCGGCACGCGATGGTCACCAACGTCAAGGGCAAGTTCGGCGACTTCAGCGGCTCGCTGCACCTGGACGGCGGCGACCCGACCGCGTCGACGGCCTCCATCGACGTCAAGATGGACAGCATCGACACCGGTTCCGAGGACCGTGACGGGCACCTGAAGAGCGCGGACTTCTTCAAGACCGACGAGTTCCCGACGATGACCTTCCGCTCCACCAAGGCGGAGGCGCTCGGTGACGAGGACTACCGCATCACCGGTGACCTGACCATCCTCGGCACCACCAAGCCGCTCACCATCGACCTGGAGTTCAACGGCGCCGCCAAGGACCCCTTCGGCAACGAGCGCGTGGGCTTCGAGGGCAAGGCCGAGATCAAGCGCTCCGAGTGGGGCCTGACCTGGAACGCGGCCCTGGAGACCGGTGGCGTCCTGGTGTCCGACAAGATCAAGCTCCACTTCGACATCTCCGCCATCCGCAACGCGTGACCCCGTCGCCGCGGATCAGCAGGTGCGCCGGTACGGAAGGTCCGGGAGGTACGTCCTCCAAGCGGACCCGGACAGACCCGAGCCGGCGCGCCCGCACACCTCGGTGACCAGACGGCGCGGGTCCAGGTCGTACCGCTGGACGGGGACGTGGACGCCGGAGGCGTAGAGCGTGCCGTCGGCGCCGAACGCGAGGGCGCGGATCTCGTCGCCCGGGGTGGGCAGCGTGGTCCCCAGGAGCCGCTGCGACGCCAGGTCCCACAGCCGGAGGCTGCCACCCGCGCCGGCGACGGCGAGCGTTCGGCCGTCGTGGGAGAAGGCGAACGCGGTCACCGCGCCGGTGGCGTCGGTCGACGGATCCGACGTGGTGCCGTCCAGCACCCCCAGACGCGCCCGTACGGCCCCGTCCCAGAGCGTGACCCGGCCCAGCACGTCCCCCACCGCCAGCCGTGACCCGTCGGGGCCGAAGGCAGCGGTGGTGATCAGGTCCTCCCCGAGCACGCGCGGCTCCACGCGCCCGGCGCGCAGATCGGCGACCAGCCCCTCCCGGGTGACCAGAGCGGCCCCGTCGGAGCGGAGGGCGAGGCCCACCCCCTCCGAGTCGGAGGTGACGGTGTCACCGGGACGCACACTGCGCACGGTCCTGAGCCGCTTGAGCCGGGCCACGTCCCACACCTCCACCGAGGGGCGTGTCGCGGACCGGTACACCAGCAGGGTGCGGCCGTGGGCGTCGAGAGCCAGGCCGGACACCGCCGGGGACCCGTCGGGCTCGGCGCCGACGTCCAGGGTGGCGCGGGCGCGGCCGGTCCGGACGTCCCACACCGTGACGCGGGCCCGGTCCGGCGCGGTGCGCTCCCCGGGGTCGTACCGGTCGCGGGCGGTCGCCAGGTAGGCGCCGTCACCGCTGAGCGCCATGAGGTCGGCGCAGGGCTGCGCGCCGGGGCACGGCCGCGTCGAGGGCTCCATGACCACTCGCCCCGAGCGGGTGTCCAGGACCTGCACGCGCCGCACACCGCCCGTCTCCACGGAGCGGGCCAGGACCCGGCCGTCGTCGGAGAATGCCGCCCGGTAGGCCGTGGCCCGCTGCCAGGGTGACGTCGAGGCGGTGCCGAGGGCCAGGGAGCGGACGACGGTCGCGGAACCGCCGAGACAGCGCAGCACTCCCGCGGTCCGGTCGAAGGCGATGTCGTCCCACTCGTCCGCGACCGTCCGCCGGCTCAGCACGGGCACCTCCGGGTGGGCCGCCCGCCACACCACGAGCCGGTGCGGTCCGGTGCCCACGAGGAAGGTGCCGTCCCCGCCGGGCCACACCTGGGTCAGCCCGTCGGCCCTGGCGGACAGGGTGCCGCGGCCGGTGCGCGGATCCCAGCCGTGGATCCCGTCGTCGCCGACGACGGTGAGCGTGCGGCTGTCCGGGGTGAACTCCACCGCGTGGTCGCGGCATTCGGCGGCGCGCACCCTCGCCGTCCACGGTGCCGAGACCTTCCGCCGGTGCGCGAGATCCCAGAGCTGCAGCGTACGGCTCCCCGTGCACAGGGCGAGCCACCGGCCGTCGGGGCTGGCGGCGAGGCCGGCCACACCGCCGGCCGGTTCGGGGATCCGCAGGGTGGCGCGCCCGCTGCGCGGGTCGTAGGCGTGCACACCCCCGTCGTCCCAGTCGACGGCGACGAGGGCGCGCGCGGTGAAGTCGAACGGGGTCTGCATCGCGTCCACTCCGGGAAGCGTCCTCGTCACCCGCGCCGACCGCACGTCCCACAGCTCGACACGGTCACCGGCCAGCAGCGCGAGAGTCCGGCCGTCCGGGCCGACGGCGGCCGGGACGCCGTCCATCAGCTTGCCGGGGCCCGGCGCGGACAGTGTGAGCCGCCGGGTGCGCAGGTCCCAGATCCGGACCCGGTCGGCGGTGACGGACACCACGGACCTGCCGTCCGCCGTCAGCCGGTGCACGTCGTTGCCGGAGCCGTCGAAGCCGCTGTCCGCGCCCGGTACCGCGAACACGTCCTCGTCCCGCTGGGCCATCGCCCCGATCAGCGTCGACCGGGTCTCCGTCGTGTCGGCCAGCCGGGCGGCCGCCACGCTGAGCCGCATCGCCGTGCGCGGGTCGGAGAACCGCATGCCGTACGCGACGGCGGCGACCCGGCGGGCCTCGGCCTCCACCCGGCGGCGGTCGCCGGTGCGGTTCTGCTGCCAGGCGGCGGCCCCGGCGACGAGCGCGAGCACGAGGAGCGTGGCGAGGGCGCCGACGAGTCCCCGGCGCCTGCGGCGCTCGCTCCTGCGCGCGGCCCCGCTCGCCGTCAGGAAGGCCCGCTCCGGCGCGGTGAGCGTCGCTTCGGCCAGCTGTTCCTGCGCCGCGGCCAGCCGGGTGCCCCGGTACAGGGCGCCCGGGTCGCGGCCGAGGTCGTCCCAGCCGCGCGCCGCCTCGGTCAGCCGGCGGTGCACCCGCAACTGCTCGCGCTCCTCGTCGATCCAGCCGGACAGCCGGGGCCAGGCCGTGATCAGCGCCTCGTGGGCGAGGTCGACGGTCCCCCGGTCGAGCGTCACGAGCCGGGCGCGCGCGAGGCGGTCCAGGACTAGAGCGACGTCGGCGGCGGGCGCCGGGCCACCCGAGGGGCCGGTGAAGTCCAGTTCGGCGCGGTCCACCGGGCGCCGGGTGTCCTGGGAGCCGTCGCCGGGGGTGATGAGGCGCAGCAGGACGAGCCGGGCGAGGTCCGCGTGCTCGGGGGACAGGTCCGCCCAGACCTCCTCGGCGCTCTGGGCGATGGCCCCGTGGACGCCGCCCGCGGCCTCGTACGCCTCCTCGGTCAGGGCCCGGCCGCGGCGGCGGCGCCAGGTCTCGCGCAGGACGTGCGAGAGCAGCGGGAGTCCGCCGGGCTCGTCGGCGATCTCGTCGATCAGGCGGGCGGTCAGGGCCCGTTCGACGATGTGCCCGGCGCTCTGGGCGGGCTTGACGATCACCTCGCGCAGTTCCTCCGGGTCCATCGGGCCGACCAGCAGTCCGGACTCCCCCAGGGCGTCCGCCAGACCCCGGTGTTCGGCGCAGCGGCCGTAGAAGTCCGCCCGTACGGCGATGACGACCCGCAGCCCGCTCCGCGGCTCCCGGGCGGCGAGCAGCAGGTCGAGGAAGGCCCGGCGTTCGTCCGGGTCCCGGCAGAGGGTGAAGACCTCCTCGAACTGGTCGACGACGACCAGGGTGTCGCCGCCCCCCGCCGGTCGCAGCGCGCCCGTGTGGGTGCGGGCCGGGTGCGGGCCCGGGGTGAGGACGCGGATCGCGGCCAGCTCGCGCTCGGCGCGCAGGGCCGGGATCAGGCCGGCCCGCAGGAGCGAGGACTTGCCGCTGCCGGAGGGGCCGAAGACCGCGGTGAAACGCCGGTCGCGGACCCGGTGCCGCAGGGCCGTGACGAGCCGGTCGCGGCCGAAGTACCGCTCATGGTCGTCGGGTTCGAAACGGGCGAGGCCCTGATAGGGCGGCTCCGTGCCGTCGTCCCGGCCGGCGGCCGCCTCGCGGACCTCCCGGTCGGCCTCCTGCCAGCGGCGCTCCCACTCCCCAGGGTCGGCCCCGCAGGCCGTGGCGTAGGCGAGGGCCACCTGGAGCGAGGGGAACTGCTCGCCGGCCGCGGCCTGGGAGAGCGCGGTCACGGAGAAGTGCGCCCGCCGGGCGAGTTCGCGGTAGGTGGGGCCGCCGGCCTCCCGGCGGAGCTTGCGGAGTGCGTACGCGAACCTCGGCACCGGTCCGGCGGCCGGATCGACCGGGGTCTCCCGACGGCCCATGTCTCCTGCGTCTCCCCCGTGTCGCCCGCTCCCCGTGGCGTGGACGTCTGTTCGCCGCGGCCACCCTAAGGAACCCTCCGGACCGCCCGCAAGGTTCCGCCGCGCCCGCCACCAGGCACTTTGTTTTGTTCACCGTGGCGTGCGGTGGCTGCTGAACAACGCGCCGAGCGCTGGACTCGTGGTCACGGGCCCCGCTCCGGGGGCCGGTACCGCGGCGGGCGGTCCCCGCGCACTGGCGCCACGAGAGACGACATGACCCTCACGAACGGGACGGCGACGCCGGCCCCGCGCACGGCCCGAGGTGTCCTCACGGGGGTGGGACACCTCGGGCAGACCTCCCCGCCCGCGCTCCCCCGGCGCCGCCGCCTCTCCCTCGCGCACCGGGCCTGGGCCTACTGGCTCGGCTGCGCGGGGTTCGCGCTCGTCCTGGCGGCGACGACGGGACTCGGACCGCACCGGGTCTGGGGTGCCTGCGCGGCGGTCGGCTACGGCACGGCGGCGGCGCTCTCGGCCCGGTACCCGCGAGCCGGGAGGCGGGCCGGGGCGTGGGCCGCGCTGCTCGGCGCGGTGCTGGTGCCGCTGGTGGTGCTGGTCGTGTCGGGCGCGGCCCAGTCGGAGGTCGGTGTCGTCGAGCGCTCGGGGGCGCTGCTGCTGCACACGGGCAGCCCCTATCTGCCGCATCCGGCGCACACCGTGGACTACGACCCGTACCTGCCCGGCATGGCACTGTTCGGCGTCCCCCGCGCGCTCCTCGGCGACGGTCCGTTCACCGACGCCCGCGTCTGGTTCTGCCTCGCCTTCCTGCTCTGCATGGCCGCCACGGGACGCCGGCCCGCCGGGACCGCCCGTGCGACGCCGCCGGGCGCGGTGTCGCTGCTCGCCGGATTCCCCGCGGTGGCGCTGCCGCTGGCCGTCGGCGGGGTGGACCTGCCGGTGGTCGGACTGATGTGCCTGGGGCTGGCCCTGGCGGGCCGGGGCGGCTCGGGAGCGGCGGCCGGCGTGGCGATGGGCGCGGCGGCCGCGCTGAAATGGACGGCGTGGCCGCTGCTGCCGGTGGGTCTGGTCCTGCTCGCGGTCACGGCGGGCCGCCGCGCGGCGCTGCGGGCGGCCGTGGCCGCGCTGTCGGTGGCGGCCGCGGCCGTGGTGCCCGTCGCGCTCGCCGACCCGCACGCCTTCGTCGAGCAGGTGGTGCTCTTCCCGCTCGGTGCGGGCGGCCTGCGCTCACCGGCGACCAGCCCGCTGCCGGGCCACCTGCTGGCCGTGCACGTGCCGGGCGGCGCGGCTCTCGCGACGGGCGCGCTCGTGGCCGCGGCCCTGGGGGTGACGGTCTCGTTGCTGATACGGCCGCCCCGTACCGTACGTGCGGCGGCGGACCGGCTGGCGGTCGGTCTGGGCCTGGCCATCTGCCTGATCCCGGCGACCCGCTTCGGCTACCTGGTGCTGCCGCTGGTCCTGGCGGGCTGGTTCCGGTACACGTCGGCACCCGCCGTCCCCGCCCCGTCGGACGTCCTGGACGGCAC
>NZ_RSAJ01000422.1 GCF_003933965.1 Streptomyces sp. RP5T
GTTCGGTACCGGAGCCGGAAGGGGGGCTGGCGCCGGCCGTGCGGGGCTGTGTGCAACGAAGGTTCGTCCTTCCGCGGGGAACGCAACGATCTTGCGAGTGCGTGCAAGGTTGCTGCATTACGACTGTGACGTCCGGACTCGTAGGGTGCTTCGCTGTACTCACCTGCAGCGACGAAGGAGTCAGCGCGTGCTCGACCAAGGCGCACCCCCACAACAGCGCACACCACAGGCGACGGGCCTCGGCGCACGCCTGATGCGGCGCAAGCCGGTGGAACGGCTGGTGGCGGAGGGCGGCCAGGGCGAGGGAGGGGCTCTCCGGCGCTCCCTCGGGCTCTGGCAGCTGACGATGATCAGCATCGGCGCCACCCTCGGCACCGGCATCTTCGTCGTCCTGGGCGAGGCGGTCCCCAAGGCCGGCCCGGCCGTCACCCTCTCCTTCGTGATCGCCGGCCTCACCGCCCTCTTCTCGGCCCTGTCCTACGCCGAGCTGGCCGGCACCATCCCGGTCGCCGGGTCCTCGTACTCGTACGCGTACGCAACCATGGGCGAACTGATCGCCTGGATCTGCGGCTGGTGCCTGGTCCTGGAGTACGGCGTCTCGGTCGCCGCCGTGGCCGTCGGCTGGGGCGAGTACCTCAACGAGCTGCTCGACGGGACCCTCGGCGTCACCATCCCGGACGCCCTGTCCGCCCCGCCCGGCGACGGCGGCGTCTTCAACCTGCCGGCGCTGATAGTCGTCCTGCTCGCCATGGCCTTCCTGCTGGGCGGGGCCCGCGAGTCGGCCCGCGCCAACACCGTCATGGTGGTCGTGAAGATCGCCGCGCTGGTGCTGTTCTGCGCGATCGGGATCCAGGGCTTCCGCTCGGGCAACTACGAGCACTTCATGCCTCTCGGGATGGCCGGGGTCAGCGCGGCCGGAGCCACACTCTTCTTCTCGTACATCGGCTTCGACGCCGCCTCCACCGCCGGTGAGGAGGCGAAGAACGCCCAGCGCGACCTCCCGCGCGCGATCATGCTCTCGCTGGTCATCGTGACCGCGCTGTACGTCCTGGTCGCGGCCGTCGCCGTCGGCGCCAAGCCCTGGCAGCACTTCAACGACTCGGAGGCCGCGCTCGCCCAGATCATGCGCGAGGTGACCGGGCAGACCTTCTGGGGCACCCTGCTGGCGTTCTGCGCGGTCATCGCCATCGCGAGCGTCGTCCTGACCGTGCTCTACGGCCAGACCCGCATCCTCTTCGCGATGTCCCGGGACGGACTGGTGCCCAAGGTGTTCGGCCGCGTCCACCCGAGGACCGGCGCGCCCCGGGCCAACACGGTGATCGTCTCCCTCTTCTGCGGGGTGCTGGCCGCGGCGATCCCGCTGGGGCAGCTCGCCGACGCCACCAGCATCGGCACGCTCTTCGCCTTCGCGCTGGTCAACATCGCCGTCGTCGTGCTGCGCCGGACCCGCCCGGACATGCCCCGCACCTTCCGCGTCCCGCTCTCGCCGTTCTTCCCGGCGCTGGGCTTCGCCTTCTGCGTGTGGATGATGGGCAGCCTGTCCACCGTCACCTGGGTGGTCTTCGGGGTCTGGATGGCCGCCGGGCTCGTGTTCTACTTCGTGTACGGCCACCGCCGTTCCCGACTCGCAACACCCGAAAGCTGATCCACCCACCGTGCTGAACGATCTCGACGAACGCATCGTGCACGCCCTCGCCGAGGACGCCCGACGCTCCTACGCGGACATCGGGCAGATCGTCGGCCTGTCCGCACCCGCCGTGAAACGGCGCGTGGACCGGCTGCGTGCCACGGGGGCCATCACCGGATTCACCGTACGCGTGGACCCGGCGGCCCTCGGCTGGGAGACCGAGGGGTTCGTCGAGATCTACTGCCGGCGCAACACCTCCCCGGAGACCATCCAGCGGGGCCTGGAGCGCTACCAGGAAGTCGTGGCCGCCTCCACCGTCACCGGCGAGGCGGACGCCGTCGTGCAGGTCTTCGCCTCCGACATGCGGCACTTCGAGCGGGTCCTGGAGCGGATCGCCGGGGAGCCCTTCGTGGAGCGCACCAAGTCGGTGCTGGTCCTCTCCCCGCTGCTCAGGCGCTTCTCGTCGGGTTCGCCCACCTGAGCCGCTCGGCGCGGCGCCGGACCGAGGCCAGCAGGCGCCCGGTGAGCAGGGCGTGCGCGCCGGAGGAGACGACCAGCAGCCGGTAGAGGGCACCGCCGGGTCCGGGGAACCGGGCCCGGCTCTCGGCCCGCAGCCGGGTCCCGTCGCCTTCGGCCTCCTCCACGCGGAAGACGAGGGCGTACGTCGAGAAGTGGTGGCGTCCGACGAGGACCAGGTGTCGGCCCGGGACCGCGTGGGCCACCCGGAACCCGGGAAAGGCCGAGCCCTCGGCGAGGGGCCGCGGCCCGGCGGCCGTACGGTCGGCCACACCCACGAGGCGGGCGTAGCGGGCAGAGCGGGGGCGGCCGAAGGACTCCTCCAGGATCTCGCCGAGTGCCTGCCAGACGTCGTCGGCCCGGGCCGCGACCGGCGTCGCGTGCTCGTCGACGAAGGGGAGCGCGGCGATGTTCACGGGGACCCCGTCGCGGGTGGCGGTGCGAGCGTGCGCGTGCGGGGAGTACGCCTTCGCCGGCGCCCTCTGCGCAGGGTAGCCCCGCACGTCCCGAAGCGCGGGACTACTCCGCGGTCTTGCGGGCCAGCGCGTTGTTGCCGATCGAGTTGTGCACGCTGAAGCTCACCGCGTCCGAGCGGTAGCGGTCGTCCGACCATTCCACCGGGCGCCCCTCGCGGGTCGTGGTCACCCGGCGGACGCGCAGCAGCGGACTGGTCCGGCGGACGTCCAGCAGCTCCGCGTCGCGCGCTCCGGCCGCCACCGCGTCGATGACGTGCTCCCCGTAGGCGAACACCAACCCCGTGTCGTCGTACAGGCGTTGGGTGACCGAGGGGCAGTCGGGTTCGACGGCCTCGACGGTCGGCGCGATCCAGTCGGCGTACACCGTCCGCTCCAGCAGCACCGGTTCGCCGTCCAGGCCGCGCACCCGCAGGACGTGCAACACGGGCGTGCCGACGACCAGTTGGAGGCGTACCGCGTCCTCCTTGGAGGCGGGGCGGTACTCCTGGGTCACCACCCGGCCGGTCGCCTCCCGGCCCATCGCCCGCGCCCACTGGGCGAAACTCCTCAGCTCCGCGAAGCTCTGGCTGCGGCGGCTGGCCAGCACCACCCGCCGGGCGCCCTGCCGGGACCCGATGAGCCCCTCGGCCGTCAGCGCCGCCACCGCCTGGCGGACCGTCCCCCGGGAGACGCCGTAGTGCGCCGCGAGTTCCGTCTCGGCGGGCAGCAGACTGCCGACGGTGTACTCCTCGCGGCCGATCGCCCGGCGCAGTGCGTCGGCGATCTCCTCGTGTCGCGCCCCCATGCTTCCCCTCTGAGTCGAATGCTGTGCACAGCGTGACCAGCGTAGTCGACCTGGCGCGCTGCTCGCGGAAGTCCTGATTGTGCGGGAATTCGGGGGCCGACGTTTCGCCAGTGTTTACCGACCGGACACCGGCGGCAGCCTTACTGGGGCCAACTTGTTCAGACAAGTTCTCTCCTTCTCGATCCCTGTATGGCTCCTGCACCCTCGCGCGTCCCCTGGAGAAGCCGTGACCGTGTCCCTGCCGAGAACCGCCGCCCTCGGCGTGCTCGCCACCCTCGCCGCCCTCGCCCTGAGCGCCTGTGGCGCCGCCCCCGACACCGCGTCGACCACCGCCGACGGCAAGAACTCCGCCACCGCCACGTCGGCCGCCGACTTCGGCGGCATGGACAAGCTGGTCGCCGCGGCGAAGAAGGAGGGCACGCTCAACGCCATCGCGCTGCCCCGTGACTGGGCCAACTACGGCGCTCTCATTGACGGTTTCCAGAAGAAGTACGGCATCAAGATCTCCGTCGAGAACCCCGACGGCTCCAGCCAGGACGAGATCAACGCGGTGACGTCCAGGAAGGGCCAGGACCGCGCGCCGGACGTCCTCGACCTCGGCTCCTCCTTCGCGCTCAGCGCCGCCCAGCAGGGACTGCTCGCGCCGTACAAGGTCCAGTCGTACGACGACATCCCCGCCGGGCAGAAGGACCCGCAGGCCCGCTGGTACAACGACTACGGCGGCTACATCTCCATCGGCTGCGACGCCAAGCGCGTCAAGAGCTGCCCCACCACCTTCGCCGACCTGCTCAAGCCGCAGTACAAGGGCCAGGTCGCCCTCAACGGCAACCCCACCAAGTCCGGTTCGGCCTTCGGCGGCGTCTACGCGGCCGCGCTCGCGAACGGCGGCTCCTTCGACGACATCCAGCCCGGCCTCGACTTCTTCGCCGAGCTGAAGAAGAACGGCAACTACACGCCCGTCGAGTCGACCCCGGCCACCGTCGAGAAGGGCGAGACGCCGATCAGCATCGACTGGGACTACCTCAACGCCGGCTACGCCGACGAGTTCAAGTCCAAGGGCGTCGACTGGAAGGTCGCGGTCCCGAGTGACGGCCAGTTCTCGCAGTACTACTCCCAGGCCGTCAACAAGGACGCCCCGCACCCCGCGGCCGCACGCCTGTGGCAGGAGTACCTCTACAGCGCCGAGGGCCAGAACCTCTGGCTCAAGGGGTACGCCCGCCCGGCCCTGATGACCGCCATGGAGAAGGGCGGCACCCTCGACAAGACGGCCGCCGCCAAGCTGCCCGAGGTCTCCGGCACCCCGTCCTTCCCGACCGAGGCCCAGCAGAGCAAGGCCAAGACGGTCCTCGGACAGGGCTGGGCGAAGGCCGTCTCCGGATGACGGCCACCGCCGTACGGGTGGACACGGCGCCCGCCGCCCGGGTGAGGCGGCGGCGCCGGTCCCTCGGCTGGGTCGCCGTCCTCCCGCTGCTGGTGTTCGTCGCGGTCGCCTTCGGGCTGCCCGCCCTCGCCATGCTCGACGGCGCGTTCACCGCCAAGGACCCGGCCACCGGGGCGACTTCGTACACCCTGGACAACCTCACCGCCTCCCTCAAGGGCGCCTACCTGACCGCCCTGCTCGGCAGCGTGAAGCTGTCGGCCGTGTCCGCCGCCCTCGGCACCCTGGTCGGACTGCCCCTCGCCCAGGCCGTGGTGACCTCCCGCTTCCGCGCGCTGCGCGAGGCCGTGCTCACCGCTTCCGGGGTCCTCGCCAACTTCGGCGGCGTCCCGCTGGCCTTCGCCTTCGTCGCCACGCTCGGCAACGCCGGTGTCCTGACCCGGCACTTCGGCCTCGCCGGCCGGGGCTGGGACCTCTACAGCTTCTGGGGCCTGGTCATCGTCTACCTGTACTTCCTGATCCCGCTCATGGTCCTCACCGTCACCCCCGCGCTGGAGGGGCTGCGCGTCCAGTGGCGCGAGGCCGCGCAGAACAACGGGGCGACGGGCACGCAGTACTGGCGGTTCGTCGCCCTGCCCGTCCTGCTGCCCACGCTGCTCGGCGGGTTCGTGCTGCTCTTCGGCAGCGCCTTCGCCGCGTACGCCACCGCCGCCGCGATGGTGGGCAGTTCGATCCCGCTGGTCACCCTCCAGATCGCCGACGCGATCTCCGGCAACGTGCTGGTCGGCCAGGAGAACGTGGCGCTCGCCCTCAGCCTCGACATGGTCCTGGTCGCCGGCCTGGTCATGGCCGTGTACCTGCCCCTTCAGCGAAGGAGCGCCCGATGGCTCGCCTGAACGCGTGGCGGTGGGGCGTGCTCGGCCTCGCCGGGCTGTACTTCCTGGTCCCGCTCGCCGCGTCCGTCGTCTTCACCGTCGACGTGCCGGGCCAGGGCATCACCTTCGACGCCTACACGCAGATCTTCTCCACCGACGGCTTCGTCTCCAGCCTGCTGCTCTCGCTGGAACTGGCCCTCGCCACCATCGCCCTCGTCCTGCTGCTGATGGTGCCCGCCATGGTCGCGCTGCGGCTCGGCGCGCCCCGCCTGGGGCCCGTCGTGGAGGTGGTGTGCTCGCTGCCCCTGGTCGTGCCGCCCATCGCCTTCGTCGCCGGTATCGGCACGGTCCTCAAGTGGGGGCCCGACCACCTCTCCCGCACCCCGCTGTTCGAGACCTTCGTGGCGATCCAGAACCCCGGCTTCCCGTTCGTCCTCGTCCTCGCGTACGTCGTGATGGCGCTGCCGTTCGCGTACCGGGCCCTGGACGCCGGGCTGCGCGCGGTCGACGTCCGCACCCTCGTCGAGGCCGCCCGCAGCTGCGGTGCCGGCTGGCCGCAGGCCCTGGTCCGGGCCGTCCTGCCCAACCTGCGCGGCGCCCTCCTCAACGCCTCCTTCCTCACCCTGGCCCTGGTGCTCGGTGAGTTCACCGTGGCCCAGCTGCTGGGCTTCCAGCCGTTCGCCGTGTGGATCGTCAACGTCAGCGGTTCGCAGGCCCAGTTGTCCGTCGCCGTGTCCGTACTGAGCCTGCTCGTGACGTGGGTGCTGCTTCTCGTCCTGGCCGGCTTCGGCGGCCGTACCCGTCCGACCTCCCGGGGATGACCCATGTCTGAATCAGCTGCGACCGTCGAATTCCGGGGACTGAGGCGGGAGTTCGGCCCGACCGTCGCCCTCGACGGACTGGACCTGACCGCCCGGCCGGGTGAACTGCTCGCCCTGCTCGGCCCGTCCGGCTGCGGCAAGACCACCGCCCTCAGAATGCTCGCCGGCTTCGAACACCCCGACTCGGGCGAGGTGCTGGTGGACGGCGAGGACGTCACCCGGGTTCCGGCCCACCGCCGGGACGCCGGGATGGTCTTCCAGTCGTACAGCCTCTTCCCGCACCTCGACGCGCTCGACAACGTGGCCTTCGGGCTGCGGATGCGCAAGGTCCGCACGTCCGAACGGCGTTCCCGGGCAGCCGAGTTGCTGGACCTCGTCGGGCTCGCCGACAAGGGCGGCCGGTTCCCGCACCAGCTCTCCGGCGGACAGCAGCAGCGCGTCGCGCTGGCCCGCGCGCTCGCCCTGCGCCCGCGCGTCCTGCTGCTCGACGAGCCGCTGTCGGCGCTGGACGCCAAGGTGCGGCTCAGCCTGCGCGAGGAGATCCGGCGGCTCCAGCAGGAACTCGGCATCACCACCCTGTTCGTCACCCACGACCAGGAGGAAGCCCTGTCCATGGCGGACCGGGTCGCCGTGATGCACGCCGGCCGGCTCGAACAGTGCGCGCCGCCGGGCGAGTTGTACGGCCGCCCCGCCACCGCCTTCGTCGCCGAGTTCGTGGGCACGATGAGCCGGATCCCGGGGCGGCTCGTCCAGGACACCGTCGACGTGCTCGGACAGCGGCTGCCGGTCGACGGTCCGGTGCCGGCCACCGGCGAGGTCGACGTGCTGGTGCGGCCCGAGGCCGTGCGGGTACGGGCCGAGGCCGACGGGAAGTCCCGCGTGGTCGCCACGTCCTTCCTGGGCGCGGCCGTCCGCGTCACCGTCCGGCTCACCGACGGCACCGAGGTCAAGGCCGACCTGCCCGCGCACGAGGCCGCCGAGCTCACCGCGGGTGCGGCCGTGAGCGTGTCGCTGCCCGAGCGGCCGGTGCTGGTGGCGGAACGGACCCGCTGACCCCCGCCGCGTACGCATCCCC
>NZ_RSAJ01000423.1 GCF_003933965.1 Streptomyces sp. RP5T
CTCCCCCTCCGACGACGACCGCGACGGCCAGGTCCTCTGCGACGCCGATCTCGCGATCCTCGCCGCCCCGCCCTCCGGGTACGCCGCCTACACGGCCGCCGTCCGCGAGGAGTACGGCTTCGTGCCGACCGACGCGTTCCGCGAGGGCCGGTCCGCGATCCTGCGCCAACTGCTGGATCTGCCCCGACTGTTCAGGACGCCGTACGGGGCACGGGAATGGGAGGCCACGGCCCGTTACAACCTCACCTCGGAGCTGGAAATGCTGTCGCTCTGAACGCTCCGGCGCCTTAGCCTGCCCGCATGGCAGACATGGGCGCGGACCTGGGCGCGGAACGGGTGACGGAGGCCGTCGCGGACGCGGTGGCGGTCCTGCGGAAGGCGGTGGACCGCGACTGGGCGGGGGTGCCGGCGGGCCGCGTGGAGTGGAGCTGTCTGAAGACGGCCGAGCACATCGCGAATGATCTCATCGCGTACGCGGGGCAGTTGGCGGGCCGGGCACAGGAGGCATACGTCCCCTTCGAGATCGTCCTGGACGAGGGCACCGGCGCCGAGGGCGTCCTCCACGTGATCGAGACCGCGGCCGTGCTGTTCGCCGCGACCCTGCGCACCACCCCGCGGGAGGTCCGCGCCTTCCACCCCTACCCCTTCCGCAGCGCGAACCGCACGGGCTTCGCCGCGATGGGCGTCGCCGAGGTGCTGCTGCACACGCACGACATCGCCGAGGGCCTGGGCCTGGCGTACGAACCCCCCGCTCATCTCCCCGAGCACGTGCTGACACGGATCTTCCCCGAGGTCCAGCCGGGCCCCGACCCCTGGCGCACCCTGCTGTGGGCCACCGGCCGCGGCGACCTGCCCGGCAGGGCCCCGCGCACGGCGTGGCGCTGGAGCAACAACCTCGTCCTGTCCACCGACCGCCTGACCCTCCAGGGCGTCACCCCGGCCTCCGCCGCCGACCTGGCCGCGGGCGGCGACGGCGACTTCGCGTGGGTCGAGGACGGCCCCTTCGACGGCACCCGCGAGGCCGCCGGCATGACGATCAAGGCGTACGAGGCGGGCGTCCACCGCCCGGAGTTCGGCCTCTTCGTGCTCGTACGCCGGGAGGACGGCCGTGCGATCGGCGGCATGGGCTTCCACGGCGCCCCCGACGAGGACGGCCGCGCGGAGGTCGGGTACGACCTCGCCGAGAGCGCCCGTGGCCAGGGCTATGCCACCGAGGCCCTGCGCGCCCTGAGCGACTGGGCCCTGGCCCGCGACGACGTGCACAGCCTGTGCGCCACCATCGAGCCCGACAACGCCGCCTCCCAGCGCGTGATCGCCCGGGCCGGATACACCCGCGCGACCGTGGCGGAGGAGCAGGCGTACGGCGAGACGGAGACCGGCCTGCGGCTGTACGTGCTGTCCGGCGGGGCCGCCTAACCGCCCTTGCGCCGGCGCAGTCCGGCCCCCGTCAGCAGCCGCACCACCTCGCGGCTGCTGACCTCGACCGCGCCCGCCGCGACCACGTCCGCGTACCGGTGTGCGGGGATGTCGTAGTGGTCGCGCTCGAAGGCGCGGGAGGGGACTCCCAACTCCTCGGCGAACGCGTGCAGTTCGTCGAAGGAGGTGTCGCTGATCAGGTGGGACCACAGGCGGCCGTGGCCCGGCCAGGTGGGCGGGTCGATGTAGACGGTCACGGAGAGGGGGTCCCGCCCGCCGCGGCCCCGAGGGAGCCGACCGCCGCGACCCTGACGCCCGCCTTGTGGCACACCCAGTGCGGGTCGGGGCCCAGCTCCGGCTCGACCTCCAGGGCGTGCGGGTCGCCGGAGCCGCACACCGGGCACAGGGGCCAGCGGCCGTGGGTCTCCAGCAGCGCGTCCTGCACGTCCTGGGCGACCAGGCCCGCGACGAACTCCGCGCCGTCCGGCCACTGCTCCACCCACCAGCGCCGCTGTACGACGGAGTCCTCGACCATCGACACCACGTCGGCGGCGGCGACCTCGCCGGCGGCCAGGTCGGCGAGCACGCGGGCACGTGCCGTGTGCAGGGTCTGCTCAAGCGGATCGATGGACTCCATGGTGCCATTGTGCGGGCTCTTGACCACGGGTCCGAGCCGAAAATATCTTTCATACGTGCCCCAGGAAGTGAAGGAAATTTTCGGCAGCGCTCTCGCCGCGAAGGTGCGCACGCTGGGTCCGTCCATGACCCGCTCGATGCACCGGGTCGCCGAGGCCGTCGCGAGCGACCCGGCGGGCTGCGCGGCGCTCACCGTGACGGGCCTCGCGGAACTGACCGGGACGAGCGAGGCGACGGTCGTGCGCACGGCCCGGCTGCTGGGGTACCCCGGCTACCGCGACCTGCGGCTCGCCCTCGCCGGGCTGGCCGCGCAGCAGCAGTCCGGGCGGGCGCCGGCGATCACCACGGACATCGCGGTGGACGACCCGATTGCGGACGTGGTCGCCAAGCTCGCCTACGACGAGCAGCAGACCCTCGCGGACACGGCGGCGGGGCTGGACACCGCGCAGCTCGGGGCGGCGGTCGCCGCGACGGCCGCGGCGCGGCGGATCGACGTGTACGGGGTGGGGGCCTCCGGTCTCGTCGCGCAGGACCTCACGCAGAAGCTGCTGCGCATAGGTCTGATAGCGCAGGCGCACAGCGATCCGCACCTGGCCGTGACGAACGCGGTGCAGCTGCGGTCGGGGGACGTGGCGATCGCGATCACCCACTCCGGGGCGACCGGGGACGTCATCGAGCCGTTGCGGGTCGCGTTCGAGCACGGGGCCACCACGGTGGCCATCACCGGGCGACCGGGCGGGGCGGTCGCCCAGTACGCCGACCACGTGCTGACGACGTCCACGGCCCGGGAGAGCGAACTGCGGCCCGCGGCCATGTCGTCGCGGACCAGTCAGCTCCTCGTGGTGGACTGTCTGTTCGTGGGGGTGGCGCAACGCACGTACGAGACGGCGGCGCCCGCGCTGGCCGCGTCCTACGAGGCGCTGGCGCACAGGCACCGCCGGTAGAGACGAGTCACCCGCAGACGCCGGTCCCGAAGAAAGAGCCGCTCCCTCATGACCTCGACCTCCAACCCCCGTGAACTGCAAGCCCAGTTGGAGACGCTCACCACCGAGGCCTTCCGGCCCGAGCTCGCCGACATCGATCGGTTGCCGACCCTCGACATCGCCCGGCTGATGAACGGCGAGGACGCCTCCGTGCCCGCCGCGGTGTCACGGCAGCTGCCGCGGATCGCCGCCGCCATCGACGCGATCGCCGAGCGCATGGCCCGGGGCGGCCGGCTGATCTACGCCGGTGCCGGGACCGCCGGACGCCTGGGCGTGCTGGACGCCTCCGAGTGCCCGCCCACCTTCAACACGGACCCGGCGCAGGTCGTGGGCCTGATCGCCGGTGGCCCCGAAGCGCTGGTCACGTCCGTCGAGGGCGCGGAGGACTCCGCCGAGCTGGCGCGGGCCGACCTGGACGGCCTCGCGGTGACGGCCGTGGACACGGTGGTCGGGGTGTCCGCGTCCGGTCGTACGCCCTACGCCGTGGGCGCGGTCGAACACGCCCGCGCGGAAGGGGCCTTGACGGTCGGCCTGTCCTGCAACGCGGACAGCGCGCTGGCGGCCGCGGCCGACCACGGCATCGAGGTGGTCGTGGGCCCCGAGTTGCTCACCGGTTCCACCCGCCTGAAGGCGGGCACCGCGCAGAAGCTCGTCCTGAACATGCTGTCGACGATCACGATGATCCGTCTCGGCAAGACCTACGGAAACCTGATGGTCGACGTCCGCGCCTCCAACGAGAAGCTGCGGGCCCGCTCCCGCCGTATCGTCGCCCTCGCCACCGGCGCCGACGAGCGGGAGGTCGAGGAGGCCCTGGCCGCCACGGACGGCGAGGTGAAGAACGCGATCCTGACGATCCTGGCCGACGTCGACGGCCCCACGGCGGCCCGGCTGCTGGCGGAGTCGGGGGGCCATCTGCGGGCGGCGCTCAGCGGCGGACCAGCACCGCGTGGGTGACGCCCGGTGAACTGACCGACCCGCACAGACGGCAGCCGCCGGGAGAGATCGTCACGTGGTGGACCCGGACCCCGGGCCGGCATCCTCGCGCACCTTTTTCCAGACGAGGCTGTACCGCCAGAACAGCCGCCGCCGGAGCCGGACGCCGGGCAGGAGGCGGCGCGCCTCACGGGCGAACTCGGTGTAGGGGACGTCGGCCGGCCGGGTGGGGGCGGTCATCGCGAGCGGGCGCGGTGCTCTCCGACCCCGGTTCCTGATCCAACCGGTGATCAGGTTGAGCGGGACGGACGCGAGGCCGAGCAGCGTCTGGACGCGGGTGTCCTCCCGTGTCAGGCCGACGACCACCAGGGTTCCGCCGGGGGCCAGTTGCCCCCGGAAGCGGGTGAGCGCTTCGGTCAGGGGGAGGTGATGGAGCACGGCGACACAGGTGATGACGTCGTATCGGCCGCCCTCGTCGTACGTGAGCGCGTCCGCGACGGTGAAGGAGACGGGGAGCCCGGGGCCGGTGGACTCCCTCGCCCTGGCGATGATCCGTTCGTCGCTGTCGATGCCGTGCACGTGGGTCGCGCGCGTGGCCAACAGCCGGGCCAGGTCACCGGAACCGCAGCCGACGTCCAGGGCACGGTCGAAACGGTCCGGCAGCCGGCGCATGATCCACGGGTGGAAGTGGGCGTTGTGGCTCCAGGGGTGGGCGTCGTTGAAGCGGGCGAGGGCGTCGAGGAGGGGCATGGGTTCATTTCAACAGGGCATCCGCCCCTCCCTGTTGACCTTCCGCACCCTCGCCCGCAGCACCTCGGCCTGCGGCGCGGGCCCGGTGCACTCCGGCGGACAGTCCCACTCCCGCCCGCCACCGAGGGGCCGCAGCTGCACCCTTCCGCCGAGGTGCCCCATCACCTCCCCGACGCGTCCGTCCCGCACATCGACGACGTACGCCCCCATCGGCGGCCTCTCCCCGCGCAGCACGGACGCCAGCCGCTCGGCCGTGCGTACGTTGCACCGCCCCAGGTCGAGCAGCGGGAACGGCTCGTCACCGGCGCCGGTCAGGGGGTCGACGGCGAGGGACGGCAACACGACGCCGACCCCGGTGAGCGCCTCCCGCAGGGACTCCAGGACTTCTTCGGTGGACTGCACGCTTTCCTCCGTCGGCACGCTGGGTTTCCATTTCGCGACACAGCGTGTCCGATACGGCCCTAACCTGGCCATACGCACCAGCCCAACAACCTCACCTGGTGGACGGGGGAGTCGCACATGCCGGGACCGAAGGACCTCGACCCCTCGTCCTCACCGAGGGCCCTGCTGGGCGCGGAGCTGCGGCACGCGCGCGAGAAGGCGGGACTGAGCCAGGAGGAACTCGGGCAACGGCTGTTCGTGAGCGGGTCGTTCGTGGGGCAACTGGAGGCGGGTACGCGGAGGATGCAAGCGGAGTACGCACGGTTGCTGGACGAGGTGCTGGGGACGGAGGGCTTCTTCCAGAGGAACTGCGGGGCGGCGGCGAAGTCCAAGTACCTGGAGGACTTCGCGGAGGCGGCGGAGGCCGAGGCTCAAGCCACAGCGATCAGGCAGTACGCACCGCTCTTGATCCCCGGGCTGCTGCAGACGCCCGCGTACGCACGAGCCGTGAACCGTGCGTACGCCCCGACGGCACCGGAGGAAACCATCGACGAGTGGGTGGACGGCCGGCTGGAACGGATCCGTCTGCTCGACCATCCAACAAAGCCGGTGTTGTGGGTGGTGCTTGACGAGGCGGCGTTGCGCCGGGAAACCGGTGGCCGGGCGGTGATGGCGGAGGCCCTGCGCCACGTCGCCGGCCTGGCCCGCCGGAACCGGGTCATCGTGCAGGTACTGCCGCTCAGCGCGGGAGCACATGCGGCGATGGACGGCGCCCTGAAGCTGATGGAGTTCGAGGAGGCCCCTCCGCTGGTCTACTTCGAGGGGGTTGGCACCGGACGGCTGGAGGACGACCCGGCCGCTGTCGCCCAACTGAGGTTCACGTTCGATCTCCTCGTAGCCTCCGCGCTCTCGCGGGAGAAGTCCCTGGCCCTGATCGAGTCGTTGGCGCAGGATTACACCCATGAGGAACATCCCTGACCTCGACCTGAGCACGGCCACCTGGCACAAGTCGAGCTACAGCGGCGGTGGCGGCAACGACTGCCTGGAAGTGGCCCGCTGGCGCAAGTCCACCTACAGCGGCGGCACCGGCGACGACTGCCTGGAAGTAGCCGACGGCCACCCCACCGCCATCCCCGTCCGCGACTCCAAGAACCCCCACGGCCCGAAGCTCGTGTTCCGGCCGGAGGCATGGTCGGCGTTCGTGGAGGCCACCGCACGCGACCACTGGACCCGGTAGCGGCCCGTGCTGCTGCGCAACGTCACGCAGGACGACGTCGACGCGTACGTCCGCATGCGCTGCGACCCGGTGATGACGGCGGACCTCGGCGGCCCCCTGCCCAGCGCGGGGATGGCGGACAAGGTCCGCCGGGACGCCCAGGAGGCGGCGAGCGATCACGCCTGGCTCAAGATGATCGTCCCCGACCCGGACACCCCGGCCATGGTCGCGGGATCGGTGACCCTCTGGTCCCACGAGCCCGCCCCCGGGACAGGCCAGGAGCCCTTCTCCGAGATCGGCTGGATGGTCCTGCCCGAGTTCCAGGGCCGGGGCCTGGCCAAACGCGCCACCCACACCCTGCTGGAGCAGGCCCGGACCGAGAACCGCTGGGGAGTCGTCCACGCCTTCCCCGCCGCCGGCAACGGCCCCTCGAACGGCATCTGCCACTCCCTCGGCTTCCAACTCCTCGGCGAGTTGGACATGCCTTTCGCCGACCGCGTCCTCCGCAGCAACCACTGGGCCATCGATCCCCGAACCGACCTCCCCCAAGAGGTCAGGATCTGACCTATATGCCTCCTAGCGTGTGACCTGTCCACGGAACAGCAGCAGTCCACGGAGGGCCACACCATGACCACCGCCACGAAGACCACCCTGCCCACCGGCGAGCGCGCCGACCTGCTGGAGGCGCTCGCCAAGCAGCGGCACTTCCTGCGCTTCACCACCCGTGACCTCACCGACGAGCAGGCCGGGCAGCGCACCACCGTCAGCGAACTGTGTCTCGGCGGCCTGATCAAGCACGTCACGTCGGTGGAACGGAACTGGGTGCGCTTCATCCAGGAGGGCCCGTCGTCGATGGGCGACTTCACCGCCATGACCGAGGAGGACTGGGCCCGGCGGGCCGACGAGTTCAGGATGCTGCCCGGCGAGACCCTGGCCGGCGTGCTGGCCGCGTACGCGGAGACGGCCGACCGGACGGACGAACTGGTCGCCACCCTCCCCGACCTGGACGCCGCCCATCCGCTGCCCAAGGCCCCGTGGTTCGAGGCCGAGGCCCAGTGGTCGGCCCGCAGGGTGCTGCTGCACATCGTCGCCGAGACGGCCCAGCACGCGGGCCACGCCGACATCGTCCGGGAGGCCCTGGACGGCGCCAAGAGCATGGGCTGACCGGCCCCGAAGCTTAAGCGTCCGGCTCCGAGCCCTCTTTTCAAGGAATGGATG
>NZ_RSAJ01000424.1 GCF_003933965.1 Streptomyces sp. RP5T
GGTCGGGGCGGGTTTATGGGGAGTGCCACGGGGAGTGACGTGGTAAGGGGCCGAGTTGACTTCTCGGCCCCTTACTGCCTGATGGTGGAGCGGTGCCCCCGCTTTCAGCACACCCGAGGCACACGCGCTCCCAACGGCCCGCTGGTGCCGTAACCGGGATGGTTCACCGTGAGCGGAAGGCCGCTCGCGGACGGGCACATGTGAAACGGCTGGTATTACTGGGACATGCAGGAAGAGATTGCACGCTCCGCGATCGACACGTTCATCTCCGCGTTCAACGCCTCGGACGACAGCTATGTGACCGCCCTGCTCTCCCAGGCTCTGACCTCAGACGTGATCTTCTGGGGGCCGTTGGGCCGCAGCGAAGGAATCGCGGCGGTCGAGCGGTTCGTGCTGGACATCCGGCGCCACCCGGCGGGGACCGGCACGATGGTGCGCTGCTCGGCGGTAGACATGCCTGACGAGTGGGCCCGGTACCAGTGGGTCTTCACCACGCCGGATGGAGGTCCCCGCCTGGTGGGAACGGACGTCGTCCATTTGCGGCGGAGTCTCATCGACCAGGTCATCGTCTTTGCGGGGGAGATCGAGCAGTTCACCTCCTGAGTCATCCTTCTGCCGCTGTCCTTCTCCTGAACTTGCGCCGTAGGTGTTCGGGTGCTGCTGTTGGCGGTTGAGGCCACAGCGCTAGGGCACTTTTCTGTGTGACGCCTTCGATTGTCAGTGGTTGCTGTTAGAACTGATCCCTATCGGTGGGAGAGATCGAGGGAGCTGTCGTGTCAGATCCGGGGGACCCGGCGCAGTTGGGCGAGGGCGTCTACGAAAAGCTCGTCACGCAGGATCTTCACGATCAGATGGTGGGCCTCGAAGCCGCAGGATGGAAGGCTATCGACGCGGAGGTCAGCAAAGAATCCACGCCCCACGTTCTGGCCCGACACATCGGTGAGGCGGTGGGACGCAGGCTGGCCCAGCTCCCTCAGAAGGAGCAGGTGGCCGTCGCCAATCACATCATGCAGGCGTTGGCAGCCAGCGCGCCCGACCCGGACGAGGACGGGATCAGCAGCACCATCGCCGATGGACCTCGCCAGTTGCTAGCGGTCGCCGAACAAGAAGCCTGCGGCGTATTCGCGATCCGTCCCCTGACGCCCCTCTCCGAGACGGCTCTGATCACCAACGCTCCGGACGACCCCAATCTGGGAGCCGAACTGCGTGCGGAACTTGCGACGGCCAATCGCATCGACTTGCTGTGCGCGTTCGTCAAGTGGCACGGCATAAGAGTGCTTGAAGACTCCCTCCGCGCAGCGACGGAGCGGGGAGCCAAAATTCGGGTCATCACGACCACCTACATCGGAGCCACGGACCGCCACGCCGTAGACCGTCTGGTACGGGAATTCGGCGCCGAGGTCAAGGTCAATTACGAGATCCGATCGACCCGCCTACACGCGAAGGCTTGGTTGTTCCGTCGCAATACCGGCTTCAATACGGCCTATGTTGGCAGCTCCAACCTATCCAAGGCTGCGCTGCTGGACGGCCTGGAGTGGAACGTAAGGCTGTCGTCGGTCTCCACGCCCCGAGTGCTGGACAAGTTCGAGGCGACATTCGACGCGTACTGGAACGACTCCTCCTTCGAACCATATGACCCGGACGAAGACGGCGAGCGACTCACTGATGCGCTGACCCGGGCGGGCGGAGGCGGTTCGGGCGACGATCTCAAGATCAGCCTTTCCGGACTCGAAGTACAGCCGTTCCCGCACCAACGGGACATGCTGGAGCGCCTTCGCGTCGAACGCGTGATTCGCGGCCACCACGAGAACCTGCTGGTGGCAGCCACCGGCACCGGCAAGACCGTCATGGCGGCTCTGGACTACCGCGCCATGCGTGACCAGGCAGCCGGGCAGCTCCCCCGGTTGCTTTTCGTCGCACATCGCAAGGAGATCCTGAAGCAATCTCTGCGAACCTACCAAGAGGTACTCGCCGACGCTTCCTTCGGCGAGTTGCTCTTCAATGGCCAGGAACCCAGTGAATGGACTCACGTCTTCGCCAGCGTCCAGTCCCTCAACCTCCAGCGCCTGGAACAGCTCACACCGGACCACTTCGACGTGATCGTCATCGATGAGTTCCACCACGCTACAGCAGGTACATACCGTCGCGTACTCGACCATTTCAAGCCGACGGAGCTACTCGGCCTCACGGCAACACCGGAGAGGATGGACGGGCTCAACGTCCAAGATGAATTCTTCGATGGCCGGATCGCTGCCGAATTGCGCCTATGGGAGGCACTGGAAGCCGACCTACTGTGCCCTTTCCACTACTTTGGAATCCCGGATGGCACGGATCTGACTCAGCTGACTTGGCGTGCGGGTTCCTACGATCGGGACGAGCTCGGCAATGTCTACACGGGCAGTGACGCTCGGGCTCTCATCGTCATCAAGCAGGTCAAGGACAAGATCGCCACCCCTGCGACCATGCGGGCTCTGGGTTTCTGCGTGACCAAAGCCCACGCGCACTTCATGGCGAGGCAGTTCGAGAAGGCCGGCTTCCAGGCTGCGGCTCTCGACAGTGATTCGACTGCTGCAGAGCGCGAGCGGACACTGAAGGATCTCAAAGAAGGCCGGATCCAAGTCGTTTTCTCGGTGGACTTGTTCAACGAGGGCCTGGACATCCCCGATGTGGACACCCTCCTTCTTCTGCGCCCCACGAACAGCGCGACGGTTTTCTTGCAGCAACTGGGACGCGGTCTTCGTCGTACACCGAACAAGCCGGTGCTGACGGTCCTTGACTTCATCGGCCAGCACCGGGCCGAGTTCCGCTTCGAGGAGCAGTTCCGCGCGCTGACCAACCTGTCTCGCAACCGCCTGGTCGACAGCATTGAGCGCGACTTCCCCCACCTCCCCTCCGGTTGCCAGATCCTCTTGGAGGGGAAGTCCAAGAAACTCGTCCTCGACAACATCCGCACGCAGCTTAACGCCACCATCAACACACTCGCCAAGGAAGTCAGGGACTACAGCACACCCACGCTGGATGCCTACCTGCGCGAGAGCAGGCGAGACATCAAGGAGCTCTACAAGAGCGACAACTCGTGGACCAAGGTCCTCCGTAGGGCAGGTTTCGTGAAGCAGGCCCCGTTGCCCGGCGAAGAAGACCTCCTCAAGCGCGTCCACGCTTTCCTGCATGTCGACGATCCTGAACGAGCCCAGATGTACCTGCGCCTACTGGCCGACGACGCCCCCGATTACGACTCCCTCACCCACGCCGAACAGGCATACGCCCGCATGCTCTTCTTCAACCTGTGGGACAAAGCGGGCGGCTTCTCCGGGTACCGAGAAGGCTTGGAATCCCTGCGTGTTCAACACCTGTTCCGGGACGAACTCCAGCAGGTGCTGTCGTATGTCCTGGACCGTACAGACCACTTCCCCATCGCTCTTGAAGGACCACTCAGCCACCTCCCCTTGAAGATCCACAGCGCATACAACCGCTCCGAGGTCTTGGCCGCGCTGGGGGTTGCGCGTCTGGGCGGACAGATGCCCGGCGTCTTCAGCCAAGGCGTGAGCTGGATCGAGGAGATCAAGACGGACGCGCTACTGATCACCCTGGAGAAGAACGAGCGGGACTTCTCTCCCAGCGTCCGTTACAAGGACTATGCAATCAGCCCCTCCCGATTCCACTGGGAGTCGCAGGGCAACACTCTGGAAAATTCTCCGACGGGTCTGCGCTACCAGCGACACAAACAGCTAGGGAGCCACATCCTGCTGTTCCTCCGCCGCTACAAGCGCAATGCCATCGGTAAGGCGGAGCCGTGGATGTTCCTAGGCCCGGCCACCTACGTGGATCACGCCGGTAGCAAGCCGATGGCGATCACGTGGGATCTCCGTCACGAACTCCCGGCCGATGTCTGGACGTACTCGACCATTGCAGCCGGATAGCCGCGGAGAATTGAAGCCACCATCGACAGAAAGGGCCAGGCTTTCACCGCCGCCTACGGCCCAAGTCCTCCTCATTCCCTCAGGTGGCGAAGGCATCAGTGTCTTCAGCCTCCACCTCGAAGCGTGTCTGTGCGCGATCCAGGGCCTCATCGGCGTCACGTCCGTGAGCCCTCAACCAGTGAAGGACATCGACCATCACGTCGATCGCCGCCTCCTCAACCACCGCCACCGCTCCGGCCCCCGCCAGCCATAGGCGATCCTGTTCGCCACCGTAGCCGCCCAGCAAGGCCTCTACTCGACTCACCCGAGCACCCCCGGAGTGCCCTTCGGCTGAAGGCAACCCCGTCGGCAGCTCACACCAGGTCACTTTCCGGTCGGCCTGAAGCTGAACACCCCAACGGTCGGTAATAGCAGTGACCAGCGCCATCCCTCTGCCTGACTCTGCATCCAGGCCGGCGTCGAGGAACACCGGCAGGGCGCGGGTGTCGGAATCGTGGACCTCGATGCGAACGCGGGTTCCACTCATGGAGACGACGAGGGTGGCGGGCGTGCCAGTGCCCACGTGTCTGATGACGTTCGAAACGAGTTCGCTGACGCAGAGCTGAGCGGCTTCGATTACACCGTGAAGCCCCCACAACCCCAAGTGAAGTCGCATGATCCGCCGGAGCGCCGCGACCTCCTGCGGTTCCGCAGTGAAGGCAAGACTCCAGGGCTTCCTCGAGACACCAGCGATGCAGTCCATCCATCAACACCTCTACCTTCGAGTTGAGTTGCCGGGTGCGACCACCCGCATACAGAGAGTTGCATTGGAACTCTCAAAATGGAACTCTCATCTCGAACCTCTGGTGGCGTGGAGACCCGTCGAGCGCCCCCGGCGCGCGCCACCTTGCCGTCACCTTGGGGCAACCAGGACGATCTGCTGGATCAACATGAAGGGCCGCAGGAATGGCAGTTGGACCCACGACACGAAGGCGCCAACTCGGCGCCGACCTCCGTCGTCTCCGGGAGCGAAAGGGGTTGACCCTCGAAGAGGCAGGCACCAGCGTCGGCATCTCCAAGGCGACCCTGAGCCGCTACGAAACGAAGGAAGGGACCGTCAAGTGGCCGGCGGTCGACGCTCTCTGCCGCGAGTACGGCGCCTCCGACGAGGAACGTCTCGCCCTCGTGGAGCTTGCGAAGGGCGCCAAGATCCAGGGCTGGTGGCGCTCCCTCGACGACCCCATCCCCGAGTCGATGAACCTCATGCTCACGCTTGAGGACGAGGTCGTACGCGAGGACCACTACGCCTGCATGTACATCCCTGGGCTCTTGCAGACCCGCGCCTACGCGGAAGCCGTCCACCGAGCCTCGGAAGTGCAGTGCCCCGAACGCGAAGTGCAGCACATGGTCGACATCCGCATGAAGAGGCAGGAACTCCTTGAACGAGAGGAGCCCCCGCTGCTGTGGTGTGTGGTCGATGAGGCAGCACTGCGGCGCAGGGTGGGCGGTAGCGAGGTCATGCAGGATCAGCTCCAGCACCTACTCGCGATGGCGCAACGACCGCACGTCACCGTTCAGGTACTCCCCTTCTCGTCAGGCGCGCACGCCGCCTCCGTGGGCAGCTTCGCCGTCCTGCGCGGCCCAACCCCCGAACTCGACGTGGCATACGTGGACTTGCTGGGCGGGGGCCTCTTCATGGAGAAGCAACGGGAACTGGAGCGTTATAGGTTGGCGTTCGAATACCTCAGCGCCCAGGCACTCGACCTTGAGTCCTCGGCGGCGGTCATCCGCCGTATAAGCAAGGAGCTTTGATGACGAAGGCACCGAAGCACGCGTGGTTCAAGTCCTCCTACAGCGGAGGCAGTGGAACCGAGTGTGTGGAGGCCGCCGTCGTGCAGCCCGAGATCCTCGTACGAGACTCCAAAGCCCCTGAACACCCTCACCTCGTCATATCAGCGGGGGCCTGGCACAGCTTCCTGTCCGGAGTCCGTCGTACCCCTCCCGAGGGCCTTTAGGAACGGCCCCGCGTGCTGTCGCGCCGGTTATCGTCGGCTACCGAGGCAGGCCGACCAGGAGAACATCACGTGACCACCCTGAAAGGCATCGACCCCCGAGGCCTACAGCACTGTGAGACCACCACCCTCGGCGTACTCCTCCGCCATCAGGGGATCGATCTCTCCGAGTCCATGCTCTTCGGGCTGGGCCGGGGGTTGTCCTTCGTCTACTGGGACAGCAAGAGCATGGGGTTTCCGTTCCTCGGGGGGCGGGTGAAGCCGTTCGAGCTCAGTCGGAATCTGGCTGACGTGCTGGGGCTGGACCTCCAGGTGCGGGAGACGGCCTCGCCCCGGAAGGGGTGGGCGGATGTCGTGGAGGCGATCGGCGCCGGGCGGCCCGTGGGGTTGCAGCTCGACAGTTTCCATCTGGAGTACTTCACGGCGAAGGTGCACTTCGCGGGGCATGTCGTCGCCCTGTACGGCTATGACGACCAGGTCGCCCGTCTCGTGGACACCGAGCAGCAGGGCGGTGCCGTGTCCACCAGTCTGGCGAGTCTGGCCGCGGCCAGGGCGGCTCGCGGGCCCATGTCCGCCAGGCACCGGTCCTTCACCGTCAGCGCTGCTCAGGACCTGCCCGCGGCCCACACGAGGATCGTTCCCGCCATCACCGAGTGCGCGCACGCCTTCCTCAACCCGCCCATCGCCAACCTGGGGTACCGGGGCATCGACAAGGCCGGCAAGGCCGTACGCACCTGGCTCCGGCGGAGTGGGGACCCGGGGCGGGATCTGCCGCAGGCCGCGCTGCTGATGGAGAGGGGCGGTACGGGCGGTGCCCTGTTCCGCAACCTCTATCGCGACTTCCTCGCGGAGTGCGCCGAGTTCGTCGACAGTGAGCACCTGCGCACCGGTCACCGGCTGTACGCCGAGGCTGCTGCCCTGTGGACCGAGGTCGCGGCGTTGATCACCAGCGCCGGTGAGTCGGGGGAGGACCGGTTCCTCGTACGGGCGGGCGAGACCCTCCACGAGCTGGCGCGCGTCGAACGCGAGGCGATGGAGTCGCTGAGCCGTGTTGCCGCCTGAACCACCACAACGGCCGCTCTGCGGCGAGCAGTTCGCGGCTAGGGTGCGCTGATGGACCTTGCGCAGTGGCGGTCCCGCCCGGCGGCCCGGCCGCCGTTCCCGTACCCGGCCGTCAGTGTCCTGGGGCTCGTGCTGGCGGCTGTGGCGAGCCTGGGCGGCGTGTTGGTGGTCGTCGCCGGGCGGGTGGTTCCGGCGTGGGTGCTGGGTGGGGCTCTGGCGGTCGTGGCGCTCGTGCTCATGGGCGTCCACCGCGTACGCGAGCGGCGCTCGGCCCCTGTCGAGGGCGACGGCGATACGGCGGTGACGGCCGGGCGGTACGTGCCGCGCCGGCTCGGGTACGTCCTGTTGACCGTCCTGGCCGTCGCGAGCGTCGGGTTCGGGGCGCTCGGTGACCTGGGGGCGCAGTACTTCGTCCTACGGCCCCGTGGGCCCGGCGGCTGCACGGCCGTCGTACGAGAGACCGCGTTCCTGATGGCGGGCCGCGGTGAGGTGTACGGC
>NZ_RSAJ01000425.1 GCF_003933965.1 Streptomyces sp. RP5T
CGCCGGGTCCGTGGCCATCGGGGAGCTCGCCGGGGAGTCGTGGATCGCCGGATGCCCGCGCTGCCGAGGCCAGTTGGTCGAGGTGTGCGAGGGCGCCGGCTTCACGCCCCGTATCGATTTCGCGACCGACGACTACCCGGCGGTCGTCGGCCTGGTGGGCGCGGGCCTCGGCGTCGCGGTCCTGCCCCAGCTCGCCGTCGAGTCCGTACGGCCCCGGGGCGCGCGCACGGTGACGCTGGAACCGGCGGTCCGGCGGGAGATCGTCGCGCTCACCCTGCCCGACCTGGCGCAGGTGCCCGCGGTGGCGGCGACGCTGGAACAGCTCGCGATCGCGGCGGGACGCAAGTAAGGAAGGGCACGCGCACGCGTGCCCTTCCAGGAGAAACGTTCCTTCAGTTGTTCGATGCGCCGCTCCCGACGGATGACGCCGACACCAGCCGGTGTCGAGCCCGCCCCATGAGCTCCTCGCGCTCGTCCTCGGTCAGCCCGCCCCAGACGCCGTACGGCTCTCGCACCGCGAGCGCGTGCGCCGCACACTGTGCGCGCACCGGGCATCTCATGCAGACCTCCTTGGCCGAGTTCTCGCGTGCGCTCCGGGCCGCACCGCGCTCGCCCTCCGGATGGAAGAAGAGCGAGCTGTCCACTCCGCGACAGGCGGCCAGAAGCTGCCAGTCCCACAGGTCCGCGTTCGGTCCGGGAAGGCGGGAGAAATCTGCCATTACGTGACCCCTTGTAGCGGTTCCGGGCGGATACGGTGTCCACGACCGTACTTCTACGATCTAAGGAGATGAAAATATGACTCATTGCGAATCTAGCCTCAGACACCAGGAAATGGGAAGAAAAGGGTCTGAATGGGGCATGGGTTGTGATGAAACGTTGTGGGTACGCCGTGCATGTCTGCACCGTGTCCGCACCCTCACGTAGAGTGCCGAAGACAGTGCGCAGCCCCGTAACTCTTTCGGGTGACCGTCGTTGAGAGTGCGGAGGCGGTTGAAGGAACAAGTGCTCGGGCAGGCGTCCGAGACGGTCGACCGCACAGGTGACGATTTCGTACCAGCCTGGAGGCTCAAGGTGACGTGCATCAGCTGCGGAGGGCGGCCATGACATCCGTCCTCGTCTGCGACGACTCCCCGCTTGCCCGAGAGGCGCTGCGCCGCGCGGTCGCGACCGTGCCCGGCGTCGAGCGCGTGACGACCGCGGCCAACGGCGAGGAAGTCCTCCGCCGCTGGGGCGCGGACCGTTCGGACCTGATTCTGATGGACGTACGCATGCCCGGTCTGGGCGGCGTCGAGACCGTGCGGCGGCTGCTGTCCGCGGACCCCGGTGCACGCATCATCATGCTCACGGTCGCGGAGGACCTCGACGGGGTCGCCCTCGCGGTCGCCGCCGGTGCGCGCGGCTACCTCCACAAGGACGCCTCTCGCGCGGAGTTGCGGGCCACGGTGACGCAGGCGCTCGCCGACCCGACCTGGCGGCTCGCGCCGCGCCGGCTGCGGTCGGCGGAGATGGGCGCGGCGCCGACGCTCACAGCGCGTGAGATCCAGGTCCTCGAAGGCATGAGCCACGGTCGGTCCAACGCCGAGATCGGGCGCGAGCTGTTCCTGTCCGAGGACACCGTGAAGACGCACGCACGACGGCTGTTCAAGAAGCTGGGCGCCTCGGACCGGGCGCACGCCGTCGCACTCGGGTTCCGCTGGGGCCTGGTGCGCTGAGTATCCCTCGCGTGGGGTCGTAGCAAGGCCGCGGGTCGGTCGTGGCTGGTCGCGCAGTTCTCCGCGCCCCTGACGGGGCGCGGGCGAGCGGCCCCTTCGACGCCCCGCTGCTTGTTTCGCGGCGGATGCCGCATCCTTGAGATGTGGAGTCTCTCGGGGACGAGTCGGTCGAGCGGAAGGGGAGGGCGCAGGGTATGGCTTCCGGCGCACCTGCTCATAACGCTTCGGTGCACAACAACCAGCGCGATGCCACGGATCCAGCGACGCCAGGGCACCATGGACCGATGCGTGACGACGAGGCGGCTCATCCCCATGGGGCGATCGGTGCGCTCGTCCACAGTGCCGTGGAGGGAGACGAGCAGGCCACGCACGACCTGCTCGCCCATGTTCACCCCCTGGCCCTGCGCTACTGCCGCACCCGTCTGTCCCGCCTTCCGGGTGACGCCCGGCACTTCGTGGAGGACCTCGCGCAGGAGGTCTGCGTAGCCGTCCTCCTCGCCCTGCCGCGCTACCGGGACACCGGGCGCCCCTTCGAGGCGTTCGTCTTCGCCATCGCCGCGCACAAGGTCGCCGACCTGCAGCGCGCGGCCATGCGGCACCCCGGTTCCACGGCGGTCCCCTCCGACGAGATGCCCGAGCGGCCCGACGACTCGCTCGGCCCCGAGGAGCGGGCGCTGCTCAGCAGTGACGCCGAATGGGCCAAGAAACTGCTGGCCAACCTCCCCGAGAACCAGCGCGAACTGCTGCTGCTGCGGATCGCCGTGGGCTTGACCGCGGAGGAGACGGGTCAGATGTTGGGAATGTCACCCGGTGCGGTCCGTGTGGCGCAGCACCGGGCGCTGAGCAGGCTGCGGGCACTGGCCGAGCAGTAGGGCGCGCTGCACAGGAGCCCCCTCCTGAACGGGCGGCGCGCGTTTTCCGTACGAACATACGAAGCCCGGAGCGGCTCCGAGCCGTGGAATCCGTGGAATGTGACGCCCCTGCTTCCCGTTAGCATGGACATCCGCACCGATCAAGGCCATTTGGGGAAGGTGTCATGACTGCAAACGTCGACGGAGTGCCCGGTAAATTCGCGACACTCGGGCTGACCTACGACGACGTGCTGCTGCTGCCGGGAGCGTCCGAGGTGCTCCCCAACGCGGTCGACACCTCGTCCCGCATCTCCCGCAACGTCCGGGTCAACATCCCGCTGCTCTCGGCAGCCATGGACAAGGTGACCGAGTCCCGCATGGCCATCGCGATGGCCCGCCTCGGCGGCGTCGGCGTGCTGCACCGCAACCTCTCCGTCGAGGACCAGGTCAACCAGGTCGACCTGGTCAAGCGGTCCGAGTCCGGCATGGTCACCGACCCCATCACCGTGCACCCCGAGGCGACCCTCGCCGAGGCCGACGCGCTGTGCGCCAAGTTCCGCATCAGCGGTGTCCCGGTCACCGACCCGGCCGGCAAGCTCCTCGGCATCGTCACCAACCGCGACATGGCCTTCGAGTCGGACCGCAGCCGCCAGGTGCGCGAGGTCATGACCCCGATGCCGCTGGTCACCGGCCAGGTCGGCATCTCCGGCAGCGACGCGATGGAGCTGCTGCGCCGCCACAAGATCGAGAAGCTTCCCCTGGTCGACGAGGCGGGCGTCCTCAAGGGCCTCATCACCGTCAAGGACTTCGTCAAGGCGGAGAAGTACCCCAACTCCGCCAAGGACGCCGAGGGCCGGCTCCTCGTCGGTGCCGCCGTCGGTGCCAGCCCCGAGGCCCTGGAGCGCGCCCAGGCGCTCGCCGAGGCCGGCGTGGACTTCCTGGTCGTCGACACCTCGCACGGCCACAACAGCAACGCGCTGAGCTGGATGTCGAAGATCAAGTCGAGCGTCGGCGTCGACGTGATCGGCGGCAACGTCGCCACCCGCGACGGCGCCCAGGCGCTCATCGACGCCGGTGTCGACGGCATCAAGGTCGGCGTCGGACCGGGCTCCATCTGCACGACCCGTGTCGTCGCCGGCATCGGCGTCCCGCAGGTCACCGCGATCTACGAGGCCTCCCTCGCCGCCCGTCCGGCCGGCATCCCGCTGATCGGCGACGGCGGCCTGCAGTACTCCGGCGACATCGGCAAGGCGCTCGCCGCCGGAGCCGACACCGTGATGCTGGGCTCGCTCCTCGCGGGCTGCGAGGAGTCTCCGGGCGAGCTGCAGTTCATCAACGGCAAGCAGTTCAAGTCGTACCGCGGCATGGGCTCGCTGGGTGCCATGCAGTCGCGCGGCCAGGCGAAGTCGTACTCGAAGGACCGCTACTTCCAGGCCGAGGTCGGCTCCGACGACAAGCTCGTTCCCGAGGGCATCGAGGGCCAGGTGCCCTACCGCGGCCCGCTCTCCAGCGTCCTGCACCAGCTCGTCGGCGGGCTGCGCCAGACCATGGGCTACGTGGGCGCGGCCACCATCGACGAGATGGAGTCCAAGGGCCGCTTCGTGCGGATCACCTCGGCGGGGCTCAAGGAGTCGCACCCGCACGACATCCAGATGACGGTCGAGGCGCCGAACTACAGCCGTAAGTAAGGTTCTGCCCGAAGACACGCGCGCGTGAGGGCGGTCCCGGAGCATCCGGGGCCGCCCTTGTCGTACCCGTCGGGGATACTGGAAGGCGCTGCAACGCATCAGGGAAAGGCCACACATCGTGACTGAGATCGAGATCGGGCGCGGCAAGCGCGGCCGCCGGGCGTACGCCTTCGACGACATCGCAGTCGTCCCCAGCCGTCGTACGCGCGACCCGAAGGAGGTCTCGATCGCCTGGCAGATCGACGCCTACCGCTTCGAGCTGCCGTTCCTGGCCGCCCCCATGGACTCGGTCGTCTCCCCGGCCACCGCGATCCGCATCGGCGAGCTCGGCGGCCTCGGGGTGCTGAACCTCGAAGGCCTGTGGACGCGGTACGAGGATCCGCAGCCGCTGCTCGACGAGATCGTCGGGCTGGACCTGGACACCGCGACCCGCCGCCTCCAGGAGATCTACTCCGCCCCCATCAAGGAGGAGCTGATCGGGCAGCGCATCAAGGAGGTGCGCGACTCGGGCGTGGTCACGGCCGCCGCGCTCTCCCCGCAGCGCACGGCCCAGTTCTCCAAGGCCGTCGTGGACGCGGGCGTCGACATCTTCGTCATCCGCGGTACGACGGTCTCGGCGGAGCACGTCTCCGGCTCGCACGAGCCGCTGAACCTCAAGCAGTTCATCTACGAGCTCGACGTCCCGGTGATCGTCGGCGGCTGCGCCACGTACACCGCGGCCCTGCACCTGATGCGCACCGGTGCGGCGGGTGTCCTGGTCGGCTTCGGCGGCGGCGCGGCGCACACCACGCGCAACGTGCTGGGCATCCAGGTCCCGATGGCGACCGCGGTCGCGGACGTGGCCGCCGCCCGGCGCGACTACATGGACGAGTCCGGCGGCCGGTACGTGCACGTGATCGCCGACGGCGGTGTCGGCTGGTCCGGCGACCTCCCCAAGGCGATCGCCTGCGGCGCGGACGCCGTGATGATGGGCTCCCCGCTGGCCCGGGCCACGGACGCGCCGGGCCGCGGCCACCACTGGGGCATGGAGGCCGTCAACGAGGAGCTGCCGCGCGGCAAGAAGGTCGACCTCGGCACGGTCGGCACCATCGAGGAGGTCCTGGCGGGCCCGTCGCACATCCCGGACGGCTCGATGAACTTCTTCGGCGCGCTGAAGCGGGCGATGGCCACGACCGGGTACAGCGAGCTGAAGGAGTTCCAGCGCGTCGAGGTGACGGTGGCTGACTCGCAGCACAAGCGGTAGCGGCAGGGCTTACGGCGGCTTGAGGGCCGGCCATCCCGGGTGGGGTGGCCGGCCTTTTGCGTGCCCCTGGGGCTGGGTGAGGCAGGCGGCGCCTGGGGTGGTGCGGGGGCGCGCGGTGCCGGAGGAGGTGGATCTTGCGGATTTTCGGATGGTGAGCGGCCGCCCCCAGAAGACGTAGGGGCGGACACTCCGTGAACCATCCAGGAGCCTGCCGCAGTGGTCGCTGCGGTGGGCTCCACCTGGTGGGTGTGATGGTGAACGGCCGTCCCCAAGCCAGGGGCGGACAGTCCGTGATCCATCCGCGGCCTGCCGCAGCGCTCACTACGACCGACCCCACCTGCCTCCGTAAGGCACCCGCGCCGCGCCCCGCATGCCACCGGCCCCGGAGCCCGTCGCGCCCGCGCGCCCCCCTTCACCACCGATGCGCCGCCCCTTCGCCGGGCACCGGCAGCGTCAGTGCGCCGCCTTCTTGGCGCCGGTGAACGCGACGCACGCGGCGATCGCGAAGAACACGAACGTCAGCGGGTCGGCGTCCGCCTTCCACGCCTCCTGGAGGACGTCGAAGTGCTGGAAGAAGAGTTCGCTGAAGCTCAGCGGGGTCTCCTTGGCGCCGATCATGGCCTCGCCCACCAGCTGGCCGATGTAGACGGAGCCCAGCGACAGGACCGCGCTCGCGACCGGCAGCACGGGGTTGCGGCCACCGAGGCGCCCCGCGGCGAGGCCGACCAGGAAGCCGACGCCGACCGCAGCCCAGCCGATCTCGTGCTTGGTCAGGCCGATGATCGCGCCGTAGACACCACCGGCGACCACGGCGGCGGCGAAGGCGGCCACCAGGCCGAGGCCGACGTTGCTCCGCACCGGAGCGGGGGCGGGGACGGCCCCGTACGGGGCCCCAGGTGCCGGAGGCGGAGGTACGGCGCCCGGCTGCGGGGCGGGCGGAACGACGTCGGCCGACTGCTGCGCGTACGGGTTGCCGTCGACCGGCTCGGGCTGGGGCTGCGGCTGGGCAGGCGGCTGGGCAGGCGGTGGAGCTGACTGGCTCATGACAGGAATCCCCCCACGGGACGGTACGAGCGAATGGTGAAGCAGAGAAGCGTGCGCACGACTGTGCGACGAGTGAGGGGAGATTAACAGGTGGGTCCGACAGCGCCACCGGCGTTTTCTGACGTCAGAGGCGGTGTGCCGCTCCCGTCGGGGTGGCCCCCCGCGTGTCCAGCAGGAGCTGGGCCTTCACCGACAGGGCCTGGAGGTCGTACGTCCGGTGTTGCTGGAGCAGGATCGTCAGGTCCGCGTCGGCCGCCGCCTCGTAGAGGGAGTCCGCGCGGGGGACCGGGCGGTCCAGGACGCTCCAGGACGGGATGTGGGGGTCGTGGTAGCTCACGGACGCGCCGAGTTCCATCAGGCGCACGGCCACCTCCTGGGCGGGGGTGGCCTGCTGGTCGGCGAGGTCGGGCTTGTAGGTGACGCCGAGCAGGAGGATGCGGGCCGCGCGGGCGGACTTGCCGTGCTCGTTGAGGAGGGCGGCCGCGCGCTGGACGACGTAACGCGGCATCTGGTCGTTGACCTGCCGGGCGAGTTCGACCATGCGCAGGGAGCGGCCCGCCCTGCTGAGGTCGCGGGGGATCGCGTGGCCGCCGACGCCCGGGCCGGGGCGGAACGCCTGGAAGCCGAACGGCTTGGTCTCCGCGCAGCGGATGACGTCCCACAGGTCGACACCCAGGTCGTGGCACAGGACGGCCATCTCGTTGACGAGGGCGATGTTGACGTGGCGGTAGTTGGTCTCCAGGAGCTGGACCGTCTCCGCCTCGCGCGGGCCACGCGCGCGTACCACCTTCTCGGTGAGACGCGAGTAGAAGGCGGCGGCCGACTCCGTGCACGCGGGGGTGAGGCCGCCGATCACCTTGGGGGTGGTGGCGGGCGTGAAGTCGCGGTTGCCCGGGTCGACTCGGGTGGGCGAGTAGGCG
>NZ_RSAJ01000426.1 GCF_003933965.1 Streptomyces sp. RP5T
CCCTCAGGCGACGAGCTCCCCGAAGGCGTTCTCCTCGTCACGGCCGAAGCTGAGGACCTCGTCCTCGCGCAGGCGGCGCAGGGACCGCCAGATGCTGGACTTCACCGTGCCGACACTGATGTCGAGGATCTCCGCGATCTCCGGGTCGGTGCGGCCCTCGTAGTACCGCAGGACCAGCATCGTGCGCTGGAGTTCGGGAAGCCGGGCGAGCGCCTGCCACAGGACCGCGCGCAGTTCGGTGCCGCGCATCGCGTCCGTGTCGCCGGGCGTCTCCGGCAGTTCCTCGGTCGGGTATTCGTTCAGCTTGCGGCGGCGCCACGCGCTGATGTGCAGGTTCGTCATGGTGCGGCGGAGGTAGCCCCCGACCGCGGCCTTGTCGCTGATCCGGTCCCACGCCCGGTACGTCGAGAACAGCGCGCTCTGCAGCAGGTCCTCGGCCTCGAAGCGGTCACCGGTCAGGTGGTAGGCGGTGGCGTACAGGGAGGCGCGGCGCTCCTGGACGTAGGCGGTGAACTCCGCCTCCGACAGCGAGTGCCGCTCCCCCGTGTCCTCCCTGTACGACGATCCCCCGTGCGATTCCCCCGTGATGGTGTCAACCACCGACATGTACGCGGTGTGCTGACGCCCGGTGCCGCGAGCGCACCCCCGCCCGCTCACGGCACCGGACTTGTCGGAACCCCGGCCCCCGTTCACGTCGTGCAGCCGCGTGATCACTGCGCTGGTGCTGATGCCGTGCAGCGTGTTCATCTCGCGCCCCCCGTCGTGGACTTCCGGTGTTCGGTCTGCTCGGGCGGTACCGCCTTGCCCGTGCCGAAAAGCTTGCCGCCGCACCTTCATGGCCGTGTCCGCCGACTGTCACAGACCTGTCACAGGGGCCGGTCCCAGGAATTGCACAGCGGACCCACGGACGGGTGCCGTATGGACTGCCGTGTCCCCACAGGTCGTACCGCACCCCCTCCATGGGCCAGAATGAGCCCGTGCCTTCCCTGTTGCTGATCGAGGACGACGACGCCATCCGTACGGCCCTGGAGCTGAGCCTCACGCGCCAGGGCCACCGGGTTGCCACCGCTGCCACCGGTGAGGACGGCCTCAAACTGCTGCGTGAGCAGCGGCCGGACCTGATCGTGCTGGATGTGATGCTGCCCGGCATCGACGGGTTCGAGGTGTGCCGCCGCATCCGGCGCACCGACCAGCTGCCGATCATCCTGCTGACCGCGCGCAACGACGACATCGACGTGGTGGTGGGCCTGGAGTCCGGCGCCGACGACTATGTCGTCAAGCCGGTGCAGGGCCGGGTGCTGGACGCCCGGATCCGGGCCGTGCTGCGGCGCGGGGAGCGGGAGTCGAACGACTCGGCGTCCTTCGGCTCGCTCGTCATCGACCGCGCGGCCATGACCGTGACGAAGAACGGCGAGGACCTCCAGCTCACCCCGACCGAGCTCAGGCTGCTCCTGGAGCTGAGCCGGCGGCCGGGCCAGGCGCTGTCCCGCCAGCAGTTGCTGCGGCTGGTGTGGGAGCACGACTACCTGGGCGACTCGCGTCTGGTGGACGCCTGTGTGCAGCGGCTGCGCGCCAAGGTCGAGGACGTGCCCTCGTCCCCGACGCTGATCCGTACCGTGCGCGGCGTGGGCTACCGGCTGGACTCGCCTCAGTGACCGAAGCGCAAGGGGGGCTCCGCGGCTGGTTCGCGGGGCGCAGGGGTATGTGGTCACGGCTGCGTTTCACGAGTCTGCGGCTGCGTCTCGTCGTCGTCTTCGGCCTGGTGGCGCTGACCGCCGCCGTGTCGGCGTCCGGGATCGCCTACTGGCTCAACCGCGAGGCGGTGCTCACCCGCGCCCAGGACGCGGTGCTGCGGGACTTCCAGCAGGAGATGCAGAACCGCGCCGGCGCCCTGCCCGAGGACCCCACGCAGGACGAACTCCAGCAGGCCGCGGGGCAGATGGCGGGCAGCAGCCAGCGCTTCAGCGTGCTGCTCGTGGCCTCCGACGCCAAGGGCCGGACGGTGTACGGCAATTCGGGCGCCCTGGACGGCTTCACGCTCCAGGACGTGCCCGTCTCGCTGCGCGAGGCGGTGAACGAGAAGCAGGAGGTCGACTCCGCCAACAAGTACGCCTACCACCTGTACTGGCAGCGGACCGTCGACCACGACACCCCGTATCTGGTCGCGGGCACCCGTGTGATCGGCGGCGGCCCGACCGGGTACATGCTCAAGTCCCTGGAGCCGGAGGCCAAGGACCTCAACTCCCTGGCCTGGTCGCTGGGGATCGCCACCGGGCTCGCCCTGATCGGCTCGGCGCTGCTCGCGCAGGCCGCCGCGACGACCGTACTGAAGCCGGTGCACCGGCTCGGGGTCGCCGCCCGGCGGCTCGGCGAGGGCCGTCTTGACACCCGGCTCAGGGTGTCGGGCACCGACGAACTCGCGGATCTGTCACGGACGTTCAACTACGCGGCCGAGGCGCTGGAGAAACGGGTCGAGGACATGGCCGCCCGGGACGACGCCTCCCGGCGGTTCGTGGCGGACATGAGCCATGAACTGCGCACTCCGCTCACCGCGATCACCGCCGTGACGGAGATCCTGGAGGAGGAGCTGGAGGCCGAGTCCGGGTCGATGGACCCGATGATCGAGCCGGCCGTGCGGCTGGTGGTCAGCGAGACCCGGCGGCTCAACGACCTGGTCGAGAACCTGATGGAGGTCACCCGCTTCGACGCGGGCACGGCCCGGCTGGTCCTCGACGACGTCGACGTGGCCGACCAGATCACCGCGTGCATCGACGCGCGGGCGTGGCTGGACGCGGTGGAGCTGGACGCCGAGCGCGGCATCCACGCCCGCCTCGATCCGCGGCGCCTGGACGTGATCCTGGCCAACCTGATCGGCAACGCGCTCAAGCACGGCGGCTCCCCGGTGCGGGTGGCTGTGCGCGCGGCGGACGACGAGGTGGTCATCGGGGTCCGCGACCACGGCCCCGGCATCCCCGAGGACGTCCTGCCCCATGTCTTCGACCGCTTCTACAAGGCCAGCGCCTCCCGCCCCCGCTCCGAGGGCAGCGGTCTCGGCCTGTCGATCGCCCTGGAGAACGCCCACATCCACGGGGGCGGCATCACCGCGGCGAACTCCCCGGACGGGGGCGCCGTCTTCACGCTGCGGCTGCCCCGGGACGCCTCGGCGCTGGCGGAGCAGCTCATGGAGGCCAAGAAGAAGGACGACGACGGGGCGAAGAAGGGGCAGGCGTGAGGCACCCGGATAAACGACGCGGGGACGGGGCGGACGCGCCGCGGTCCGGGCCAAGGACGCTGCGGCTGCTGGCGCTGCCCCTGCTGGGACTGCTGCTCGCCGGCTGCGGGATCCGGCCCACCGAGGTGCCCACCGACTTCGGGCCCGCGCCCTCACGGGTGCGGTGCTCGCTGTCCGAGCCGGACGCCTCGCAGCAGGCCTCGCACGGGCTGGCCGTACAGGTGTTCCTGCTGTGCGGGGCGTCGCTGGTGGCCGTCGACCGGAGCCTGCGGGTCCCGGACGGGACCGCCGACTCCGAGCGGCGGGTGCTGGTCGCGCAGGGGCTTCTCGACGAGCTCGCCGGGACGCCGTCGGCGGCCGAGCGGGAGGCCGGGTACCAGACGTACGTGCGCGGCGGCATGACGGTCGGCGGGCCGCGGCCCCGGGACCCCGAGGACACGCTCCGGCTCAGCACCCCGCCCACCGAACTCTCCGCCTACGCCCTCGCCCAGGCCGTGTGCACCCTGTCCGACTCGGCCGCGGCCGAGGGCGACGGCTCCGTCATCCTCGGCGGTCCCACGGCCGCGCCGCCGCGCCGCTACGACTGCACGGACGAGGTCCGTTCCCAGCCGGGCAGCCACCAGCCGCCGTCGACCGAGGTGACGGGCGGCTGACGCGGGGGCGGCCGCCGCGTGTGGCGCAGGCCTCACCCAGGTACCTCGGGGGGTTCCGGAACCGATCGTGCCGAGCGGGGCGTCTTGGGGATCGTGCAGCGTCAAGGCTTCGTCGGCGGCAGTGCCGCCCTTCGCGTCCGTGTGGCAGGAGGTGCCCTCCTGGTCGCACACCTCGCGTTCGTCGCCTGGTTCACGCTGCGCCCGCTGGACGTGCCCTGGGTCGTCCCCGCCAACCTGCACCCGTTCGCCGGCATCCGCGCCGACCTCGCCCTCGGCGGGCAGGAGGCGGCCCGCCGGATCGGCGAGGGGCTCGCGCTTCTGGCCCCGCTCGGCTTACTGCTCCCGATGGTGCACGGCCGGCTGTGGGCCTCCCCCGCCGGCTCGCTGATCCGCACCTGCGCCGCGGGCGCGCTGATCTCCCTGGGCATAGAGCTGCTCCAGACCGGGGTGCCCGGCCAGGTGGTCGACATCGACTCCCTGTTCCTGAACACCGCGGGCGTCGCGCTCGTCCACCTCGCGATCGTGCCGGCGGTGCGCCGCTCGCTGCGCCGCGGGGCCGAGCGCCACCGGCCCGCCGCCCTCCGCCAGGAGGAGCCGGCTCAGGGTCGGACCCCGACGATTCCCAGGGTCGGGATCGCACCGTAGAGCGACGCTTTGTGCTGTTCGTCTCCGTAGCGTTGAAGACAGCTGGAAAGGGTCACTCGGACCCGGACCGTCGACGCTCACGAAGGAGCCGCAATGTCCCGCCTCGCCCGCCCCACCAACGGCCGCATGATCGGCGGAGTGTGTGCCGCGCTGGCACGGCGCTTCGGCACCTCCGCGACCACGATGCGCGTGATCTTCCTGGTGTCCTGTCTGCTGCCGGGCCCGCAGTTCCTGCTCTACATAGCGCTGTGGATCCTGTTCCCCTCGGAGGAGAAGGCACGGACCGCCTGGTAGTCCCTGTGCAGGTACGCCGGTGGGGCGCACCCCGTGATCCCGGGGTGCGCCCCACCGGCGCGTGCGAGGAGCGGCGGTGCTCAGCCGAGCGGCAGGCCGTTGAGGCCGGTGCCGCTGCCGGGCAGGACCTTGCCGATCGGCAGGCCGCCGAGGAGACCGGCGACGGGGCCGGTCGGGCCGTCGGCGAGGACCTTCTCGACGGCGGGCTGCGCGGCCGACAGGCCGGTGCCCACCGCGGGCTGGGCCTGCGCCAGGGCCTCACCGGCGCCCGGCAGCGCCTTGGTGACGTTCTCGGTGGGGAGCCCCTGGGAGACGGAGCCGAGCGCCTGGGTGGCGTCCGGGACCGCCGGAGCGGCGTTCGCGGCACCCGCGCCGGCGGCGGCGAAGGCGGCACCGAGGGCGGCGACACCGAGGGTCTTGGCAGCAGACTGCTTCATGAAATGCGTCCTCGAAATGGGTTTGCGGGATGTCAGCGGTCCATGACCGTAAACACGGGAACCCACCCGCCGCAAACATCGAAATGCGGACGGATTGTGAACACCCGCCCGCATTCCGCACCCGAGGATTTCCGCGGTCAGCCCTCTTCGGCCACAGAACCGCTGGTGGAGGCGGTCTGCTGGAACAGCCATTCGGACTTCAGCTCGGCATATCCGGGCTTGATGACGTCATTGATCATCGCGAGTCGTTCATCGAAAGGAATGAACGCTGATTTCATCGCATTGACGGAGAACCACTGCATGTCGTCGAGCGAATAACCGAACGCCTCGACAAGGTGCTCGAATTCCCGGCTCATGCTGGTGCCGGACATCAGCCGGTTGTCGGTGTTCACGGTGGCCCGGAAGTGCAGGCGCCGCAGCAGCCCGATCGGGTGCTCGGCGTACGACGAGGCGGCCCCGGTCTGGAGATTGGAACTGGGGCACAGCTCCAGCGGGACGCGCTTGTCCCGGACGTAGGAGGCCAGCCGTCCGAGCTTGACCGTGCCGTCCTCGTGGACCTGGATGTCGTCGATGATGCGCACCCCGTGGCCGAGCCGGTCGGCGCCGCACCACTGCAGGGCCTGCCAGATCGACGGCAGCCCGAAGGCCTCGCCGGCGTGGATGGTGAAGTGGTTGTTCTCGCGCTTGAGGTACTCGAAGGCGTCGAGGTGCCGGGTGGGCGGGTAGCCGGCCTCCGCGCCCGCGATGTCGAACCCGACGACGCCCAGGTCGCGGTAGCGGTTGGCGAGTTCGGCGATCTCCAGGGCCCGGGCCGCGTGCCGCATCGCGGTGAGCAGGGCGCCGACGCGGATGCGGTGGCCGTTCGCCCTGGCCCTGCGCTCGCCCTCCCGGAAGCCCTCGTTGACGGCCTCGACGACCTCTTCGAGGGTCAGCCCCTTCTCCAGGTGCTGCTCGGGGGCGTAGCGCACCTCCGCGTAGACCACGCCGTCCTCGGCGAGGTCCTCGGCACACTCGGCGGCCACCCGCACCAGCGCCTCACGGGTCTGCATCACGCCCACGGTGTGCGAGAAGGTCTCCAAGTACCGCTCCAGCGAACCGGAGTCGGCGGCCTCCCGGAACCAGACGCCCAGCCGGTCCGCGTCGTCCTCGGGGAGTCCGGCGTACCCGCTCTCCCGGGCGAGGTCGACGACCGTGCCGGGGCGCAGCCCGCCGTCGAGGTGATCGTGCAGCAGAACCTTGGGCGCCCGGCGGATCTGGTCCGGGCTCGGGGACTTCCCCATCCGGTCAGTCTGGCTCGTCATCTTCGCACTCTAACTCCTACGCGCGTAGAGCGCTCCCTGTACGAATCCGCCGATACGTAACGGTGACCGCCCCGCCCCGTGTCGTACACCCCGGCTTCTGACACTGTTCTGTCATGGCACAGCAAGCGACGCCGGTTCGCAGCGCCCGACTGGGCAGGACACTCGGCCCGGAGCCGGTGGCGGTGAGCGGGGTGGTGCTGCTCCTCCCGGGCGGCGACGAGACCTCTCTGCGCAGACCCTCCTCGATGCGACTCCCCTCCGCCGCGCGGGCGTTGGGACGACGGCTCGCCCGCGCGGGGCACGCCGAGGGGCTCGCGGTCCATCTGGTGCACTACCGCTATCGCGGGTGGAACGGCAGCGAGGCGCATCCCGCGCACGACGCGACCTGGGCCGCCGACGAGGTCGTACGGCGCTACGGCGACGTCCCCGTGTCCCTGGTCGGCATCGGCATGGGCGGGCGGGCCGCACTGCGCGCGGGCGGGCACGAGGCCGTCAACTCCGTGGTCGCGATCGCCCCTTGGCTGCCGGAGGAGGACGTGGCGGTCGCCTCCGAGCCGGTCAAGCAGCTCGTGGGGCGGCGGGTGCTGATCGTGCACGGGACCAACGACCAGCAGGTGGACCCGGAGTTGTCGTTCCGGCTGGCGTCCCGGGCGAAGAAGGCGAACCGCGAGGTGTGCCGGTTCGAGGTGCACGCCGACGGTCACGGACTGCACCAGTACCGGGCCGAAGTACAGGCCCTGACCGAGGACTTCGTGATGGGGGCGCTGTTCGGACGGGTGCTGTCCCGCCCCGTGCAGGACGCGCTCGCCGCGCCGCCGCCGCTGGGACTGCGGATGCCGCTCGCCTCGGGGTTCGGGCGCCGGCGTTAGGT
>NZ_RSAJ01000427.1 GCF_003933965.1 Streptomyces sp. RP5T
CCGCCGCCCACCACCCGGATGTGCTCCGCCCCCTGCTTGCGGAGCGAGGCCACCAGGTATTCGAAGTACTCCACGTGTCCGCCCTGGTAGGACGAGACCGCCACGCCGTGCGCGTCCTCCTCCAGAGCCGCGTCCACGACCTCCCGCACCGACCGGTTGTGGCCGAGGTGGATGACCTCGGCGCCCTGCGACTGGAAGATCCGCCGCATGATGTTGATCGAGGCGTCGTGCCCGTCGAACAGCGCCGAGGCGGTGACCAGGCGGACGGGGTGGGCGGGGCGATGCAGATCGCTCATGGCGGTGCCTTCCGGGACACGTCGAAGAACGCGGGCTGAGAAAATAGTAGGACGTCCTAGTAAATATATGGGGGTCCGGGTGAGGAGAAGCACAGAAGGCCACCCGGATGGCCGGGCTTCTCCGCCCTCGCGGGCTTTGGCTGTCGTCAACGTCGCTGAACCCACTGTCGGGCCGCTCAGCCCCCTGCCTCCCGGTGCGCAAGCCGTCGGGGACGGTTCGCCGAGAGCAGATGTCTCGGCGAACCGTCCCCGGTCGCTGCGGCGCAGTCGGTGATCAGAGGATCCGGTACGGTCCCCAGCCGGTACCCGCCTGGTAGCGGGTGCCGAGGGTTCCCATGCCGGACTTGCCGGTGCCGGGGTAGACCCACAGCGTGCTGTCGGAGGCCTGACGGGACAGCACGTCGGTGAGCCCGTCGCCGTTGTAGTCGCCGGTGCGGAGGGCGTTCTGGCTCTTCCAGCCGGTCCCGACCTGGAAGCGGGTGCCGAAGGTGCCGCCGGTGGCCCGTCCGGTGCCCGGGTAGACCCACAGCGTGCCGTCCGACGCCTGACGGGACAGCACGTCGGGGCGCCCGTCGTTGTTGAGGTCACCGGTGGTGATGATGTCCATGCTCGCCCAGCCGGTGCCGGCCTGGTAGCGGGTGCCGAGGGCCTCCATGCCGGGCTTGCCGGTGCCGGGGTAGACCCACAGCGTGCCGTCCGACGCCTGACGGGTCAGTACGTCGGTGAGCCCGTCGGTGTTGAAGTCCCCGGTGCGGGTGACGTCCTGCGTCTGCCAGCTCCTGCCGACCTGGTAGCGGGTCGCGAAGGCTTCCATGCCGGGCTTGCCGGTGCCGGGGTAGACCCACAGCGTGCCGTCCGACGCCTGACGGGACAGGAGGTCACCGATGCCGTCGTTGTTGAGGTCTCCGACGGTCACGGCGTTCTGGCTCTGCCAGCTGGTGCCGGCCTGGAACCGGGTGCCGAAGGTACTGCCGCTCGGCTTCCCGAGGCCGGGGTAGACCCACAGGATCCCGTCGTCCTTGATGGCCACGAGGTCGGCCTTGCCGTCGCCGGTGACGTCGTCCGGGTTGCGGGAGATCGCGTGCTCGACCCAGTCGCCGAGGTCGTCGACACGGGTGTCGACGGCACCGGTACGGGTCTCGGCGGGGTCGATGCCGAGACACCCGCCCTGCCAGGAACGGGAGTTGACGGAGACGAGTTCCGTGGTGCCGTCGACGGTGCGCAGGGCGGGACCGCCGGCGTCGCCCTTGCAGACGGTCGCCGTGTCGGAGCCGTTGAGGTCCACCGTCGAGTCCGAGACCGAGGCGACGGTGAACGCAGCGGAGTGGAGCTTGTCGGGGACCCATTCGGTCTTGGTGCGTCCGAATCCGGCCTTCACCAGTTCCTCTCCCGCGGTGGCGGGCGTGGTGGCCAGCCGGACGGGGGTGACGGCCGGATCGGTGATCCTGGCGGCGAGTTTGACGAGCACCAGATCCCGGTCGGCATGCGGGACGAGCCGGATGCCCTGAAGGACACTGCCGCCGGCCTGGGTCAGGTCGGTGCGGCCGACGGTGACGGTGGTGGTGACGGCGGGCTTGCCCGCGGGGGGTTTGCCGTCCGCGGCGAAGCAGGTGGCCGCGGTCAGGACCCACTGCGGGTCGATCAGAGTGCCGGTGCAGGCACTCTGATCACCGACGTTTATCTTCGCGACGTAGTTCAACTGTGCGGGGGCGTCGGTTCCGGTGAGCGCGGTGGCGCTGCCGGAACCCATCACGACGGGGGCCGCGACCAGCGCAGCGGCCAGCGCGATGAGACGGGGGCGTCTGGAGAGGTACATGAACGTGGATTCCTAGTCACGAGGGCCGCGTGTCCCGTGGCCGCGTGTCCCATGGGCGCGGGACCGCGGAGCGCGGTGAGCGTGGCGGTGTCGGCCTGGGGTTACTTGGAGGACCTGATCTCGACGAGCATGTGATCGCGGCCGTCCGGGTCCGCGGCCTCGCCCACCGGCGTCCAGGAGTTCTTGAGGACGTCGAACGACTTCTCCTCGGCACCCACGGTCATGTCGACCGCGGTCGTGTAGTCATTGCCCTTGATCGCGTAGACCGCGGGGATCTCCAGAGTCAGCCAGCCGGAGTCGCCGACCACCTTGAAACAGATCTTGTCGGCCTTGTCGCGGGCCATGATCTCCAGAAAACCGGTCCCGCTCGCACAGTCGGCCAGGGTGATGTGCCCGTCGCCGCGCTTGAGGAGGATCTTCTTCTCGGCAAGGATCTTGTCCGCCAGCGGGTAGTTGAAGTCCTCCACCGCGTAACCGGGGGTCTCCCCCGCGACCAGTGCGGTGGGGTTCGCCTCCTGCGACGCCTGTCCCGGAATGCCCGCGGTCACCGTGATCCACGCCAGGGCGCCGACCGCGGCCACACCCAGGGCGCGCAGCGCAAGGCGCCTGCGCTGCGGCCGTCCGGGCATTCTGCTGTATTTCCTCATCGCATCCCCAAGTTCGTCTCCGACGGCTGGATGTTCATCACCGGGCGCGAATTCGGGCGCGCGGGAATGCGATATCGATATCCCCCCGCAGGACATGTCCCCATTCCCCTGGAAAACAGTCCCTTTACCTCTCGAAGCGAGAGGTCCCCCGTCTCGGTAAACGTCATCCGCGTCGCCATACCAACATGAAGTGGCTCCCAGGTCGAGCGCATACAACGATGCATAAAGCGACATTCCGCATCCCCAGTGTGTGATCCGTGACACACCGGGTAAAGGTTGTGCGGAAAGTTGTGAAGGAGCTGTAAATGCTCTCCGAGGCTCCATCAGGAGCGCGCTGCGGCAAGGAAGTTGTTAGTCGAGCTGCCGCAACTGGATTCTTTTGTTGCGGCAGTTGGTAGGGTCCGATACGGCAAGAAGCGCCACTCGTAAGCCACTTCGCATCCGGTGTGAATCCATTCCGCGGGCACGTCGGGGAACCCGGTCGATCCTGGGATGCGATCCGACATGCCCCGTCAACGGCTCACGGGGACACATCTCTTGTGCAGACCATTTTCCGGAGCCGCCGCCGCGTGCTCGGTGCGCTCGCCGCCACCACCGCCGTGGCCGCCGCACCCTCGGTACTCCCCACCCCGGTGGCCGCCGCGGCTGAGAGCGCCGCGCCCGACCCGGTCCCGCTGCCGGACACCGAGCGGGCGAAAGTCGTCAAGGCCTGGATGTCCGGCGGAATAGGAGTCAAGGCCGCGGCCGCCGCGACCCTGGCCGGCACCGACAGTGGAATTCAGATCTTCCTGACCCAGACACTGCCGGTCCAGACCGTTCAGGACAACCGCGTCGCCATCGCCGGCAGCCTGGACCGCGCGGGCAAGGGCCTGCGCCGCGCGGCGGTCGCCGCGCTCGACAGCGGTGATGCCGCCATCGCGGACTTCCTGCGGGACGGATTCAGACCGGCCATCCTCGAAGACCTCCAGGTGGCCACCAGTGTCGTGTCGGCCACCGGCGACAAGGCGGTCCAGCGGGACGCCACCGCCGCCCTGAACAACGGCACCCAGCCGACCCTGATCACGTTTCTCACCGACACCCAGTACGACGCACGCCTGGAGGACGCCCGGGTCCAGGTCTCCGCCATGCTGACGCAGGCCGGCCCGGAGGTGCAGAAGTACGCCGACCGCGCCCTCGGCGGCACCGCGTCCGACGGGGAGTGGTTCATCGAGGCCGGGCAGCACATCGCCCGGGCACGGGACCAGGAGTCGGCGAAGATCGAGGAACTCGTCGCCGTCGTCGTCCGCGAGGGCAAACGCGCCGAGCGTGAGACGAACCTGGCCGTCGGGGCATCCGCGCGTGCCCAGACCGCCGCGGACAAGGCGAAGGAGGCGGCGGAGAAGGTACGGGCCGGTCGACCCGTACGCAGGCCACCGAGCCGTCCCTTGCGGCCGTCGGCCTCGCCGCCGACGCCCCCTCGGGCGACGGCATCGGGACGGAGTTCGAACCGGACGCCGACGACCCCGAGCCGCCTCCGCCCTCGTGCGCGGTGACGGACCCCGGAAACTGGCGTTGGAGCCGCACCGGCGGCCTGTGCCTGAACGGCGTCGAGGTCACCTACACCCTCTACGACTCGAACGGCAGGACCATCGGCACCGGCCTCATCCAGGTCAGTTCCACGCTCGCCACCTCCTACAAGCCCCTCGACCGCAACGAGACGATCACCGCCAAGCTGGTCCGGGTCACCGGCGATGTGAAGAGCCTCGTGGTGAAGATGCAGGTGGGCTGCGGTACCGGCTGCACGACCCTGACGAAGCAGCCGTGGTACGGCACCGCCGAGATGACGCCCGGCGCACAGAGGACCGGAAAGACGAAGTGCAGCGGCGACGCCTTCGCGGCGAACACCACGCGCTCCCCTTTCCGGACCAACTACAAGATGCACGTGACGATGCCGGGTGCGCCCCCGGTCGACCCCAGCGCCTCCTGGTCCAGCCCCGCGAGCGGCGAGATCCGGTGCGACAAGGAGCAGCCCCGGCTGCGCGGGTGTGTCATACCCACCAACGACATCCCGGTGTTGAGCTACTCGGGTTCGCACGCGGAGTACGGAATCGTCGTCCCGATCTACGAGGAGATCATGCGGCGCCGGGGCACCGACATCCTGCACGCGGTCAACCAGACCCAGGCGAACGCCGGGCTTGTCGGCCCGGTCACCGGACAAGCTGACTCCCGGTCAAGCGATCTTGATCCGTGATCTCTACGATGAGAGCTCAAGACAACCATTCCGGCCGGTCCGACGGGGGGACCCAGAGGGACCGCCGGGGGTCGCCGATGCCAGGGACCGCTCCCCGGGCTGCGGTGATCTTCCTTCCCAGGAGGACCTTCCGCATGTTCCGAAGTATTGGCAACGCTGTCGTCAGACATCCCGTCTGGACGATCGTTGCGTGGTTGATCGCCGCTGTGGCGATCGTGGCCACCGCTCCGAGCCTGCCCTCGAACAGCGACGAGAGCAGTTTCCTCCCCAAGAGTTACGAGTCCATCAAAGCGGCGCAGGTTCAGGAGAGGGCGTTCCCCAGCGCCTTCACCCCGTCCGCGATCGCGCTGTACCAGCGCACCGACGGCGGAAAGCTGACCGCCGCCGACCAGAAGGACGTCGCCCGGATCACCTCCGAGCTCGGCAAGAAGAAGATCGACCAGGTGCAGAAGGTCGTCCCCGGCCAGCCGTCCTCGGACGGCAAGTACGCCCTGACCCTGGTCCAGATGGACAGCAAGAAGGCCGGCCAGCCCGAACAGGCCGACGCGGCCAAGGTGTTGCGTGACGACGTCAAGCAACTGGCCAAGGGGACGGACCTGGAGGTCAAGCTGGGCGGCTCCGCGGCCCAGGCGCTCGACCAGCAGGACTCGTCCAAGCGCGGCGAGGCACTGATCGGCATCGGCACCTTCCTCATCATCCTGGTGACCCTGCTGATCATCTTCCGGGCGCCGATCCTCGCCGTCCTGCCCCTGATCACGATCGGACTGGTGTCGGCGATCGCCAACGGGCTGATCGCGTACGCCACCAAGCTCTTCGGCCTCCAGGCCAACAGCTCGATCTCGTCGATCCTGATCGTCGTGCTGTTCGGCGTGGGCACCGACTACTTCCTGTTCCTGATGTTCCGCTACCGCGAACGCCTGCGCCTCGGCGACGAACCGAAGCAGGCCATGATCAACGCGGTGGACCGGGTCGGCGAGGCCATCGCCTCCGCGGCCGGCGCGGTCATCATCGCCTTCCTCGCGCTGGTCCTGTCGACGCTGGGCTTCCTCAAGCAGATGGGTCCGGCGCTCGCGATCGCGGTCACCGTCACCCTGATCGCGGGCCTGACGCTGATCCCGGCCGTCGTCTCCCTCATCGGCCCGAAGGTCTTCTGGCCCTCGAAGTCCTGGCAACGCGAGCCGGAGAACGCCCGGTTCGCCGCCCTGGGCCGCGGGGTGCGCAACCGTCCGGCGCTCACCGCCGCGCTCTCCGGGCTCGTCCTGGTCGTGCTGTCGCTCGGCACGTTCGGCTACAACGCGACCTTCGACCTGGCGTCCGGCTCCATGCCCAAGACCAAGGAGTCGATGGTCGTCCAGGACGAGATGCAGAAGGCGTACTCGGCGGGCGCCGCCGCGCCGACCGACGTCTACCTGTCGAGCACCGACGGCAAGCCCCTCGACACGACGGTATTCGACGGGTACGTGAAGAAGCTCGGGGCCGTGGACGGCGTGGCGAACGCGCGCATGTCGCAGCTGAACAAGGGCGGCACCACGGTCGACTTCACCGTCACCCTCAAGTACGAGGCGTCGACGGACAAGGCCATCGAGACGGTGGGCCGGGTCCGCGAGGTCGCGCACGCGGAGGCCCCGGACGGCACCGAGGCCCTGGTCGGCGGTATGTCCTCGATCTTCAAGGACATCGACACGGCGGTCAACCACGACTACCGGACGGTCTTCCCCGTCGCCGCCGCGCTGATCATGCTCATCCTGGGTCTGCTGCTGCGCAGTGTGGTGGCGCCCTGGTACCTGATGGCATCGGTGGGTCTCGGCTTCGGTGCCACGCTCGGCGCCACGGTCTGGATCTTCCAGGACGGGCAGGGGCACTCGGGCCTGATGTTCATGCTCCCGGTGATCATGTATCTGTTCGTGGTCGCGATCGGCACCGACTACAACATCCTCATGATCGCCCGGCTGAGGGAGGAGGCCCGGGAGGGCCGCGAGCCCCGGGAGGCGGCCGGTATGGCCCTGCGGCACGCCGGTCCCACGGTGGCCGCGGCGGGCTTCATCCTGGCGGCGACCTTCGCCACGATGATGCTGGCCGGCAACGCCCTGCTCACCGAGATGGGCTTCGCGGTCTCCTTCGGCATCGCCGTCGCCGCCTTCGTCATGGCGATGTTCTTCACTCCCAGCCTCACCGCCCTGATCGGCCACGCGGCCTGGTGGCCGGGGCACGCGGACCGGGCGAAGGAGGCACCCGCCGCCCCCGCGCCGGTCTCCGGAAGCGGCCGGGAGACCCCGGTGCAGGATCCGGCCGGTCGCCGCAACTGACACCACCACGAGAAGGACGGCGTCCGCCGGGTCGTACGGCCCGGGGGACGCCGTTCCTCGTCCCGGCCCCCCGCCCCGGCGCCGGGCACGGCCGGTCTGCCACCCTGGAC
>NZ_RSAJ01000428.1 GCF_003933965.1 Streptomyces sp. RP5T
GGGCTGGCCGTCGGCTGCGGGTCCGCCACCGCGGCGGAGTGCCCCGTGCGTCCGGCGAGCAGGAGCGCACAGCCGAAGCCGATCACCGCGGCCGCCGTCACCGCCGCCGCGATCGCCGTGCGGCGCAGTCCCGGCACCCGTCCACGGGGGACGTCACGGGGGCGCCGGGCGCGGTCGTCGCCGACCGGCGGCAGTTCCTGGGTCGCGTCCTCGGTTCCGGGCGGCGTGACGGGCAGGGAGAAGGATTCGTATCCGACGGCCGGCCGGGGCGGCAGGTCCTTCATCAGCTCCGCGAGCGCGTCGGTACGGCGAGGCCGCAGCACCCGGATGGGTTCGAGGGGCGTCCGGTCCGGCGGCGCCCCTCGGTCGGACGGTGTCGGCATCCTGGTCTCCTTCCGTCCCGCGCACACGGGTCTGAAGCCGTCCCCCGGCAAGTGATACGGCGCCGGGGGCCCGGGAGTTCAGCGCCGGCGCTCATCGGGGGGCGGAGTCGAGGAACCGGTGCAGGGACGCCTTCATGGCCCCGACGAAGGCGTCCCTGTGCTCGTCGTCCAGGGCGTCCAGGGAGAGGTACGGGTTGAGGTCCTCCAGCTCGACCAGCAGGAGTCCGCCGCCGGGCGCCCGGCAGGCGTCGACCCGCTGGATGCCGTGGCCGAGGTCGTTCCACTCGACGAAGCGCCGGGCGAAGGCCAGGTCGTCCGGGGTGGGCCGGTACGGCTCCAGGGTCCAGCGCCGGTCGGGGTGCGGGGCGTACAGGGCGTACTGGAAGTCGTGGTCGACGAAGTAGAAGGACACCTCGTAGGTGAAGTCGACGCACGGCTGGACGAGGACCTGTCCGTCGACGTGGTCGCGCACCTCGTCGGCGGGCACGATCCGCAGTCCTATGGAGTCGGCGCCGAGCCGGGGCTTGACGACGTAGCGGTCCGTCATGGGCAGCCGGTCCAGGTCCTCGGCGCGGTCGACGGTCGGGATGACGGGGTACCCCGCGGCCGTGAGGTCGAGCAGGTACTGCTTGCCCGCCATGTCGGCCTTGCCGGTCAGCGGGTTGTACACGCGCGTGCCGTCGCGCAGCGCCCGCTCGCGGAACGCGTCGTACGCCTCCTGGTGGGCCAGCACGGGCCCGCTGTTGCGGACCACGACGGCGTCGAAGCCGGCCGCGAGCGCGGCGGCGTCCCGGGGGTGGCACAGGGCGAGGTCGAAGTCCTCCCGCAGGCGCGCGGTCAGGAGGATGTCCTCGTCGCAGTAGCGGCGCCCGCGGGCCCGGTAGGCCAGGTCGGTGACGTACAGGAGGGCGGGGCGGCGGGACATGCGGGACTCCTCGGCGGGCGGGCGCCGATCGTATGCGGCCGGGCGGCAGCCCGACAACGCAGGGCGTTGCACTCAGTTCCCTCGACAGGCTGCACCCAGTGCCATATCGGTAGTTCAGGTGCTACGTTCGCGACCATGAGCTCCACCAAGCCCGCCATGCGGGACGCGCTGGTCGCGGCCGCCTTCCAGCTGTTCCTGGAACGGGGTTACGAGCAGACCACCATCGACGACATCGTCGCGCTCGCCGGGGTCGGGCGCCGCTCGTTCTTCCGGTACTTCCCGTCCAAGGAGGACGTGGTCTTCCCGGACCACGAGCGCTGCCTGGCCGACATGACGGCCTTCCTGGCCGCGAGCGACCCCGGGTGCGATCCCCTGGAGCGGGTCTGCGAGGCGGTACGGCTGGTGCTGCGCATGTACACCGAGAACCCCACCTTCTCCGTGCAGCGCTACCGCCTCACCAAGCAGGTGCCGGGCCTGCGCGCCTACGAGCTGTCCGTGGTGTGGCGCTACGAGCGGTCCTTCGCCGAGTATCTGCGCGGGCGCCTGAAGGGGCTGCACGACGGGACGCTCAGGGCCGACGTGATCGCCGCCGCCGTCGCCGCGGCGCACAACAACGCCCTGCGCTCCTGGCTGCGCTCGGACGGGCACGGCGACGCCGAGCAGGCCGTGGAGCACGCGCTGGGCTATGTGCAGGCCGCCTTCGGGGCGCCGGGCCCGCCGCCCGCCGGCGAGCCGGCCGAGGACGTGGTGGTGATCGTCTCCCGCCGCGGCGCGCCCCTGTGGCGGGTGGTCCAGGAGATCGAGTCCACGCTCGACCGGGACTGAGCCGCCGCGGCCGCCGGCTTCCCTTCAGTGAAGTTGAGGGTACGCAGTACCTTTACGGCTGACACTCAGTGCCATACGCTGACGGTGTGCACGGCGGCACGGGAGCCGCGCACGTCCGTGCACGGTTACCCGAGCACGTGGGATTCCGGCCGAGCGCAGGGAGTTGACCAGCGTGTACCACCACTCAGGCATTGCTCGTCAGGCAGCCGGCTTCGGCACGGGCGTACTCGAGCCCGCCGCCCCGGCCACGGACGCGATCCTCTTCCAGCGCTGCACCTGGTGCGGTACGGCGATGTACCACCGCCTGCTGTGTCCGGTCTGCCAGGGCGGCGACCTGCGCACCGAGCGCAGCGAGGGCGTCGGCACGGTCCGGCACTCCACGGTGGTCCACCGCAACACCCCCGCCGCACGCAATGTGTCGCTGATCGAGCTGGCCGAGGGATTCGTCGTCCGGGGCCGCGTCATGGGCCCGCCCGCCGCGATCCACAGCGGTGACCGGGTACGGATGTCCACGGCCAAGGACCCGGTGCGCGGCGAGCCCGTCTTCCAGCTGCTCGACGAGCCCTACCGCGCCTGGAGCTGACACCCCGTCGGCGGCGGCCGGGTGCTCGGAAACCCGGGCCTCACCACGCCGCCGGGATCAGGTCGCGCACCCGCACCGGCCGCCCCGTCCGAAAGCACTCGTTGGCCGCGATGCCGACGCCCAGCGCCAGGGCACCGTCGCGTTCGGTGGCCGTCGGATGCGTCGCGGCACCGGCGTCCTCGCCCGCGTCTCCCGGGCCGGGGTCCACGGGGCCGAAGAGCGCGTCGAGCATGCGCGGGTCTCCCCCGCCGTGCGCCTCGTGCGCGGTGACGAGGGGCACGTCGACCGGGGACTGCCACAGGGGCCGCAGCGTGAGACGCGCGCCGCCCGCGTGGTCGGCCGCGGTGTCCCCGTGCAGCGCGCCGCTCGCCGAGGTGATCCTGGTCAGGGGCGCCTGCCAGCGGCTCTCCTCGACCTCCAGTTCCAGCCGGCCCGCGCTGCCGTTGAACATAACCCGGTAGCCCTCCCACGGGGAGTAGGCGGTGAGGTGGTACGTCATCGTCGCGCCGCGGGCGTGGCGGACCACCAGCGCCATGTCGTCCTCGATGGTGACGGGCCCGTCGAAGACGTTGCGGTCGCGCAGGTATCCGTCGTCCCGCTCGGCGTCGAGGTACAGGGCGCGCAGGGTGTCGTCGGACGCGAGGTCGAGGGCGAAGGGGTCGTCGGCGGCCGGTTCCGCCCCGTGGGCCCGTGTGTAGTCGCGGCGCAGACCGTGGCGTGCGCCGGCCTCGGGGCCGTAGAAACCGAGCCGCCCGTAGCCGAAGACCTCCTGCGGCTCGTCGGCGAGCCACCAGTTGACCAGGTCGAAGTGGTGGCTCGCCTTGTGGACCATCAGGCCGCCGCTGTGCCGCTTCTCGCGGTGCCAGCGGCGGAAGTAGTCCGCTCCGTGCCGGGTGTCGAGGAGCCACTCGAAGTGCACGGAGAGGATCTCGCCGATCGCGCCGTCGGCCAGCAGGGCGCGGACCTTCTCGTGGACGGGGTTGAAGCGGTAGTTGAAGGCGACGGTCAGGGAGTTGCCGGTGTCCTTGACCGTCTCCAGGATGCGGGCGCAGCGCCCGGCGTCGACGGTCATCGGCTTCTCGGTGACCACCCGGCAGCCGGCCCGCAGGGCGGGGACGATGTAGCGGTCGTGCTCGGCGTCGACGGTGGTGACGACGACCTCGTCGATGCCCTCCGCGGTGAGCAGGCCGGCGAAGCGGTCGGGCTCCCACTGGGCGGCGGCCGGTTCGCCGGCTTCGCCGAGCAGGCGGTTGTGGAAGGCCATGCGGGTGGGGCTGGGGTCGCACAGGGCTGCGACGCGGTGGCCGGGGCGGGCGGCGAGGGCCCGGGTGAACAGCTGGGCGCGGTGGCCGGTGCCGACGACTGCTGTGCGGAGAGGGGGAGTTCGGCTCATGGAAAGCGCTTCCCCCATCGGGTGGGGCGCTAGTCCCCGTGACGCTTCTGGCTTGTTCGCGCCACTCGCCCGCGGGCGACGGCCGCGCACAGACAACCCACAGACACCCCTCCCCCGTCCTACGTGACGCGAGAGACGCCCGGGACCGACGGGTGGTCTGCGCACGGGGTTTTGAGGAGAGAACCATTGATCCGTGCCCGGCGAATATGTGTGACCGCCGTGGCGGTGCTGGCGGCCCTGGCGGGCTCGCCCGGACTGGCACAGGCGCAACAGCCGCACGCATCGGGCCCGTTGAGTGCAGCGGACGACCGACCACTTCCGCCGGGGTGGCGGATCGACGGGGAACGCGGAGCGCGTGAGCTGGTCTGGCGCGCACCCGAGACGGTGCCCATGGGGGACGCGCGCGTCGAGTTCCGTACCGGGGACCGGCTGCTCGGGGTTCCGAAGCCGGCGAAGGACGGCCGGACCTTCCGGCTCGCCCTCACCGACGCGCGGCCCGCACGGCTGACCGACCTCCAAGTCACGGCGGCGGGACGCCGGTTGGACGCGCAGGAGGACAGCAACCCGTCCGGCCTGCGCGCGCCGCAGTTGCCCGCGCAAGCGCCGGCCAACGGTGTGGATCCGGGCAGGCCCGGCTCGTACCGCACCGTCACCGGCACGTACGACCTCCCCCCTGTGCGTCTGCCCGGGTACCGCACCCCGGTGGAGATGACCGCCGAGGTCGTGGCACCCAAGAACGCCCCCGGCAGCCGGCCGCTCGCGCTGTTCCTGCACGGCCGTCACAACACCTGCTACAAGCCGGGCTCCGAGGACGACGTGACCGGCGACTGGCCCTGCGCGGCCGGCTACAAGCCGATCCCGAGCCACCTGGGCTATCTGCGCGACCAGCGACTGCTCGCCTCCCAGGGCTATGTGACGGTGTCGATCTCGGCCAACAGCATCAACGCCCAGGACTGGGAGGCCGAGGACGCCGGCGCGCAGGCGCGCTCCTCGCTGGTACGGCAGCACCTCGCCCGCTGGGCCGACTGGGGCGCCCACCGCTCCTCGGCCCCGGCCGTGGTCCGTGCCGCGGCGAAGGCGGATCTCGCCCGGGTCCTGCTCGTCGGTCACTCGCGGGGCGGCGAGGGCGTGAACCGGGCCGCCATGGACAGCCTCTACCCGCCGCCCGCGGCGGAGGACGGCTACCGGGGTCCGGTGCGCTGGAAGGTGCGCGGGACCGTGCTCATCGGACCGACGATCTTCGGCCAGAATCCGGTCGCCGACGTCCCGTCCGTGACGCTGTTGCCGGGCTGCGACGGCGACGTGTCGGACCTTCAGGGCGAGGACTTCGTCGACGGGACGCGTGGGGTCAGCCGGGGCGCCGCGCTGCAAAGCGCGGTCTACGTCGTCGGCGCCAACCACAACTTCTTCAACAGCGAGTGGACCCCGGGCGAGGCCCAGGCCCCGGCCCAGGACGACTTCGGAGCCGACCCGGACCACCCCGACCCGGTGTGCTCGCCGGGTGCGGCGACCCGTCTGACCGCCACCCAGCAGCACAGGGCGGGGGCCACGTACATCGCGGCCGCGGCCCGGCTCTTCCTCTCCGGGGACGACCGGGTGCGTCCGCTGCTCGACGGTTCCGGGAAGCGGGCCCCGTCCGCCGATCCGGCCCGGGTGCTCACCCACGCGGTCGGCGGCCGCCGCAGCGGCGGCTTCCTGCCGGACAGCGGCGCCAAGGTGACCGGTGCCCGGCTGTGCTCGGCGGTCGACCCCGACCCGGCCGTGGCCTGTCTGGCCCCGGAGACCCTCGGATCCTCCCCGCACTTCGCGCAGTGGGAGACGAACAAGGAGACCGGCCGCAGCGCGGTGGCGCTGAAGTGGTCCGCGCCGGGCACGGCCGCGCGCGTCACTCCGGTCAAGCCGCTCTCCCTGCGCGGCTCCCAGAAGCTCGCGCTGCGGGTCTTCGTACCGCCGAACACGAGCGGCACCAAGTTCGACGTGGCCGTCACCGACTCCTCCAACCGCCGGGTGACGCTCGGCCGGACCGAGGTGACGGGACTGCCGGGCTCGCAGTACACCGCCTCCTACTGGGCGCAGGAGCTGCGCGTCCCGCTGTCGGCGGCGACCCGGGCCGGACTCGACCTGCGGCACGTCAAGTCCCTTGAGCTGACGCCCCGTTCGCGCTCCGGGCGGGCCTGGCTGATGGACGCCTGGGGCTGGGCGCCCGGCACTCCCGCGGTCAGGGCGGCCGCGCTGCCCCGCGTCGACGTGGGCCGCACGGTCGTCAAGGAGGGCGACTCGGGCACCCGCACCTACCGCGTCCCGGTGAGGATCTCCGGGCACGGCAGCGGTCAGGTCCGCGTGTACGTCCTCGCCCCGGACAGCGGGCGGGCCGAGCAGCGGCTGGTGACGGTACGGCCCGGCAGCCACGCGATCGACGTGCCGGTGAAGGTGAAGGGCGACACCGCGTACGGCGAGGACGTGCAGCACGACATCGCCGTCAAGGCCGTACGGGGCTCCGTCGTCGGCAAGTACCGGGGCGGGGTCACCGTCGAGAACGACGACCCCGAGCCGGTGGTCACCCTGTCGCCGGTCGCGGACCGGGTGACCGAGGGCGAGACGCTGACCTGGCGGCTGTCCATCGACGCCCCTTCCGCGGTGGACATCTGGCAGCCCGTACGGGTGCTTCCGGTCACCGAGGGCACCGAGCTGTCCACCAAGGACGTGGACCCGCAGTGGCTCAAGGAATGGTCCGGTGACGTGCCCGACCCCGAGCGCCGGCTGTCCGACGCGAGCCTGTGGGTGTGGCTGAACATCCCGCCCGGGAGCACCAGCACGGACTTCGTGGTGCCGACCGTGCGGGACCAGGTCGCCGAGCCGACCGAGTCGATGCGCCTCGCGCTGACCGATCGCAACGCCGAGCCGCTGCCCGACAGGCCGGCGCTGACCGGCACGGTCCTCGACCAGCCGTGAGCACGCCGCGGTACGGCGATACGCACTGACCCTGCGTGCGGGGCCCGGCCCGACCGGGCCCCGCACGTCACAGGGTCACGCGAATCCCCGAGGCGACCCGTGGCACACCCTCTGCCGAACGGACCTCGACCGGCCGTGAACCCGCCGCGCAAGTATTCCGAGCACCCTGACACGCGGCATCCGGCCCGAACGGAACCCCACGCATCACAAGGTCACGCGGATCCCGACCCTCCCGCTCGACCCACGACGCAGCCCACTGCCGAACGGGCCTCGACCGGCCGTGAACCCGCCGCACCGATGACCCCGCGCAC
>NZ_RSAJ01000429.1 GCF_003933965.1 Streptomyces sp. RP5T
GCATGAGCTACCGCAGCGCACCGCTCCCATCACACATAGACCGAAAGGCCAGCACGGTCATGCATACGCACATCGTGGTCCACGAGGTGTTCGAGGCCCCGGGGGCCTTCGAGGACTAGGCCAGAGCCCGAGGCCACGACCTCACCTTGACTCTGTCGGGGATCTTGGTGTCGGTGGAGTCAACTGCCCAGGGTTCGCCAGGACTTCAGGCCAGGGATCTCACGCTGGTCGAGGTGGTTCTGGAAGGCAGTCGGCCGGCGGGGAGTAGGGGCTTCCTCGGCCGGTGACAGTCCGCCGAGGCGCTCGATGATGACGGCAATGGCCGTCAGGACGTGCTGGACGTGGACCTTTCCCTGTCCTCGGTAGCGGCAGTGCCGCATACCGTGTCCGTGGGCGAGCTCGTTGACCGTGCTCTCCACTCCGGAACGGACCGCGTAGCGGGCCTTCCACTCGGGCGTCTGCTGTTCTGCGCGGACGCGGAGTTGCAGGTCACGGAGCTCGCGCGGGGGAAAGCCCACGGTGCGGGCGCTGTCGGCGGTGCTGGTGCACTGGGCGCGGGCCGGGCACGGACGGCACTGGCCCTAGGTGACCCGTGCCACGATCAGAAAGGCGGCGGTGGGCGAGGAGGTCGGGTAGGGGCCGTGCCAGCCCGCGCCTACCTGCCCCTGGGGACAGGTGACCTGCTGCTTGTCGTAGTCGATGTGGAAGTCGTCCCGGGCGAAGCCCTCGCCTCGGCGGTGCTGGCGGGTGGGGTTGCTCTTCAGCGGCCCGGAGACGGTGACCTGGTGTTCACGGGCAGCTTGTGCCAGGTGGGGCAGGGAGGTGTAGCCGGCGTCGACCAGGTACTCGGCGGGCAGCAGGCCGCGACGAGCCAGGCGGGTGTGGATGCCGGGCAGGACCTGGCTGTCATGGGTGGTGGCCGCGGTGGTGGCGACATCCGCGATCACGTTGGGGCCGTCGGCAGCACAGGTCTCGGTGAGATGAGCGGCGAACCCCTTCCAGCTGATGATGTGTCCGTGGCGTGCGTAGCGGGCCGAGGGTGGTCTGGGGAGCCCAGGCGACCTGCTGGAACGTCTGCGGCGCCGCTTCAAGAAGATCACCCTGTGGTGGGCCGATGGCGGCTGCGCGGGCCGCCTGGTCACCTGGGATACGCGGAACGGACAGGAAGTCGCCCGGGCACTGCCGGGCGATCACCCATTCCTGCCAATCCGTCTCCGCTTCCGCGAGCGCGACCAGCCCGCGGTCCCCCGGAGCGATCAACCCCTGCAGATACGCCAGCGGCGGCTGACGCGGTTGCTCCAGGTTGAACCAGCACACGAACCGCTCGTGCGGAGCGGCCAATTGGCGTTTGTCAGGCCGGGATACCGCGTCGCGTCACTGCCGGGCCCGGAAGGCGTGCGCGACGGCGGTGCGGAGTACGTGGCGGCGTCGACTGTGAACTGACTCCGGGTCGTTGGGGGTGGCCGCGGTGGTGACGCTGACGGGGGCCCATGTCAGGGAGAGCGCGATCACCATGTCGTGGACCTCGGCCGGGGTGTAGTCGCTGTTGATGGTGCCCTGCTGTTGCTCGGCGGCGATCAGGGCGAGCTTCGGCTCGTCGAGGGCGGGTCCGTCGGAGAAGAGCGGGCCGGTCGGGCGGCGTTCCAGGCGGGTCCAGGTGGCGAGCCGGAGCCAGAGGGGGTTGGCGAGGTAGGCGTCGTAGAGCGAGACCGCATAGCCGGGCAGGTCGGCTGGGTCCAGGGTGGCGGCGTCGACGATGGAGGTGACGTTGTCGGCCAGGACGGCGTCGAAGAGCGCCTCCTTGCTGCCGTAGTAGGCGTAGATCCTGGCCTTGTTCGCTCCGGCGTTGGCGGCGATGCGGTCGACCCGCGCTCCTGCGATGCCGTACTGGGCGAACTCCTCGGTGGCTGCGTCGAGGATGCGGCGCCGTGTCGCGCGACCGTCGCTGCGGGTGCGACGTGGGGCGTTCTCGGCGGACGCGGAAGCGGGAGACATGGCACCACCTTAACCGAACCTGCTGGTTGTGTTACGGTCCCCATACCGAACCAACTAGTTAGGACTCTTATGTCATTCGTTCCCTTGGTTCCCGACCGCCCCCGCCCCGCTCTGCTCGACGAGGGGCCGCTGCCGTTGTTCATCGGCGGTGAGTTCGTGGCCCCGCACTCGGGCCGCTGGGAGCCGACGATCGACCCGACCGCCCAGAAGCCGCTGACCACTGTCGCGGTGGCTGACGCCGAGGACATCGACGCCGCGGTGAGGGCTGCCCGGGCCGCGTTCGCCGACCCGTCATGGTCGGCGATCACTCCGCAGCGTCGAACCGAACTACTGCTGCAGATCGCTGACGCCATCGAGGCACACGGTGAGGAACTCGCCATCCTCGACTCCCTGGAAATGGGCGGCGCACTGTGGGTCAACCAGTGGCTGGTGGGCCAGTGCGTCGACGTACTGCGTCATTACGCCGGCTGGCCCACCAAGATCTACGGCCAGACCGCGCCCTCCGACCCCACCAAGTTTCATTACACCGTGCGCGAACCGCTCGGTGTCGTAGCCGGGATCACGGCCTGGAACGGGCCACTGCAACAGCTGTGCTGGAAGCTGGGCGCCGCGCTGTCGACCGGCAACACCTTCGTACACAAGCCCGCGCTCTGGTCCTCGCTCTCCGCGATCCGGCTGGCGCAGATCATCGCCGCCGAGACCGACCTGCCGGCCGGGGTCTTCAACGTCGTCTCCGGTGACGGGGGCATGACCGGGCAGGCTCTGATCGAGCACCCGGGCGTGGACAAGATCTCCTTCACCGGCTCGGTCGCCACGGGCCGGCACATCCTGCGGACCTCCGCGGTCGACCTCAAGCGCGTCACCCTCGAACTGGGCGGGAAGTCTCCGACGATCGTGTTCGACGACGCCGACCTGCCGGCGGCGGCGCAGACCGCAGCCGCGGCCTTCTGCCAGGGCTCCGGTCAGGGGTGCGTGGCCGGGAGCCGGATCTTCGTCCAGGAGGGCGTCAAGGACAAGTTCCGTGACCTGCTCCTGACCGCCATGGTCTCCTACGTCGCGGGTGACCCTTTCGCCGAGGGCACCCAGATGGGGCCGCTGGCCTCCCGCGAGCACTTCGACCGCGTCAACGGGTACCTCGACCTCGCTCGCCAGGAAGGCGCCCGTGTCCACCAGGGCGGCGACTGGCAGGCCGAGGGACTGTTCATGCGCCCGGTGCTGCTCGAGAACGTGACACCGGACATGCGTGTCATTCGCGAGGAGATCTTCGGGCCCGTCTCCGCGTTGATGACCTTCACCGACATCGAGGACGCCATCGCCAAGGGCAACGACACCTCGTACGGGCTCTCCGCCTCGATATGGACCCGTGACTTCGTCCGCACCCAGCGCACCGCAGCCGGCCTGCGAGTCGGAACCGTGTGGGTCAACACCTACGCCGACATGAGCACCGGCACCGTCCCCTTCGGAGGCTTCAAGACCTCGGGGCTCGGCCGCGAACACGGCACCGACGTCCTCGACGCCTACACCGAGACCAAGACGGTCATGGTCACCATGTGACATGCGGGGCTTGTCGGTCAGCCGATCGGAACGCACTTCTGGTCGGCTGACCGGCGGAGCGCACGCCCACGGGCCCGTCGGGCATCACGTCATGCAGCCGAGAGGCTGGTCTCGGGGCTGTAAATGGCTTCGCAAGCGGCACATCAGCCACCAGAACCACGCTCTGATCGATCTCGCTCCTACGGATCCGTCCTCGTCCCGACATCGGCCGCTCAAAAAGATCTGCACCCGGGTGAAACCATCCCGCACCCCTCGACGGAATGCGTTGCCGCACACGTTCCAGCAGATTCCGATCGAAGGGAAGAGCGCCATGAACACACGCGCTGCGGGCGGCACCGTGGCCGTCGCCATCGCCGTCGCCCTGTCTGCAAGCGCCGGGACCGCCGCGGCGGATCAGCAGCAAGCCGCTGGTGATCAGGCCACGGTGTCGGTGCTGCACGGCGTACCGGGGCTGACCGTCGACGTCTACGCGGGAGACAAGGAGCTGATCCCGGACTTCACACCGGGCACCCTCACGGAGCCGATGAAGCTGGACGCGGGCTCGTACGACATCAAGATCTTCAAGGACGGTGAGGGCCCCGACGGCACGCCGGCCATCGAGAAGACGGTCGACGTGCCCGCCGGCGCGAACGCCACGCTGGTCGCCCACCTCACGGCCGACGGGAAGCCCGCGCTCGACGCGTTCGTCAACGACGTGTCCAAGATCCCCGCGGGCAAGGCACGACTGACCGTTCGGCACGTGGCCGCCGCGCCCGCGGTCGACGTCCGGGCCAACGAGAAACCCGTCTTCAAGGGCTTGGAGAACCCCAAGGAAGCCAAGGGCGAGGTGGCGGCCGGAACGGTCTCCGCCGACGTCGTACTCGCCGGAACGGACACCGTGGCGATCGGTCCCGCCGATCTGAACCTGGCCGAGGGCACCAACACGGTGGTCTACGCCTGGGGCAGCGCGGATGACAAGAACCTGCAGCTCAAGACGCAGACCATCACGGGAATGCACTCGGCGCCGGGCGGTGTCCCCGCCGGCGAGACGGGTGCGGCGGCCGCTCACAACGAGGGCCTCCCGCTCGGTGCCCTGTCCTTGGGCGCGGTGTCTGCCCTGAGCGCCGCGGGACTGCTTCTGCGGCTGCGCCACCGCACGCGCTGAGGCCCGCCCGATCATCGGGGTGCCGCCACCGTCCGGACGGCGGCACCCTGCCCCCTCTCTCGCTGAAGAGGTAACCCTGCATGAGCAAGACCTCGTCACGGCGTCGTCTCGTCGTAGGTCTGTGTGCTGCCCTCGTGGGGCTTGTCGTCTCCGTCCTGCTGCTCGTCGATGCCCGGGTCGGAGGCCCGAAGGCCGGTGCCGAGGACTTCGGTGCGGCGCCGGGCGGCCCGTCCGTCTCGTCCTCGGGGACTGACCGGGATCTGCCGAGGCCGTCGTTCGCGGCCGGCGACGCGACACCGTCTCCTGCCAAGGCGAGCGAGCCGTCCTCGCTGTCCCTGCCGCGCCTCGGTGTGAGGGCAGCCGTCAAGACGGTCGGGGTGGCGACGGACGGTCAGGTGGAGATCCCCGAGGACCCCGAGCAGGTCGGGTGGTACCGGTACTCGCCGGTGCCGGGCTCCGCAGAGGGGTCGACCGTCATCGTGGGCCACGTCGACTCACGACGGCGCGGGCTGGGGGTGCTGGCAGTCCTGAACGACGTCCGGGCAGGAGACCGGGTGCTCATGCGCCAAAAGGACGGTGGTGTGGTCGAGTACCGCGTCAGCGCACGCCGCACCGTCGGCAAACGGGACCTCGCGGCGTCCGGGGCGTTCCGCCGGGAGGGGCCCCCGGTCCTGACCCTGATCACCTGCGCGGGCCCCTATCTCGCCGACAAGGGCGGCTACCAGAACAATCTGCTCGTCACTGCCGTGGAGGCGCCGACGTGACGCCGATATGGGGCGGCTCCCAGGTGCTTGCGGCTACTGTTGCGGTCGTGAGTACCAGCTCTGACGAAGAGCTCGGGCAGGGTTTCGCCGACGGCGACGAGTCCTGCCTCAACGAGGCCTACCGTCGTTGGGGCGCACTGGTCTTCACCGTGGCAGCAAGGAAGTTGGGCGATCCCGAGGAGGCGAAGGACGTCACTCAGCAGGTCTTCGTCGGCGCGTGGCGGGGCCGCAAGAGCTACGATCCGCAGCGTGGTTCTCTCAAGACGTGGCTGATGGGTATCACCCACAAGAAGGTGGCGGATGCCCTCGTCCGCCGCTTCCGGCATCAGAGAGACATCGAGGCGGTCACCGTCGCGGGCGCCTCGGAGCTCCCCGAGCAGGATCCCCCGACGGATTCCGTCGTGGACGTCATGGTGCTGGCGGACGAACTGGACCGGCTCCCCGAACAACAGCGGATCGTTCTGGAATTGGCGTTCTACGAGGATCTGACCCAGGCGCAGATCGCCCAGCGCACCGGTCTTCCGCTGGGCACCGTCAAGACCAACACCCGGCGCGGGCTGATGCGCATGAAGAAGCGATTGGAGGTGGACGGTGGAACACACTGACGAAGAGACGCTGACGCTGATGGCTATCGGAGAGGACCCGTCCCCTCCGGACGACGAACACGTGCGTACATGTGAGCGCTGCGCGCGTGAACTCGACGCCCTGCGCCACGTCGTTTCCACCATGAAGGGCCCGGTTGCCGAGGAGGACGAGCTGCTCACGCCTCCGGCGGATCTGTGGACTTCCATCGGGGACGAGCTGGGTCTGCGTCGGGATGAGACCTCTGCCGTGGACACGGGTGGCGAAGGCCCTACGGGTGGCGAAGCCCCTACGGTTGGAGAATCCCCTACGGCTGGGGAATCCCCTGCCGTAGGGGATCGCCCCTCGCCGAGCGCCGTCCGAGCGCGGCGGCCCCGGCGCCTGCAGCGCGTGAGTGTGGCGCTCGCCGCTTGCGCCGCGCTCCTGGGCGCCGCCGCGGGCAGCACCATCACCTGGTGGGTCACCCGGGACGACACGACCGTATCCGCCACCGACGGCAGGCGGCTGGACTCGTTGCAGGCGAACTCGGCGGGTTACGCACGGCTGACCGGTGGCAGCGGGCACCGCACTCTCGCCATCACGGTCAAGGGTCTGCCCCGGACGTCCGGCTACTTCGAGGTGTGGCTCATGGACCGTAGCCACACCAAGCTCGTGTCCATGGGCGTCCTGGGCTCCGACGGCCGGGCTTCCCTACCCGTGCCCAGCAACATCGACCTGCGTGAGTACTCCGTCGTCGATGTCTCCGTCCAGCCCTACAACGGCAAGCCCGACCATTCGGGAGACAGCATCGTCCGCGGCCCGTACGCCGGGTGACTCCGGACGGAGATCGTCTCGCGGGTCGGGTCGGGAGCCCTTCCGATGGGGTGGACTGTCCAGGCTGAGAGGCCTCTCCACGGCCGTGGCCGGCCCCGCTGATGACCGAGTGCACTAACCGGGCCGCCGCCGTCGGGAAGGGCGGATCAAGGCCCGCCGCCTTCCCAGTGGACAGTGTGCATCGTGAAAACTGCAGGTCGGGTGGGCGTGTGCGTGTGCGTGTGCGTGTGCGTGTGCGTGTGCGTGAGCGTGAGCGTGAGCTTAGGGATGCTCGGCCAGGTCCGGTGCGGTAATCCAGCGACAAGAACGTCGGCCATCGGGCAACTTCCCTGTTCGTTAGGACCAACAGGGCCCGCACCAGCGCGGTCGCCCACTTCGGTTCCGTGCGGACCTACTGCAGGACGCGCCGGCACGATCCCCGCGACCTTTCCCGCAGGCATAGCCCGACACCGCGACCCGATCTCCTTGATGTGACCGCGTACCAGGTCGGCGAGCCAGTTCCGGGTGGCGCTCGAC
>NZ_RSAJ01000042.1 GCF_003933965.1 Streptomyces sp. RP5T
GGCTGGGCCGCCTCGCGGCACAGGGCGGCAGGGGGCGCGCGCGTGGTCGGCGCGGTCCTCGCGCGGGGCGCCGTGGAGGTACGGGCCTTCCTGGTGACCGGGGCCGAGCCCGGGACGCCGGTGCGGGTGACCGGGTGGGCTCCCCGGGACGGCGTCCACTCCGAACTCCTGCCCGCCGTGGGCCTCGACGACGACCTGACCGGGGTGACGGGCGAGGCGAACACCCTCTTCGTCGCCCTGTCCCGCCTCACCGCCGACACCGACACGGTCCCGTTGCGGGACACGGTGACCGTACGGCCCACAGGGACCGGGGAGTTGACGGTGACGTGGAACGGGGGCCCCGAGACGCGGGTCCGCCTGGAGAGCACCGGGGTGGACGTCACGACCGGGGACGGGAGGGTGGCGAGGAGCCCCGCCGCCGGGCCGTGACCGACCCGCGGCCCTCTCTGGCGGCCGGGGCACGACTGCTGGAGGACCCGCACGAACACATCCGCAGCACGGCCGCTCGCCACCCTCACCTGCTGGTCCGCATCCTGGTCGGGCTGCTGCGCAAGGGAACCGGCTCGGCGGGAACCGCCGCCGGGAACCCGGCCCTGCCGGCGGAGGTCGTGCGGCGCGTGTTCGAGCGACTTGTACCGCTCACCGCCGTCGTCCTCGTCCCCCCGGGGGCACCACACTTAGGCCGCCACCGAAGCGACGCCCGCCTAGCGTGCCCGTATGACCGAGAACCCGCAGCAAACGCCCGCCCAGGCCGTCACCGGCATGGTGGACCAGGTCCTCGCCCTGGCCGAGACCTGGACCGTCTGGGACGGCAAGCCCGTCCATCTCGATGACCGTGTCCACACACCGCACAAGGCGATCCGCCGCGTGGCCGATCATCTGATCGACCACCTCGCCGAGTTGGAGGTGCGTCTCGTCGGCGAGACGCCGCAGCCCGACCACTGGCACGCGTCCGCCACCACCACCGGGGCCGATCTCGCCCCCTTCACCCGGGAAGACCTGGACGAGGCCCGCAGCCGTCTCACCCGGCTCGCCCGCGTCTGGGCCAGCCGTCTCGACGCTCTCACGGAGGACCAGCTCGACCGGTCACCTGGCGAGGGCTGGACCTTCCGTCAACTGGCTCGGCATCTGGCGGAATCCACGTACTACGCCGACGCGCTCGGCGACCTCTCATGACCGCGGGACGGCCCCGAGGAACGTCCGCGTGAGCAGGTCGGCGTAGGCCGACGAGTGCTGGAGGATGCCGATGTGACCGCCGGGAAACTCGACGAAGTCGGCCTGTCGCGCCTTCGACAGGAACTCGGCAGTGCGATACAGGAGTTGACCGCGCGAGTCGGTCCCCGCGGCGACGGTGAGGCGGGCCTGCGACGGGCCCGCCTCAGGAACGTACGCCGTGAAGGGCTCAAGGACATGCGCGAGGGAGAGCGCCATCGGGGTCGTCAACTCCTCCTCGCGGGACAGGGGTTGCCCCTCCGGGAGCTCTTCCGCGTCCCGCTCCTCCAGTACGGCCGTCATCAGGGCGCCCGCCGCCGCGAGCCCCTTGGCCCGGTAGACGGCACAGACGTTCCGGAACGCCGCCTGCTGCCGTGCCCCGTCCGGCAGCACCCCCACGCACGGCGGCTCGTGCACGACGACGTGCCGCAGCCGCTCCCCGTGCCGGGCGAGCAGATCGAGGGCGGCGACGGCGCCCGCGCTGGTGCCGAACACGTACGCCGACTCACCCTCCCCGAGCATCTCGTCCAGCACCCGCCGCGCCCCGTCGCTCCAGTCCTGGACCCGCTGGTCCGCGACGGGCTCGCCGAGGCGGCCGTGGGCGAGGCCGAGGGGGTCGTAGGTGACGACCGTGAAGTGTGCGGAGAGCGCGTCCGTCACCGGGCCGAGCCCCATGGGGTGGCCCGCGCCGCCGGGGACGATCAGCAGGACCGGGCCGTGTCCGGTGACGTCGTAGTGCGGGTCAGTCATCATCGGTCTTCTCCTCGTGGGGCCAGTCGGTGAGGGCCACGTGCAGGGCGTCGACCGCCCTCTCCCAGGACTTCTGTACGTCGCGGGGCGCGCCGAAGCCGCCGCCCGCCTCCAGGGCGCAGTAGCCGTGGAAGGTGGCGCGCAACAGGCGTACCGCGTCCGTGAGATCGGGTTCGGCGAGGCCGTAGGCGCGGAGCATGCCGTACGTGATCTCGGCGGTGCGCCGAAGCGCGGGGGTGTCGGCGATCAGCGTCTGGTCGATCCGGATCTGGGTGGCCGCGTACCGCCCCGGCCGCTCCAGTGCGTACGCCCGGTAGGCGTCCGCGAAGGCGGCCAGGGCCTCCTTCCCGGCCCGCCCCGCCACCGCGACGGCGATCCGGTCGATCATCTCGCCGCCGGCGAGCAGGGCGACCCGGGTGCGCAGGTCCTGGAGGTTCCTGACGTGCGAGTAGAGGCTCGCGTCCTTCACGCCGAAACGCTTGGCGAGGGCGGCCAGGGTGATGTTCTCGAAGCCGATCTCGTCGGCGAGGTCGGCTGCTGCCTCGGTGAGGCGGTCGGCGGTGAGGCCGGCACGGGGGCTCATGCGAACAGGATAGCTAGGGCTCCTAGGTTTTTGGCTAGTAAATTGTGGTTCGCGGGGAGGAGGGCGGCCGGCCGGGACCGCCGCAGGGGCCGGCCGCGGAGACATCGGCAGTGTCCGTGCTGCCGCCTCATGGTGAGCCGCCGTGCCAGGGACGGGCGCCGATCACCTTGCGGTCGTGGGGAGTTCATGTTCCGCCTCGATCCTCCACAGGCGGCGTGGAGATGCCGCCGAAGGCAGCGGAATCCAGGAGGCGTTCATGGGGCACGGGCATCACGGGCATCACCACCACGGGCACGAGCACGGCCATGACCACGACCACGCGCCCACCGCGCCCCTGCCCGCCGCCTTCGACAGCTCCGTCCCCGACGAGGCCCTCACCCCGGAACAGGCCTCGCGCCGCACGCTGTTGCGCCGCGCCGGGCTCCTCGGCGCGGGGCTGACCGCCGGGAGCGTCCTCGGCCCGACGGCGGCCGCGCCCGCCCGGGCCGCCACCGGCGGCCGTCGCACGGGCGGCTTCCTCTGGCTGGCCGGCGACCACCACATCCACACCCAGTACAGCAGTGACGGAAAGTACCGCGTCGTCGACCAGGTCAGACAGGGCGCCCGGCACGGCATGGACTGGCTGGTCATCACCGACCACGGAAGCGCGACGCACGCCAGGATCGGTGTCGACAAGGTCAACCCGGACATCAGGGCGGCCCGGGACGCGTACGAGGACACTCTCGTCTTCCAGGGCCTGGAGTGGAACATCCCCGGCGCCGAGCACGGCACCGTCTTCGTGCACCCCGGCAAGCACGAGGTGTCGGTCCTCAAGCAGTTCGAGACCGAATACGACGGCAGCGTGAAGGGCGCCTCCGACTCGACGCCGGCCAACGAGGCCCTCGCCGTCGCCGGGCTCGCCTTCCTCGGTGAGCAGGTCCGCCGTCGCAAGGTCAAGGACGCGCTGATGCTCGCCAACCACCCGGCGCGGCGCGGTGTCGACTCCCCGCACGAGATCCGGGCCTGGCGCGACGCGACCGACCCGCGGCACCAGATCGCCGTCGGCTTCGAGGGCGCGCCCGGCCACCAGGCCGCCGGACTGCCCGCCCCGCTCGGCATGGCCCGCGCCCGCGGCATCTACGACAACAGCCCGAGCGCCAACTCCTTCGCGGGCTACCCGCCGGAGAGCTACCGCACCTGGGGCGGCTTCGACTGGATGACCGCCACGGTGGGCGGGCTGTGGGACAGCCTCCTGGCCGAGGGCAAACCCTGGTGGATCACCGCCAACTCCGACTCCCACCAGGTGTACGCCGACACGGCGGTGCGCGGCCCCGGCGACTTCGACACCGACGGCCGCTACCCGGATCCGGTCTACGGCGGCCGTATCGACATCACCCAGGGCGACTACTGGCCCGGCCAGTACAGCCGGACCCACGTCGGCGCGGACGGCTTCTCCTACGCCGCCGTCATGGACGGCATCCGCGCCGGCCGTGTCTGGGTCGACCACGGTCAGCTGATCAGCGGCCTCGACGTGCGGGTCTCGGGCGGCGGCCGCTGGGCCACGCTCGGCGGCGCGCTGCACGTCAAGAAGGGGGCCGCCGTCACGCTCACCGTCGACGTGGCCCTCGCGGGCGGGCCCAACTGGGCGGGCTTCACACCCCGGTTGGCCCGCGTGGACGTCATCCGGGGCGAAGTGACCGGCCCGGTCTCCGACAAGGACACCTTCACCGCTCCGACGGCGAGGGTCGTGAAGTCGTACGACATCGACAAGGCGACCGGCACGGTCCGCCTGAGGTTCGAACTCGGCCGCGTGGAAAGCCCGTTGTACGTACGTCTGCGCGGTACCGACGGCAACCGGTCCGGCGTCGGTCCGATGGGCGCGGCGGTCGATCCGGCGGGTCCGGCCATCGACGTCGTCGGTGACGCCGACCCGTGGCGCGACCTGTGGTTCTACTCCAACCCCGTGTGGGTCCTGCCCTCGTGACGCCGTACGCCCTCACCGTGGACGCGGGCGTCCGCGACCTGCGCGCGGCCGATCACCTGCTCCACGCGCTGGCTCTCCCGGAGGGCGCGTTCGGCTGCACCCACCTGGTCCGCGGGGACCGTCCCCGCGTGGTGGTGTCCCTCTGCCTTCCCTCGGAGCCGCTCCTGCGCACCGCCCAGGAGCGGCTCGGGGGACTCGGGGTGTCGCAGGGCGTGCCGGACACGGTCGGCCGTGCCGTGATCTACCCCGGCGTCGGCTCCCTCACCGGCACGCTCACGATCGCGGAACTGCTCACGCGCTCCGCGATCGACCGCGTGACGGTGCTGGGTGCGGCGGCGCAACCGCCGTCGGACACAGAGCTGGTGACGCGTGACCACGTACGACCGCAATGGCAGGACGGGGCTCTGGTGCTGATCGCCATGCCCGCGGCCGGCGGCACCCTCGTCCCCTTCGAGGTGCCGGACCCGACACCGTGCTGCGCGGACCACTGACACTGCACCCTGGGCGCGGTAATTCAGTGGGGAGCCGTCACCGCCGGTCGTAGGGTTGCCGCGGACCCAGGGGAGGGGCATGCCGTACGAGGCACAACGGGACGGGACGACCGGCAAGTCCCCTTCGCCACAGGCCCGTTCACTCCCGCTCGGGCGACAACGCGACTTCGCCGTCTTCTGGGCCGCCCAGACCCTCTCCGTCCTCGGTGACTCCTTCGCCCTGATCGCCCTGCCCCTGCTGGTCCTTGAGACCACCGGCTCCCTCGCCCGGATGGGACTGCTGACGGCGGTCGGCGGCGCCGCGTCGGTCGTCGCCGCCGTGTTCGCGGGTGTGGTGGTGGACCGTGTCGACCGGCGACGGCTGCTCATCGGCTGCGATCTCGTGCGCATGGTGCTGTACGGGGTGATCCCACTGGCGTGGCTGTTCGGCCCGCGGGTCTGGCTGCTGTACGCGGTGCTGCCGGTGTGCGAGGCGGTCGGCATGCTGTTCGCCGTCGGGTACGTCACCGTCGTACGGGGTCTCGTCGGAACCGGTCGACTCACCGAGGCCAACGGGCGGTTGAACGCGACGGCCGCGGCGGCCGGGGTGCTGGGACCGGCGTGCGCGGGAGTGGTCGCGGCCTGGACCGGACCCGCGACCGCCGTCGGCGTGGACGCGGCGAGCTTCGGGGTGTCGGCGCTGTGCACGTTCTTCGTGCGGTTCCGTTCCCGCCCCTCCGAGGCGCCCGAACGCACCGGCCTGTGGCGGGATCTGCGCACCGGAGTGGCCTTCCTGCGCGGACACCCCGTGCTGCGCTCGCTGACGGTGCTGCTGTTCGTGTTCAGCTTCCTCACCCTCGGCCTGAACGACCTGGTCATCTACCACCTCAAGCACGACCTCGGCCACGACGACGGCACGGTCGGGACCGTCCTGGCCGTCGGCGCGCTCGGCACCATCGCCGGCGCCCTCCTGGTGGCACGGGTACGCCGACGGCTCGGCTTCGGCGCGGTCTGGACCGGGTCGGTGGCGCTGTGCGGGCTCGCCTTCGCCGGCCTGGGCTGGGCCCGTGACGTCCCGGCCGTCGCCCTGCTCACCGCGGTCTTCCTCGCCTGCGGCGGTATGGCGGGCACCTGCTCCATGTCCCTGCGCCAGGAAGTCACCCCGGAACCCCTCCTGGGCCGCGTCACCTCCGCCTTCTGGACCCTCCACTACTCAGCGGCCCCGCTCGGCGCGGCCGCCCTGACCTGGGCGGCGGACCACCACGGCACAGCACCGGTGGGCCTGCTGGCGGGCACAGCGTGCGTACTCGTCGCGGGCGCGGCTCTGTTCACCCCGATCCGGCACTCTTGAGAACCGCCGCCCGCGCAGAGCCGTGCGTCACCCATTGACCCCCGCATAATGCCGCAGACTCCACCCCCACAGCACCCGAGAACCCAGGTACGCCACCACCCCCAGCAGCGGCGACACCGCCGCCAGCCAGTACGGGGCGCCCGTGTCGTGGCCGTGGCCTGTCAGGACTGCTGCGGGGAAGTAGGCGACGAAGGCGAGGGGGAGGCCGTAGGTGAGGAGGCCGCCGACCGCCTTCGGGAGGACGTTGAGGGGGTAGCTGCCGAAGGTGCCGAGGAGTTCCTCCAGCCAGCGGCTCCAGTAGTCCGCCGCCGGGAAGCGCAGGGCCGCGCACGTGATCGCCGTGAAGAGGGCCGCCTCCAGGAGCATGCCGCCGACGACCGCCGCGATCAGGTAGGAGATCCGGCCCGGTGTCCAGTCCAGTTGGCTGCGGCTGAGGGCGCCCACCATCAGGCCGACCGCGACCGTCAGGTCCCCGATCGCGTTCGTGGGGAAGAACGCCAGCTGGAGCTGGCGGTGCACCGGCATCGGGCGGGTCAGGTAGATGTCGATCCTGCCCTCCTGGATCTGCCGGCCCGCGCCGTGCACCCGGCCCAGCAGCAGGACGAACAGTCCGTGCGCCAGCATCCGCGTCGCCGGGATCAGCAGGACCTCCGAGCTGTCCCAGCCGCCCATCCCGGTGAACCGGGTCAGCAGCACGGTGGCGAACACGATCACCGACACCTGCCAGATCGCACCGATCGCGATCATCAGCAGGAACTCCGTGCGGTACTCCAGCTGCGCACGGAAGTTGAGACGCGTGACCCGCCACGCGATCCGCATGCCGTTCACGGGCCTCAGCCTCCTTGGGAGATGACGCGGCGGGCGGCCCGCCGCCACAGGAAACGGGTGAACAGGGTGAGCGCCACGCACCAGAAGGCCTGGACCGCCAGTTGCGGGAAGGCGTCCGACAGCGGGATGCGGCCGATGTAGATCGACAGCGGCACGCTCAACGTGGCCTGGAACGGCAGGAATCCGCTCAGCGTGATGAACCAGTCCGGGAAGAACCACAGCGGCGCGTACACCCCGGACAGCAGGTTCTGCGCGAAGATCAGGATCAGCATCGCCGCGTTGTTGCGGACCGTCCAGAAGCACAGCTGGTCCAGCATCAGCAGCACGTTGTACAGGACCAGCTGGCCAAGGAGCAGGCTCAGCGCGAACACCCCCGCCACGGCCGCCGACCTCGGCGGATCCACCACCCCCGCCGCCAGGCAGACCAGATAGCCGCCGAGCGCCCACGCGAACCCGTACAGCTGCTCGCCGAGCGCGCGCAGGGCGTGGTAGCGCTGGGGCGGCAGCGGGCGCAGATACCAGTAGACGATCGTGCCGAAGTGCATGTGCTGCAGCACGGTGTCCCGGCCCGTGTACTGGTCCAACTCCCGCAGCCGGGAGGCGAGTACGGCCAGGACGGCGTACGTGACGGCCTGGTTCTCGGTGAGGCCCGCGGTGGTGCCGGTGTGGCTGTACAGGCCGTGCCACAGGGAGGCCACCAGGACCACCTGGACGGCGAGGCGGATCAGGACGGCCGTCATCCGCGGCGGTGCGTGCAGCTCGCCGAGCGGGGTGACCCGGGCGGCGCGCCAGGCGTGCAGGACGGCCATGTCAGACCCCCTCCACGGCCGGCCCCGCGTGCACGTACGCGGCTCGCATCACGTCCTCCAGGTCGGCCTCGTCGATGGCGACGCCCGTCACCTCGTACCGCTCGATGACGGCCTTGAGCGCCTGGTGCACGGTGGGGGAGTCGGGGCCGTCGGGCCCGAAGACCACCTGCGGTCCGTCCTTCTTCAGGACGGCGATCCCGTGCAGCGGCACGACCTCGGTGTGCGGGTCGGCAAGGGTCGCCCGGACCTGCCACGTCGAGCCGAACCTGCGGCGGATCTCGTCCAGGCTGCCGTCCAGGACCAGCCTGCCGTGGTTGATCAGCACGACCCGCTCGGCGAGCCGCTCCACCTCGGTCATGTCGTGGGTGGTCAGCAGGACCGTACGGCCGCGCTCCTCGACCTGGTGGCGCAGGAACTCCCGCACCTGTTCCTTGACGACCACGTCCATGCCGATGGTCGGCTCGTCGAGGAAGACGACCGGCGGGTCGTGCAGCAGCGCGGCGGCGAGGTCGCAGCGCACCCGCTGGCCGAGGGAGAGATGGCGGACCCGGGTGTCCCAGAACGCGGACAGTTCCAGGATGGCGTCGAACTCCGCGAGCCGGGCCGCGTGTTCGGCCTTCGGCACCTCGTAGATGTCCCGGAGGATCGAGAACGACTCGCGCACCGGCAGGTCCCACCACAGCTGGGTGCGCTGCCCGAACACCGCGCCGATGTTGCGGGCGTTGCGTTCGCGATCCCGGTACGGCACCACGCCCGCCACCCGGGCCTCGCCCGAGGTGGGCGTGAGGATGCCGGTGAGCATCTTGATGGTGGTGGACTTGCCCGCGCCGTTCGGGCCGAGCAGGGCGAGGAGTTCGCCGGGCGCCACGTCGAAGGTGATGTCCGAGACGGCGTGCTTGGCGACCCGCTGCGGGTTGACCAGGGAGCGCAGGGTGCCGGCGAGGCCGGGCCGGCGGACGGTGGTGTGGAAGGTGCGGGACAGGCCGCGAACCTCGATGCTTCCGGGCACGCTGTGAACTCCCTTGTGGTGAACAAGAGGTGCGGCCGGTCGGCTTGGAGGGCCGACCGGCCGCGGGTACACCATGACCGTCGCAGAGGCGCGATCACACGGGCAATGGATTAATCCACCTGTGCATTGGACTAATCGATCACCGAGAACACGAACGAGAACTCCGCCGGCTCGGCCCGCAGGTGGTACTGCGGGAGAGGGCCGGGACCGCAGGACGCGGTGCCGATGCCGTGGTGACCGTGGTCCAGGTTCACCCACACCGTCTCGCCCGGGGTGAGGTCGGTGAGGTGGGTGGCCGCGTCCAGCTGCTCCGTCGTCCAGCGCCGGGCCGTGAAGGAGAACTCCGGGTCGCCCTCGATCCTGAGACCGCCGAGTTCCACCCAGCGCACATCCGCGCGGGCGCCGTTCTCCTGCGGGCGCAGATACGGGGTCTGCAGCTCGTCCACCGTCGCGTTCCAGCGCCCGACCATGGAGGCCTTGCGGGTGTCCGGGTAGGCCTCGCCGGGGCCGCCGCCGAACCACGTCACCTGGTCGGCCGCGGACAGCCCGAGCCGGATGCCGAGCCGGGGCAGCGGCTGCGTCCACTCGCCGTCGGGGCCCACGGACACCGTCAGACGAAGCCGCGAGCCGTCCGAGGTCCAGCGGTAGGCCACGCCCAGGCCCACCTCACGGGCGGCGGGCGCCACCCGGGTGCGGACCGTCAGCGCGTCCTCGCCTACCTCCACCGAGGACAGCCGGTGCCGCATCCGGTGCAGGCCGAGCGTGCGCCACAGCGCGCCGTACTGGATGCCGGACTGCCACTCCATGCCCTCGTCGTTGTCGGTCGTCGCCCGCCACACGTCCAGCCGCGGGTTGTCGACGGCCACCCCGCCGATCGTCCGGAGCGCTCCGGTACGGGCGTCGAAGGCGCCCGGGCCCAGGGTGATCAGCTTCTCGCCGCGCACCGGCCGTTCGGTGGGCGCGACGGAGGGCCGTACCGCGGCAACGGCCGGGAGCTGGCCCCACGCGACGACATGGCCCTTCGGCGCCCAGGCCGTGTCGGACGCCAGCAGCGCCCGGACGGTCCACTGCGCCTCCGCGCCCTCGTGCGCGGGCGGCTCCGGCAGCTTCACGTCCGCCGACTCACCGGGCGCCAGCGCCGGCACCGCCAGCGTGCCCGCCTCGACCGCCTCGCCCGCCACCTCGTACGACCACTCGAAGGCGAGGCCGGACAGGTCCGCGAAGTCGTACTTGTTGGTGACGCGTACGGTGCCGTCGGCGCCCTCGATGCGGACCGGCTCGATGACCTTCTTGTACTCGACGAGCCCGGGGGACGGCGTGCGGTCCGGGAAGACCAGGCCGTCGCAGACGAAGTTGCCGTCGTGCAGCTCCTCGCCGAAGTCGCCGCCGTAGGCGTAGCCCAGCTCGGCGTGCTGGACGCCGTGGTCGATCCACTCCCAGATGAAGCCGCCCTGGAGACGGTCGTACTTCTCGAAGAGGTCCTGGTAGTCGGCGAGGCCGCCGGGGCCGTTGCCCATGGCGTGGCCGTACTCGCACTGGATGAACGGCAGCTCGCGGCGCTTGTGGGTGCCGCCGTCGAGCTCCTTGCCGATCTGCTCGACCTCGCCGTGGAAGGCGTACATGCGCGAGTACACGTCGGTGTCCCGGCAGTTCCAGTCGCCCTCGTAGTGCACGAGCCGCTCGGGGTCGCGGCCGTGGATCCACTCGGCCATCGCGGTCAGGCCGCGGCCGGTGCCGGCCTCGTTGCCCAGGGACCAGAAGACGATCGAGGGGTGGTTCTTGTCCCGCTCGACCATGCGGGCCGCGCGGTCCAGGAGGGCCGGGGTCCAGCGGTCGTCGTCGACGGGGTTGTCCCGCCAGCCCTGCTCGGTGAAGCCGTGGGTCTCCAGGTCGCACTCGTCGATGACCCACAGGCCCAGCTCGTCGCACAGGTCCAGGAAGGCCGGGTGCGGCGGGTAGTGCGAGGTGCGCACGGCGTTGAGGTTGTGCCGCTTCATCAGCAGCACGTCCTCGCGCATGGTCGCGAGGTCCAGGGTGCGGCCGGTCTCCGGGTGCCACTCGTGCCGGTTGACGCCCTTGAACAGGATCGCCTTGCCGTTGACCTTGATCAGGCCGTCTTCCAGCGCGATCGTACGGAAGCCGATGCGCAGCGGGACCCGCTCGCCCTCGGTGACCAGCTCGCCGTCGTAGAGCCGGGGGCTCTCGGCGCTCCAGGGGGCCACCGGGGCGGTCACGGACTCACCGGTGGCGACATCGATGTCGAGGGCGGGCACGAGCACCCGTCCGTCGACGTCGGAGTCGACGCGCAGGGTGCCCTCGCCCGTGACGTGGTCGTAGGAGGCGTGCACGAAGTAGTCCAGGACGCTGCCCGCCGGGCGGTGCAGCAGGGTGACCTCGCGGAAGATGCCCGGCAGCCACCACTGGTCCTGGTCCTCCAGGTAGGAACCGGCGGACCACTGGTGCACACGGACGGCCAGGACGTTGCCCTTGGGCTTCAGCAGATGGCCCACGGCGAACTCGTGCGCGAGCCGGGATCCCTTGAACTCGCCGAGGTCCGTGCCGTTGAGCCAGACCCGGGCGCAGGACTCGACGCCGTCGAAGCGGATGACCGCGCCGCCGTCCGAGGGCCAGTCCTCGGGGAGGTCGAAGACCCGCAGGTGGTCGCCGGTCGGGTTCTCCGTCGGCACGTGCGGCGGGTCCACCGGGAAGGGGTAGAGGTGGTTGGTGTAGATCGGCAGCCCGAAGGCGCCGTCGCCCTGGAGGACCCAGTGCCCGGGGACCGTGACCTCCGCCCAGCCGGCGGCGTCGTATCCCTCCTCGGCGAAGGAGTCGTCCTCGGCGTCGGCGGTCGCCGACAGCCGGAAGCGCCAGGCGCCGTCGAGGGGCAGGGCCTTCGCGTCGGAGGAGGCGTACCAGGCGCGGGGCGGGAGGGCCCCGCTGCCCGGGGACACGTCCTCGACGTAGTCGAAGGCGCTGCTGGTGGTGCGGAAAGACATCGGTCTCCAGGTCCTGAGAGAGAGGTGTCAGCCCTTGATGCCGGTCTGCGCGATTCCCTGGACCAGCCAGCGCTGGAGGAAGAGGAACACGAACACCAGGGGCAGGATGGAAATGGCGGTGGCCATGAAGATCAGGTGGAAGTTGACGGTCTGGTTGGTCATGAAGGAGGACAGCGCCACCTGGACGGTCCAGGAGCTGGGGTCCTGGCCGATGACCAACGGCCACAGGAAGGCGTTCCACCCGCTGATGAACGTGATCGTGGCCATCGCCGCGAAGAAGTTCAACGAGTTGGGTACCACGATGCGCCAGTATGCGCCCCAGTATCCGAGTCCGTCCACGCGGGCCGCCTCCTCCAGCTCCTTCGGGAACCCGAGGAAGTACTGCCGGAACAGGAAGCAGGTGAAACCGCTGAACAGGCCCGGGATGATCAGACCGCGGTAGGTGTCGATCCAGCCGAGCGACGAGACCAGCACGAAGCTGGGCACGAAGGTGACGGCGGTCGGGACCATCAGGGTCGCGAGGACGACGTAGAAGACCTTGTTGGCGTGCTTGTAGGGGATCCGGGCGAGGCCGTAGCCGGCCAGGGAGCAGATCAGCAGGGTGCCGACGGTCATGGAGACGGCGATCACCGTCGAGTTCCACATGGACCGGGCGAAGTCCACCGTCGGGTCGCTGAACAGCTCGCTGATGTTGCCCCACTGGAAGGAGGGGAGCAGCTTCCAGTTCTCGCCGGTGATCTCCGGGTCCGTGGACAGGGAGTTGCGCAGGATCAGGTAGAAGGGGAGCAGGAACAGCAGGGCGGCGACACTGACGGAGACGTAGAGGCCCGTGTTGCCGAGGACGCCGCCACGCTTCTTGCGGCCGTCCTTGCCCACCTGAGGTGCGGTGGTGGTCACTTGGAGTCCTCCCCCCTTCCGAAGCCCATGAACTTGCCCTGGAGGAGCGTGACGGCGCAGATCAGCACCGTGAGGATGACGGCGCCCGCGCTGCCGGCGCCGTAGTCCTGGTTGTCGCCGAGGGCTGTCTTGAACAAGACCATGAGAGGTGTCTGGCCCCAGGTCGCCTTGGTCGTGACGATGTTGTAGAACTCGTCGAACGCCTGGTAGGCGGCCACGAGCAGCAGCAGGATCACCGCGGTGGAGGTGGCGCGCAGCTGGGGCAGCGTGATGTACCGGAAGGTCTGCCAGCCCGGCTTGGCGCCGTCGATCGCGGCCGCCTCGTACAGCTCCGCCGGGATGTTCTGGAGCGCGGCCAGGAACAGGATCATGTAGAAGCCGGCCTGCAGCCACAGGCGTACGGTCACGATGACCAGCCAGTACCAGGGCGGATTCGGGTCGGACAGGTAGGCGATGTTCTCGACGCCGAACCAGCCGAGGACGGTGTTCATCAGGCCGAAGCGGACGCCCGTGAAGATGGACATCTTCCAGATCAGCGCGGCGGCGACGTACGACACGGCGGTCGGCAGGAAGAACACCGACCGGAAGAACGCCCGCATGAACCGCAGCCGGTGCACCAGCATCGCCAGGGCCAGGGAAAGAGCCCAGGTCAGGGGCACGATGAGCGCGGCGAACACCGTGAACGTCACCAGGGAACCGGTGAAGTTGGAGTTCGTCAGCATGCTCTTGTAGTTGTCGAGGCCGACGAACTTGCTGGGCGTGACGGTGAAGCGCGCGTCGAAGAAGCTGAGCCAGATGCTCCAGACGATCGGCACGAAGACGAAGATCGCCAGGCCGACGAGGAACGGCCCGGTGAAGAGCCAGAAGTTGAAGGTGGGGTTGCCCCGCAGCCCCCGCCGCGGCCGGGCCGGTGCGGCCTTGGCCGGGGCGGGCTGGGCGACCCCGCGTGTGGTGGTGGTCGACATGTCGTGGTTTCCCCGTCGACCTAACCGAAGAGCTTCTTGAGCTCGGCGTCGACCTTCTTCTCCGCGGTGGCCAGCGCGGCGTTCGGGTCGCCGTTCTTACGGACGCTGTTGGCGAACGCGTCGGTGAGGGCGGTGATCATCGCCTGGGTCCAGCCGATGTTGTCGAAGTGCCCGAACTCGTTGAAGAGCTTGACGCCCTCGGCCGGCAGCCCCGACTTCAGCTTGGTGGCGGACTCGGCGATGGAGGTGCGCGGCGGGATGTGGAAGCCGTAGGAGGTGGCCCAGTCCTCCTGGTACTGCTTCTGGTCGATCCACAGCCACTTCACGTACTCCTTGGCCGCGTCGACGTTCTTGCCCTTGGCGTTGACGAACATCGACCAGCCGCCGTTGTAGACCGACTGCTTGCCGTTGTCGCCGACCTTGGGGAAGGGGAAGACGCCGAGGTCGTCGCCGAGCGCCTGCTGCATGGCGGGCATCGCCCACATGCCGCAGAACTGGATGGCGCACAGGCCCTGGTTGATCGCGGAGGGGTCCCAGTAGTCGGCCGGGGCGTCGAGCAGCAGGTTGCCGCTGGTGAAGAGCTGGCGCAGCTGCTTCATGCCGGCGACGACCGCGTCGGTGTGGAAGGCGGGCTTGTTGTCGGGGGTGAGGGTGTCCGCTCCGGCCGACCAGATCAGCGGGTTGATGGCCGGGGTGAGGTCGTTGCCGAGGAAGACGCCCTTGACCTTGCTGGTGGTGAGCTTCTCCGCCGCGACGAGCAACTCGTCGAGGGTGGTCGGCACGTCGACCTTGGCCTTCTCCAGCATCGACTTGCGGTAGAAGAAGAACTGCGGGTCGTCGATCATGCGGACGCCGTATATCTTCCCGTCCACCGTGTGCGACTTGATGTCGGCCGGGTTGAAGTCGTCCTTGACCGGGTCGATGATGTCGGTCAGGTCCGCGACCTGGCCGCTCTTGACCATCTGGATCTGCGGGTGGAACTCGAAGACGTCGGGCGCCTTCTTGGTGAGCAGGGCCGCGAAGAGCGCGGACTCGAAGTTGCTGCCCGTGATCCAGTTGGTCTTCACGTCGGCCTTCTTGTACGCCGCCGCGTACTTCTTGATGGCCTGCTCCGTGCCCGCCTCGCCGTAGGCGTGGAAGTACTGGGTGAGTCCTTCGCCCGACCCTCCGCTGCTCCGGCCGGTGTTGCTGCCGCACGCGGCCAGTCCGCCCGCTGCGGCCAGACCCATCGCGGCCTTCATGACGTTACGACGGTTCCAGGGGGTGCTGCTCATTGCCGACATGCTGACGTCCTTGTCTCGAATACGGCTTGCGGCTCTGCGCCTTGGCTCTGCGGCTCAGTGCCAGGTGGCTCGAATGCTGTGGCGGTGCGGGGACGTTAACCTTCGGCTAAGCCTTCGGCAAGGGGTTGGACGAAGTCTGCTCGAAGCGTTGTGCGGCGTTCGGGATACCGGACGCCCGGGGGTTGCGGGCCGCCGCACCAGCGGCCCCCAACCCCCTTGCGGGTGTGCCGAGTTACTGCCTGGACCAGGCCTGGTTGGCCCCGCCGTTGCAGGACCACAGGCCGACCTTGCTGCCGTCGGCCGTCGCCTGTCCGCCGACGTCCAGGCAGGTGCCCGACGTCTCGCCGACGATCTGGCCGTTGGAGTTCAGCAGCCACTGCTGGCTGCCGTCACGGGTCGCCTCCGGGCTCGTGGTGAGCCCCGAGCTTCCCGCGGTCAGATAGCCGTTCACGCCCTTCAGGCGGCCCTTGGCGTCGTACGACCACACCTGCTCGGGCCCGCCCGTGCAGCTGGTGATCACCGCGCCCGTGGCGTCGGCGGTCAGGCACTTGCCGGACTGCCTGCCCCGGAGCGCGCCCGTGACCGCCGAGGTGCCGTGGTCCTTCTGGTCGAGGACGTACGTCGTGATGGACCGGGCCGGCAGGGTCGCCGAGGCGGTGCCGCCCCTGACCGCGGGCCTGGCGACGTTCGCCCAGCTCTCGGTCGCCGAGGTCCGCACGGCCTTGCTCGCGCGCACCGGCGCCTTGCTGTTGAAGTGCAGCTTCACCGCGGTGTCGGTGGTGTTGTGGTTGTTGACCACGACGACCCACTTGCCGTGGTCGTCGTACGTCGACACCTCGACGCCGTCCGGCGCGCCGGTCACGTTGTGGGCGACCGAGCCCGGCCGGACGAACTTGCTGTACTGGCCGAGCGCGTAGTACCGCTTGGTGAAGTACAGGGTCTGGTTGCCGTTGGTGGCGTAGTCGGGGTCGTAGTAGATCAGGCCGTCGTTCCAGCCCTCGTCGTTGCGCGCGAGGGGGTCGCTGCCGATCATCTCCGACAGGGCGACCCACCACTGGAACGCCGAGTCGTGCGCGGTCGCGAAGTCCTTGTAGATGATCCGGGAGAGGTTCAGGCCGCCGTCGATCGTGGGGTCGTACTCCTGCGCCCAGCCGGTGCCGCCCTTGCCGAAGCAGCAGATCTCCGTGGACCAGGACTGCTTGCCGACCGACCTGGACGTCTCGTAGATCTTCGCCCGCTGGTCGTCGCCCGGGTTGTTGTACGTGTGGTGGGCGAGCTTGTCGACGTACTGGGCGGTGTCCGGCTGCGAGATCCACTGCGGGAGCTCGGTGTTGAAGCTCACCGTGGAGCTGGACTCGTCCGCGATGATGCCGGTCCTCTGACCGCGGGCCTGCTGCTCGGCGCCCAACGCCCGCACGATGTCGTCGCGTTGGTCGACCGGGACCAGCATGCCCTCCTGGCCGCAGTCCTCGAAGCTGTTGGTCGGCTCGTTGAAGGGGCTGATGTAGTCGAACCGCACGCCCTGCTTCGCGAAGTGGTCGGTGACGTCGGCGACGTACTTCGCGTAGTCCTGCGTGTTCTCCGCCTTCAGATACCCGCCGCAGCTCTTGGCGTTGGTCTTCCACTGCGCGGGCGCGCTGTTGACGAAGGCGATCAGGTCCTTCACGCCGTACCTGGCGGCCGCGTACAGGAACGTACGGCCCGCCTTGTCCTTGCTCCAGTCGTAGGACCCGTCGTCCTTGACGAAGGTCTCGGGGGCGCGCGGCGCGTAGGTCACGGCGGTGCCGCCGCCGCCGATGTTGTAGCGGTAACTGCTGAGCGCCAGACCGTCCTTGGAGAACAGCAGCCTGGACACCCGGGCCTGGACCTTCGGGTCGAAGTTCTTCAGGTCGTTGACCCACCAGGCGCCCGAGGCACCGATGTTGTCGATGGTCTGGGCGGCGTGCGGGGAGACTTCGGCCACCGTGGGGGTGGCGGCCGACGCCGGTGGAGCGGATATCAGCGGTCCCGCGACAGCGAACGCGGCTGCGGCTGTCAGCAGGGCCGATCTCTTGCGGTGGGGGTGAGACACGTGCATCCCTTCCGTCGTCGTGAAGGTGGTGCGGTACGGCTCCTAGCGGGGGTCGTGCGCCTTGGTCCTCGCCGGGGTGGTGCGTTTCGCGGACCTCTGCCCGACCGACTGCAGCGCCCCTTCGAGCGCGAACGTCGCCGCGCCCAGACACGCCGGGTCGGTGGGGATCGGGGAGAGGACGATCTCGGTGGCGGCCATCGGCCGGGGCAGCGCGTGCCGGGCGACGGCCTCGCGCACCTCCGCGACCAAGGGCTCGCCGAGGGCGGCCGCGACCCAGCTGCTGAGCACGACCACCTCGGGGTTGACCAGGTTGACCAGGTGCGCGATCGAGGCGCCCAGATAGCGGGCGGTGTGCCGGACGACCTCGGTCGCCACCGGGTCCCGGCCCCGCATCCCCCGGGCCAGCGCGTCGATCGTCGCGGTCTGGTCGCCCGGGTGCAGCAGCTCGCTGTCGGGGCTCAGCTCCCGCAGGTTCAGCATGATCCCGGGCGCGCCCACGTACGTCTCCACGCAGCCGTGGTTGCCGCAGCGGCACAGCCGCCCGTCGAGGACGATCGTGTTGTGGCCCCACTCGCCGGCGCTGTTGGAGACGCCGCGGTGCAGGGCTCCGCCCAGGACGAGCCCGGCGCCCACGCCGGTGCCGAGGGTGACCACGACGGCGTTCCCGCGCCCGCGCGCGGCCCCGAACCACTGCTCGGCCACGGCGACGGCACGCAGCGGATTGTCCAGATAGAGGGGGTAGGCGATGTACTCGGAGAGCAGGTCGAGCAGTGGCACGTCGTGCCAGTCCCAGTTCGGCGCGTACTCCGAGATGCCGGTCGCGCGGTCCACCTGTCCCGGCACGCTCACCCCGACGCCGAGCACCCGGGCGCCCTCGATCCCGGCCTGCGCGACCACCGAGCCGACGGCGGCCGCGACATGGCTGACCACCTGCTCGGGCAGGCTCTCGCCGGGGCGGACGTCCTCCTCGGCGCGGGCCAGGACGTTCAGCGCGAGGTCGAACAGCTCGACATGGACGTACGTCTCCGCGATGTCCACGCCGATCAACGCGCCCCCCGACGCGTTGACGGCCACGAGTCCCCTCGGGCGCCCGCCGGCCGACTCCTCGAACCCGACCTCCGTGATCATGCGGAGGTCGAGCAGCTCGCCCACGAGCGTGGCGACGGTGGCCAGGCTCAGCCCGGTGGCCGCCGCCAGCTCCTGCCGGGAGGTGGGCGACTCGGCGATGATCTGGCGCAACACCTCGTAGCGGTTCGCGGTGCGGATGTCGCGTGATGTGCGCTTCACCGGGCCTGCCCCATCCCTTCGCTCATGCCGGGACGACAGTGGCACCGGCGCGGCGCAAGGCTATGGGCTGCGGGGGACTTTGTACAAGGGGTTAGGAAAGGGGCTTTATAAAGTCAGTCGGCGAGTACGTCCGTGACGAAGGCGTTGGCGAATTTTGCCCCGGGGTCCAGCTCACGCGCCAGCTTCCGGAAGTCGCCGAGCCTCGGGTAGAGCTCGCGCAGCACCCCAGCGGGCGTGGTGAACACCTTCCCCCAGTGCGGCCGCGCGTCGAAGGGGGCCAGTGCCTCCTCCAGCCGGCGCACCACCGGCAGGACCGCCGCCGTGTCCTCGATCCAGGTGAAGTGCAGGGCCACGGTGTCCCGGCCGTGGGAGGGGCTCAGCCACTGCCCGTCGGCGGCCACGGTCCGCACCTCGCAGATCTGGAGCACCCCGGCGACCGTCTCCCGGATGCCGTCCACCGCGTGCAGCGCCTCGACGGCGTGCTCGCGCGGCAGCAGGTACTCCGACTGGAGCTCGGCGCCGCTGCTCGGTGTGAACTCGGCCCGGAAGTGAGGCAGTCGGTCGTGCCAGGGACCCGGCACCCCGAACTGCTCGGTGCAGTTGACCGCGGGCATCCCCGGCACCGGGTGCATCTTCTCGGTGGCGGGCGCGGCCCACGGGAAGTCGGCGAGCGGCTGGTCCGTCCGCCGCTTGACCCAGACCTGCCGGAACCCGGGCGCCCGCCAGTCGGTGAACAGGCTGACGCTGTACGCCGTCGACATGACCGTGCCGAAGGCCGCCAAGTCGAGCCCGGCCAGCGGGAGTTCGGTGAAGACGTACTGCTCCACGTCGAAGGAGGGCACCAGGTCCAGGGTGAGCGCGGTGACCACGCCGAGCGCGCCCAGCGAGGTGACCGCGCCGCCGAAGCGCGGGTCGTCCCGGCCGATGGTGAGCGCGGAGCCGTCGGCCGTGACCAGCTCCACCTCCCGCACGGCCGACGCGAGCGGCCCGTTGCCGACGCCCGAGCCGTGGGTGCCGGTCGCCACCGAGCCGGCCACCGAGATGTGCGGCAGCGAGGCCATGTTGGGCAGCGCGAGGCCGTGGGAGGCGACCGCGCGGGCCAGTTCGGCGTACCGAACGCCACCGGCGACCCGTACCGTACGGGCCGCGCTGTCCACGTCGGTCACCGGCGGCAGGCCGGCGATCGACAGCAGGACGCCCTCCGGGCCCGGCTCGGCGATCTCGTTGAAGGAGTGCCCGCTGCCCAGCACCCGTACCCGCGCGCTGTCCGCGACCAGCGCGGCGACGCCGTCGAGCGAGTGGGGGCGGTGCAGTTCCCTGGCGGAGTAGGTGATGTTCCCCGCCCAGTTGGTGATCGTCTCCGACATGTCCGTCGTTCCTCCCAGGAGTGCGTATGCGTTGACCCTCTCATTTGCCGGGGCCTACCGTAGAGAGCGGTTTCTACCCTCTTTCCGCCGGTCTGGAGGATCACCACCTTGCCCGAGCGACCCCAGGCGCTGTTCGCCATGACCGCCGAGAACGTGCCGCTCGTCTTCCCGCCCGCGGTGCTGGCCCGGCTGCGGGAGTCCGTGGACGTCGATCCCGCGGTGGTGGCCGAGGACCTCACCGACCCGGCACTCGCGGACCTCCTGGCCCGCACCGAGATCCTCGTGACCGGCTGGGGCTGCCCGCGCCTGGACGCGGCCGTCCTCGACGCCGCCCCGAAACTGCGGGCCGTCCTGCACTCGGCCGGCTCGGTCAAGGGCTTCGCGACCCCGGAGATCTGGCGGCGCGGGATCGCGGTCTCCTCGGCGGCCGAGGCCAACGCGCTGCCAGTCGCCGAGTACACGCTCGCCGTGATCCTGCTCGCCGGCAAGGACGTCTTCGTGCGCCGCGAGCGTGCGCGCGCCGAGCGGGCCCCCGGCGGCTGGGGAGTCGTGCCGGGCATCGGCAACCACGGGCGGCGAATCGGGGTGATCGGGGCGTCCCGGATCGGGCGCAAGGTGATCGAGCTGCTGCGCCCCTTCGACCTCGCGGTGAGCCTGACCGACCCGTACGTCGACGAGGCGGGGGCGGCGGAGCTGGGTGTGCCCCTGGTGGGGCTGGACGACCTGCTGCGCACCTCGGAGATCGTGACCGTGCATGCCCCGGAGACCCCGGAGACCCGGCACCTGGTCGGCCGCCGCGAGCTGGCCCTGATGCCGGACGGGGCGGTCCTGGTCAACACCGCGCGGGGCGGTCTCGTCGACACGGACGCCCTCGTCGAGGAGCTCCGCGCCGGCCGCCTCTCCGCGGTCCTGGACGTCACCGACCCGGAACCCCTGCCCGCCGACTCGCCCCTGCACGACCTGCCGAACGCCTTCGTCACCCCCCACCTCGCGGGATCCCAGGGGAACGAACTGGCGCGCCTGGGCCTCGCGGTCGCCGAGGAGGCGCAGCGGTTCGTGTCCGGGGCCGGGCTCGCGTGCCCGGTGGACTACGCCGAGCTGGAGCGAACGGCCTGAGCCACGGATTTCGTCGTTCTCGGTTCGTCTCAGGGATCATTCGGGCCGAAGGCTGGTCCCGGAACCGCTGAATCAGTAGCGTGCTGGTTCATGGCTGCTGATCGGCTTCCCGAGACCGACCTCACCCGCCACCAGCGTCTGCGCGAGCAGGGCAGCCTGGACCGGGCCGACCTGGAGGCGATCCTCGACGCCGGGTTCGTCTGCCATCTCGGAGTCGTGGTCGAGGGGCGGCCCGTCGTCGTGCCCACGGTGTACGGCCGTGACGAACGGCAGCTCTATCTGCACGGCTCGGTGGCCAGTCGCAGTCTCGCGGGCGGTACGCCGGTCTGCGTCACGGTCACGCACGTGGACGGGCTGGTCCTCGCGCGGTCCGTCTTCGAGCACGGCGTCAACTACCGCAGCGCCATGATCCACGGTGAGGCCCGCAGGGTGACCGACCCCGAGGAGAAGCTGGAGGGCCTGCGCCGGCTCACCGAACACGCGACGCCCGGGCAGTGGTCGTACGCCAGACGGCCGAGCCGGAAGGAACTCGCGGCCACCACCCTGCTCGCGCTGTCCCTCGACGAGGCCTCCGTCAAGATCCGCACCGGCGCGCCCGACGACGGGGACGGGCCCGACGCCGGGCTGGGGCTGTGGGCGGGTGTGCTTCCTCTCACCTGGGCGTGGGGAGTGCCCGTTCCCGACCCGGTACTGCCCCCGGAAACGCCCGTACCGCCCCATATCGCACGCCGTGGGGGGACCCGGCACGGGTGATGTCGGTGCGAGGGCATACCGTGAGGAGTCGGTCGTACGTCTGAGCCGGGAGGAGACACGGGATGGGCAGCCGTACCGCGCTGGTCGAGGATCTGATGGAGCGGTTTCCGCAGGTACCGCGGGAAGCCGTCTTCAAGGAGGACCTGCTGCGAGGTGGCGTGGCCTTCGACCCGTCCGCCCTCAGCGACAACGAGTCGGGTGAGGTGAAGCCGAAGTCGTACTTCATCTTCTCCTTCGACCACGGCACCCTGCCGGAGCTGGGCGAGGCCGCGCTGCGCCGGCCGCCGGAGGAGATCATCCTCACCGGCGGCCCCTACGACCTGCGCCGGACCGTCGTCTCGGTGCGGGTGAACCCCACCTCGCCCTATCGCGTCGCCGCCGACGACTCCGGCATGCTCGGGCTCTACCTCGACGGCAAGCGCATCGCCGACGTGGGTGTGCCGCCGATGCCGGAGTACTACCGGCACAAGCTCTCCAACGGAAAGTCCGTCATGGAGGTCGCCCCCACCATCCAGTGGGGCTACCTGATCTATCTGACCGTCTTCCGGGTGTGCCAGTACTTCGGCGCCAAGGAGGAGTGCCAGTACTGCGACATCAACCACAACTGGCGCCAGCACAAGGCGGCCGGGCGGCCGTACACCGGGGTCAAGGACGTCGAGGAGGTCCTCGAGGCCCTGGAGATCATCGACCGGTACGACACCGCGAAGGCGTCCACCGCGTACACGCTCACCGGCGGCGCGATCACCAAGACCGTCTCCGGGCGCGACGAGGCCGACTTCTACGGCCACTACGCCAAGGCCATCGAGGAGCGCTTCCCGGGCCGCTGGATCGGCAAGGTCGTCGCCCAGGCGCTGCCCCGCGACGACGTGCAGCGGTTCAAGGACTACGGCGTGCAGATCTACCACCCCAACTACGAGGTGTGGGACGAGTATCTCTTCAAGATGTACTGCCCGGGCAAGGAGCGGTACGTCGGCCGCGACGAGTGGCACAAGCGGATCCTGGACTCCGCCGAGGTGTTCGGGGCGCGCAATGTGATCCCCAACTTCGTCGCGGGCGTCGAGATGGCCGAGCCCTTCGGCTTCAAGACCGTCGACGAGGCCATCGCGTCCACCACCGAGGGCCTGCGGTTCTTCATGTCCAACGGCATCACGCCCCGCTTCACCACCTGGTGCCCCGAGCCGACGACCCCGCTCGGCAAGGCCAACCCGCAGGGCGCGCCGCTGGAGTACCACATCCGGCTGCTCCAGGCCTATCGCCAGACCATGGAGGACTTCGGTCTCTCCTCGCCTCCCGGATACGGCCCGCCCGGACCCGGCCGCGCCGTCTTCTCGGTGAGTTCCTTCATGGACAGCCTCCCGGCCGCGCCGGAGCCCGCCGAGGTCTGACCCCTCCCGTACGACATCCCGCTCCGGGCGGCCTCCGCGGCTGCCCGGAGCGGTGGCATGTCCTGCCCGGGCAGGGCGTATTTTCCGTCACGGCTGGTTCTTGTGTGGCGGGATTGATACGTTCCCGCTTCCGGTCCGTACACAACGGAGTGACGCCGTGTGGCCCTGTGCCGTGCGGGGCTGGACCGAACCCTCGGTAACCGATTTGAATAGCCTGCTTGTCAGTTGTGTGGGAGACGTGAAAGGCTCCTGTCCTGCCGCGAGGTTCCCCCCAACTCCTTTGCCAGTCTGGCGAGTTGACCTCGCTTTTGATGCAGGAGACCCATGCCCGACCTGCCGACCCCCCAGGACGCCGCCGAGGCCGCGCTGTTCTCCGAGTGCTGGGATGCCGTGCTGTCGTACGCCGATCTGTGCACGGCCGGCTCCACCGCCGCCACCGAACTGGCCACGGAGGCATTCTCCCTGGGCATGCGCGAGGCCCGCGAGGCGGAGGCCGCGGTCCGCGGCGCCGGCCGCCGCACGGCCCGGCTGCCCCGAATACCCCTGCTGCTCACCGCCGTTCGCGTCACCGCGGCGGACTGGGAGACACAGGGCCTCGGACACCGGCTCGACCCCGACCTGCGTCTGTGGCTCAACTCCGACAAGGCCGCCCGCTACACCGGCCCCCCGCTGCAACGCCCCATCGCCCTGCGCGGACTGCGCGATCTGCAGCCGGCGGACGCCGAACTGCTGTGGCTGGCCGAGGTGGAGTCGCTGCCGCTGCCCGTGGTGGCCCGCCGGCTCGGACTCGACCCGGCCACCGTGGGCGACGAACTCGCGCAGGTGCGCGGCCTGTTCCGGGACCGCAGCCACCGCAACCACCTCGACATGCCGATGGACGCGCAGTGCCGCAGCTACGCCCGGCTGCTGGACGCCGTCACCCGCTCCACCTCCGGTGAGACCCCGGAGGACCTCTCCCGCCATCTCGCGCGCTGCCAGCAGTGCGCGGAGGCCGCCGCGTGTCTTCGGCTGCACGGCGGCGGCCTGCCCGCGGCCCTCGCGGGCGGGGTGATCGGCTGGGGCGGACTCGCGTATCTGGAGCGCCGCCGCCGGGCCGCCGAGGTGCGCCTCGGTGCCGGACGCCCGCCGGCACTGGAGAGCGGACCGCCGAACCCCGGCGCGCACAAGGCGAAGGTCGTGCGCAACGGACTCCTCGTCGCCGCCGTCCTCGTCTCCCTGCTCGCCCTCGCCGTCTCGATGATGCCCGGCGACGACATGAAGAACGGCGCCGCCAAACCGGGCATCTCCACCGAGGGCGAGCCGGTGTCCAACCCCACCTCGTCCGTCCCCGACGCCACTTCGCGGGCGCCCGGCTCGGCGAAGACCCCCGGGACGCCCACGGGGAACCCGTCCGAGTCCACGGGCGCGCAGAACTCCGACCCCGAGCCCCAGGGCACCTCCTCCGCGGGCGCCGAGGACCCGGAACCCAGCGAGAGCGCCCCGCCGGCCTGCCGGGTCGAGTACTCCCTCGTCAACCAGTGGCCCGACGGCTTCCAGGCCGAGGTCACCGTCACCACCACCGAGGCGCTCGACGACTGGCGGGTCACCTGGTCCTTCAAGGACGGCCAGAAGGTGACGCAGATGTGGGACGGGGACTTCACCCAGAGCGGGGCGAAGGTCACCGCGACCGCCGCCGACTACAACAGGTCGGTCCCCGCGGACGGTTCGCTCTCCGTCGGCTTCCTCGCCTCCTGGCAGAGCCGCAACGCCCCGGCGTACGACTTCACCCTCAACGGGCGGGAGTGCGTGAAGTCCTGACGGTTGCGAGGGACCGGGGCGCCCCGCGGGCGCCGCTTCCGGCCGCGCTACTTCTCCCCGTGCTGCTTCGCCGCCCACAGTCCCCGGACGTGCCCGATGTGCCGGGTCATGACCTCGTGGACCGCCCTCTCGTCGCGGGCGATCAGCGCGTCGAGGAGTTCGAGGTGCTCCTCGGCCGAGGCCAGCAGACGGCCGGACCTGACCAGCGGGGTGAGGCCGTAGAGCCGTGACCGCTTGCGTAGGTCGCCGACCACCTCGACCAGGTGCGCGTTGCCCGCGAGCGCGAGCAGGCCGAGGTGGAAGCGCGTGTCGGCCTCGACGTACGCGATGAGGTCGCCGGACACCGCCGCCTGGACGATCTCCCGGGCGGCCGGACGCAGCGCCTCGAGGGAGACCGGGTCGGCGGTCGAGGCCAGCTCCACGACGGTGGGGATCTCGATGAGCGAGCGGATGTGGGTGTACTCGTCGAGCTGCTGGTCGGAGACCGCGGTGACCCGGAAGCCCTTGTTGGGGACGGTGTCGACCAGGCCCTCCTTGACGAGGTCGAGCATGGCCTCGCGCACCGGCGTGGCCGACACACCGAAGCGGGCGGCGAGCGCGGGCGCCGAGTACACCTGACCCGGGAGCAGCTCGCCCGCGATCAGCGCGGCCCGCAGGGCGTCGGCGACCCGCTCCCGGTAGCTGCTCCTCTTGCCGCCCAGGACGGGCAGGGCGGGAGCGGCGGGGGCGCTGGGTCGCTGGGCGGTCATGGGACCTCTCCTAGGGGCTGTGCAATGTCATGTGACACGGCCCATTGTCGCAGTGCCCGCGGGGCGCGCGGTCGCGGTGTTCACAGGACGAAACCGGCCGGGAACGGATCGGTCGGGTCGAGCAGGTACTGGGCCGTGCCGGTGATCCACGCGCGTCCGGTGAAGCTGGGCAGCACGGCGGGGCGGCCCGCCACCTCGGTGGTGCCGAGGAGCCGGCCGGTGAATCGCGTCCCGATGAAGGACTCGTTCACGAACTCGGTGTGCAGGGGCAGTTCACCGCGCGCGTGGAGCTGGGCCATGCGCGCGCTCGTCCCCGTGCCGCAGGGGGAGCGGTCGAACCAGCCCGGATGGATGGCCATCGCGTGCCGCGAGTGCCGGGCGGTGGCACCGGGCGCGAGCAGATGGACGTGGTGACAGCCGCGGATGGACGGATCCTCGGGGTGGACGGGCTCCTCCTCGGCGTTGACGGCCGCCATGAGGGAGAGCCCCGCCTTCAGGATGTCGTCCTTGCGCTCCCGGTCGAAGGGCAGCCCGAACTGCTCCAGCGGCAGGATGGCGTAGAAGTTGCCGCCGTACGCCAGGTCGTATGTCACCGTCCGCCCGTCGGCCAGTGTGACGGCGCGGTCCAGGGCGACGGAGAAGGACGGCACGTTCCGGAGCGTGACGTGCCGCGCCCTGCCGTCCTCCACCGCGACCTCGGCGACGACCGGCCCCGCCGGGGTGTCGAGCCGGATCGTGGTGACGGGCTCGACGACCTCGACCATCCCGGTCTCCACCAGCACGGTGGCCACCCCGATCGTGCCGTGCCCGCACATCGGCAGATAGCCGGAGACCTCGATGTAGACGACACCCCAGTCGCAGTCGGGGCGGGTCGGCGGCTGGAGGATCGCGCCGCTCATCGCCGCGTGCCCGCGCGGCTCGTTCATCAGGAGCTGCTTGACGTCGTCGCGGTGCTCACGGAAGTACAGCCGCCGCTCGTTCATGGTCGCGCCCGGGATCGTGCCGATCCCGCCGGTGATCACGCGGGTGGGCATGCCCTCGGTGTGCGAGTCGACGGCGTGCAGGACGAGTTTGCTGCGCATGGCGCTCCTGGTGGTCGAAGGGACGGTACGAGGCTCACACGAGTCCGGCCGCGACCGCCTTCTCGGTGGCGGCCCGCACCACGGCCTCCTGCTCGGGCAGCAGCGGGACCCGCGGCGGCCGGCACCTTCCGCCGTGCCGGCCCACGATGTCCATCGACAGCTTGATCGCCTGCACGAACTCGACCTTGGAGTCCCAGCGCAGCAGTGGGTGCAACTGCTCGTACAGCCTTTTCGCCGTGGACAGGTCCCCGCCGACGGCGGCCCGGTACAGCTCGACCGACGACGTCGGCAGCGCGTTCGGGTAACCGGCCACCCAGCCCTTGGCCCCGGCGAGCGCCAGCTCCAGCAGTACGTCGTCGGCACCGATCAACAGGTCCAGTTCCGGGGCGAGTTCGGCGAGCTGGTAGGCGCGCCGGACGTCACCGGAGAACTCCTTGACCGCGCGGATGCACCCCTCGCCGTACAGCTTCGCGAGCAGTTCGGGGACGAGGTCGACCTTGGTGTCGATGGGGTTGTTGTACGCCACGATCGGCACGCCCGCCTTCGCGACCTCGGCGTAGTGCGCGAGCACCGACCGCTCGTCGGCCCGGTAGGCGTTGGGCGGCAGCAGCATCACGGACGCACAGCCCGCGTCGCGCGCCTGCTCGGCCCAGCGGCGCGACTCCGCCGAGCCGTACGCGGCGACCCCCGGCATCACCCGCTCGCCGCCGATCGCCGCCACGGCCGTCTCCACGACCTTGGCCCGCTCCTCGGGCGTGAGTACCTGGTACTCGCCCAGCGAGCCGTTGGGTACGACACCGTCGCAGCCGTTCTCGACCAGCCAGGCGCAGTGCTCGGCGTACCTCTCGTGGTTCACGGACAGGTCGTCGTTCAGCGGAAGGGCGGTGGCGACGAGGACACCGCGCCAGGGATGGAGGTCGGTGGTGGTCATACGGGTTCCTCTCCATAGGGTGTGACATTGCACTGGTCCTGATCCTGAGGGTGGGCGTCGGGCCTCCCCGGGCCCTCGGTCTCTCCGGCCCGCGCCAGCACGCCCAGGGGCACCGGGCGCGCGAAGGGCCTGCGGCCCGGGGTCCCGGCGCACCCGGCGACTCCGGCCACCCCGGGCCCGCACACCCGGCCCTGGCACCAGCCCATCCCGGCCCGCGTGAGCAGCTTCACGGTCCGCAGATCACCGGCCCCCAGCTCCCGCACCGCCTCCCGCACGGCGCCGGCCGACACCTCCTCGCAGCGGCAGACCACCGTCTCGTCGGTGACCTGCTCGGCCCAGTGCGCGGGCGGCGCGTACACGGAGTCGACGGCGGCGAAGAAGGCCCGCAGCTGGTCCCGGGCCCGCGCGGCGACCGCCCACTCGCCCGGGTCCGGTGCCCGCCCGGCCAGCCGTGCCGCGACCGACCGCCCGGCGATGTGGCCCTCGGCGAGGGAGAGGGCCAGGCCGCCGATGCCGGTGGTCTCGCCCGCCGCCCACACCCCCGGCACGTCGGTGCGCTGCTCGTCGTCGACGTGCACGTCGGTCCCGTCGACGCGGCAGCCCAGCGCGTCGGCGAGGTCGGTGTGCGGCAGCATGCCGTGACCCACGGCGAGGGTGTCGCAGACGAGGCGCCGGCGTGTGTCCGGGCGCACCCGCCCTTCCCGGTCGAGAGCCGCGACCGTCACGGCCTCCAGCCGCTCGGTGCCGTGCGCCTCCACGACGGTGTGGTGGAGGAGCGTCCGCACCCGGTGCCGCAGCAACAGCCCCGCGTACCGGGCGCCTTCGGCCACCTTGTCCGGCCGGGCGGCCAGCGCCCGGGACCGCCGTACGAACGACGCCGGGTCGGCGGAGTCCACCAGCGCGGCCACCGTCGCGCCCGCCGCGGCGAGTCCGGTGGCGACGGGCAGCAGCAGCGGTCCGGTCCCGGCGACGACGGCGGTACGGCCGGGCAGCACGAGCCCGCCCTTGAGCATGGCCTGCGCCCCGCCCGCGGTGACGACACCGGGCAGGGTCCAGCCCGGGAAGGGCAGCACTGTCTCGTAACCCCCGGTGGCGAGGAGAACGGCGTCGGCGCGCACCTCGGCAGGTTCCTCCTGCTCGGGGCCGGTGAGGGCGTGCACGGTCAGTCCGGCGGTGTCCCGGCGCTCGACGAACCAGACGTGATGGTCCGTCAAGTGGCTTACGGTGCCTGCCCGCACATGGGTGCGCAGTCCGTCCCGCAGCCTCTCCCAGGTCCGCCACTGGTGGTGCAGGGCCTGGGGGCGACGGGCCCCGAGTCCCGGCGCGGGCTGCCGGAAGAACTGTCCGCCGGCCTCCGGCGCCGAGTCGATCAGCGTGACGCGGATGCCGCGGGCGGCCGCCGCGAGGGTGGCGGCGAGCCCGGCCGGACCCGCGCCGATCACCGCCAGGCTCGGTTCACTCATCGTGGCCCGTTCCCTCCTGCGTGCGGACGGCGTCGCCCGGGTGCAGGGTCACGAGGCAAGCTCGTTGGTTGGGGCGGTCGTTGACGGTCACCAGGCAGTCGAAGCAGACGCCGATGCCGCAGAAGATCCCGCGCGGGCGGCCCTCGCCCCGGGTGGTGCGCCAGGAGGTGATCCCCGCCGCCCACAGCGCGGCGGCGACGGTCCGTCCGGGCAGGACCTCGATGTCCCGCCCGTCGAGCGTGACGGTGAAGGCGGGGCCGGGCTCGGCGCGCGCCAGCTCCAGCGGATTCACGAGGCCTCCCGGGAGT
>NZ_RSAJ01000430.1 GCF_003933965.1 Streptomyces sp. RP5T
CTCCCCCACCCCTCCAGCTTGTTGCGGAAGCCCCTGGTGACCGTCGAGTCCCACGGGGAGACGTCGTAGACGGGGTCGGCGAGCGCCCCCTCCAGTTCGCTCCTGGTCGGCAGCGCGATCGGAGCGGCGGCGCGCCCGAGGTCCCGGGTGAGGAACTCCGTGTCGGTGACGCCCTCCCTCAGCGTCCAGTTGCCGCTCGCGTAGGCGAACGGCCCGGTCATCACCTGGCGGTCCGAGCGCCGCCCGTTGCCGCCGAGGAGGTCCCTGGTCCAGGGCGCGGACGTCGTCGCGCGATCCCGGGTCCAGTCCCAGTACGGCACCGTCACCGACGAGTCCACCCGGCGCAGCGCCCGTTCCAGGTCCAGCAGGAAGCGGCGGTGCCAGGGCAGGAAGGAGGGCGCCATGTGGGCCGTGCGCAGACCGTCCTCGCCGTCGGAGACGTAGTACTGGATGTGGGTGCGGACGAACTCGTCGTACTCGCCGCGCCGTTTCAGCTCCAGCAGCGCGTTGACGAACCGCCGCTTCTCGCCGGCGGTCAGTGTGCTGACGTCCTTACGCGTGTACGCCATGGTGACCCCCCATGTGCGCGTCGCCGCCCATCGGGGCGTCCGTGTCACGCAGCCGCTGTCCCGGCCCCAGTTCGTCGACGGCCGCGCGGGCCGCCTCCAGGGGGGTCGGGTACGAGCAGTAGTGGTCGACCATGCTCAGCCAGCTGCCGTCGGCGCGGCGCATGAGGTGCAGCGGCCGGCCGTCCACGGTGACGTGCCACGGGGCGGACGCGGCGCCGGCGGGATGCCCGGCGGCGATCATCCGCGAGCCGCGGATGCGCCGGCCGCGGTGGATCTCGTCGAACCCGTGGTCCGGCGCCACCGGTTGCCCGGACCGGCGCAGCGGCCGGGAGGCCGCGACGACGGGGGCCAGCGTCATGGCCAGGGCCGTGGCGAGCAGCCCGCGTAGCGCGTCCCGCCGCGCGGTGCGCACCGGCCCGGGTCTCACCGCCCCCGTCCCGGCCCTCGCCGCTGCCCGACCGACGCTGACGACCATCCTGTGCTCCTCGTCCGGTTCCGATGTCCACAGCCAGTAACCGCGCGAGGGGCCCCGTGGTCACTCCTGCGGCCCGGCCGGTACGGGAGACCGACATGTTCCGGCCGCCTCCCCGAGCTCCCGAGGCGTCGTCGGCGTGGTCCTACAGCCCCGGCCCCATGCCCAGGTTCGCGCCGGGCACTGTCTGCAGGACCGGGGCGAGGATGCCGGCCTGCGGGAGCTTCGTGTCCGGCAGCCCGGAGTGCTCGGGGTTCGGCCGTGTCAGCGGGGCGTCCACGCTCAGGCCGGGCGACAGGGTGCGCAGGTCGGACGCGGGGACGCCGACGCCGACGTGGTCGAAGTCCGTGCCGAGGACGTGGGGCACGGGCGCGCGCAGGCCGGCGCCGGGCAGGCCGCCGGTGACCGGCAGCTGCGGGACGGTGCGCGCCGGGAGGAGCCGGCCCTCGACGAACTGCGGTCCGTCCGGCTTGCCGGGGCTCGGCAGCGGGATCTCGCCGCTCAGGCTGGGCAGCTCCATGTGGAGGGTCTTCTCGGCGGCTTCCAGGGGCACCGGGACGGGGACCGTGCCGACCGCGGCGGCGGGTGCGGCGGCGGCACCCACGGCGGCCGCGACGCCCGTGACGACGGCGGCAAGGGTTCCTCGGGTGGTCGACTTCATGGCAGGTGCGGTCCCTTTCAGGGTTCGGAGGCTCAACGTCCGTACCGCGTAACGATCCTGGAGCGGTCACCAGCGCAAGAATCCCCCGGGTGCCGCAGTAGTACGACGAACCGACCGCGGCCGGTCAGCCGGTCCAGAAGTCCCACCAGCGGGTCAGGACCAGCATTCCGACGATCCCGATGTGCAGTGCCGGGGGCACCCAGGCGAACTCGTCGAGGAACGCCCTCACCGGGGCGGGCGCGGGCAGGAACCGGTGGCGTACGGCGTGCGCGACGACGTACCAGAACAGCAGGATGGTGGCGACCCACGCCAGACAGCACCACAGGCACAGTGCGTTGATCCGGTACAGCGACTCGAACTGCAGCCACGACACGAACCCGACGCCGAACAGGCAGCCGGCGCAGAGGAGCAGCCAGTACCAGCGGGGGAAGCGGGCGCCGGCGAGCAGGCTCGTGCCGACGCAGATCACGATGCCGTAGGCGACCAGGCCCAGCATGGGGTTGGGGAACCCGAAGGCCGAGGCCTGGTCGCTCTTCATGACGCTGCCGCAGGACACCACCGGGTTGAGGCTGCAGGCCGGGTTGAAGTCCGGGTCCTCCAGCAGCTTGAACTTGTCGAGCGTGATGACCCAGGAGGCCAGCAGCCCGGCCGCCCCCGTGACCACCAGCAGGAGGGCGAGGGCGCGCCCGGCGCCCGCGGGTTGTGGCGGGCGCCGCTCCGGGGTGGCCACGGTGTCAGGCGCGCAGGCTGCGGGCCGGCAGCACGATGTGCGCGGCGGCGTCCAGGGTCTCGTCGGCGTTGACGAACTCGGCGAGCGCGTCCGGGTCGACGGTCTCGCCCGGCTCGGCCCCGGTCCAGGCCCGGGTGGTGAAGATCAGGTAGGCGAAGCCGCGGGCCTCGACCGCCTCCAGCCACTGCGGGGGCACGGTGCACTGGACGTTGAGCCGCGGCATGGTCAGGACGGCCTGGCCCGCCACGACGAGCAGACCGACCGGGAGGCTGGGGCGGGCGATGCCGTCGACCAGTTCCCGGCCGACCGGCAGGCCGTTGCCCGTCAGCAGCCGCTCGACCGCCGCGGAGGTCACCTCCGGACCGCCCTCGGCGTTGCCGAGGGAGCAGACCAGGAGGTGGGGGATGTCGACGCCGTCGGCGTTCTCCCCGCTCCAGGGCAGGACGACGACGGTGCCCAGGTCGGCGGAGCTGAAGGGCCGGGTTTCGCTTGAGGTTGAGGTCACCGGGGGACCATATCGACGCCCGGCACGGCCGCCGGACGCGTTCTCACCCGTGCGGGCGAGGGGCCGCCGTCCCTCCACACGAACGAGGGACGGGCTCGAACAGCGCGAAGGGCCGATTCCGTGGCCCCGGACGGCCACCACGGAATCGGCCCTTTCCCGGGTGCCCCCGGTGCCGGGAAAAGCGGATTCAGCCGCCGATGGGAAGAACGCCGGCAATTCCGCCGTCGTTGTTCAGGTCCTGGGTCGCGCCCTTCACGCTGTTGAGCACGGAGCCCTTGTTCTCCGTGTCGAGCGCGTCCGACTGGTGCTGCAGCGGCATCACGTCGATGGGACCCCTGGTGAGCGCGTTCACGGCGCCGTTGAGGCTGGTGGGCGTGAGGTCGGCGCTGTTGTAGGCAAACGCGGGCGCTGCGGCGCCGGCGAGGACCAGGGAACCGGCAACGACAGCAGCGGCCTTCAGGGACTTCATCGTGTTCCTTTCTTCGGCAACTCATGTCGCCAGAGGAAATTCTGACGCCGTGCCCAACGAGTTGCGGCCGGAGCGGAAACCCTTCCTATGAGTCCTCATATGAGATCCCGCCCGTCGCCGGGCTCGGCGGGCGCGGCGGACCGGGCAGGCTCGGTGCGGGCAGCTTGCCGGCGAGCAGTGTGGCGGCGACGGTGTTGACGAGGCTCGTCACCGTGCGGTTGACCGCCGGGGTCACCTGGGCGGCGTCACCCGAGGTCACCGCCTTGATCAGCTCGTCGACCGCCTTCTGCAGGGCGGCCAGCGCGTCGCCGATGACGTCGGCGGGGGCCGCCTGGGTGACGTCACCGTGCCTCATGGGCGCGGGGAGCGTGGTGGCGGACGCGGTGGGAGGAGCGGGCGCGGACGGCAGAGCGGGCGTGGCCGGAAGCGTCGACGGGCTCGGTGTCGTCGAGGTGGCCGGTGTCGTCGAGGTGACCGGCGCCGTCGTCGTCGCCTTGGCGATGGCGTCCTTAACGGCGGTGGCGAACTCGGCCGCGTCGGCGGCGGGGAGCCGGCCGTCGTCGGCCTTGAGCACGGCGTTCAGGAGCCCGGTGACCGGGGTGAGCACGCCGCCGAGGTCGCCGAGACGCTTGACCTGGGCGAGGAGCGTGTCCGCGTCGGGCAGGGGCGCCCGGGTCCCCGCGTCGGCGCGCTCCCGGGCCGGGTCGGCAGCGACGGCGGCCGGACCGGCCAGACCGACCAGGAGGGCGGCGCACAGTGCGGTGGACGCGATACGCCGTGCGGGCAGACCACGCATGGGTGTTCCTTTCGATGAGCATCGGATCTGTGCCCACCGTGAGTTCACCCCCCGAGCCCCGCAACCGGTCGATCCTCCGTTCGGGGCAACGCAGACCGGCCGCCCTCCCGCGTGGGAACACGGGAGAACGGCCGGGCTACGGAGTGACGTGCGAACGTCAGTCGTTCACGCACTGGTTGCCGAACGCCGGGTTCAGCAGGGCGATGACGTCGACGGTGTTGCCGCAGAGGTTGACCGGGACGTGGACCGGAACCTGGACGACGTTGCCCGACAGCACGCCCGGGGAGTGGGCGGCGGCGGCCTGCGCGCCACTGTCGGCAGCGGCGATGCCCGCACCACCGGCGACGGCCGCGGCGGCAACGGAGGTCAGGGCCAGGCCCTTCGCGATACGCGACATGGAGAGTTGCTCCTTGGGGGTTGACACAAACACCCGGGCGGCTGCCCGGCGTTGTGTCAACGCGTGGGCCCCGCCCGGGTTGTGCGGCCAAAGGGGTGATCTGCCCGAAGCCGGGGTGCGCGATTCCGACACGGTTGGACGGTTTGACCGCAATAGTCCGGATGGTGGCTAGAGTTGCGGACCTCCCGGCGCCCCCACGGACGACCCGTTCGCACGCAGGGGGCGCCGTACCCTCCCGAAAGGGCGACGCCGGTCATGCGTAAATCCCCGGGTCCACTGCTGCGCCCCGCGATGGCGGCTGCGCTCCTGCTGGCGGCTCTGTGCGCGCCGGTCCGCGCCGAAGCGGCGCCGCCCTCACCACCGTCCGCCGAGGCGGTGGCTCCTTCCCCGCCCGCCGCGGAGGCGCGGCGGCTGCCGTTCACCGAGCGGTACCGCGCGACGCGGCACGGCGGCATCGTCCGGGCGGCCAACACGTCCATCAGCTGCCGCGCCACGGGCCCGCGGGCCGCAGCCGCCTGCCCGGCCGTGCGCGCGGGCGGGAAGGGGACCAACGGCGACTTCGACATGTTCTACGTCGACGTCGACAGCGACCCCCACACCTACAACTCCTCCCGCGCCGAGGTCCGGCTGCCCGAGGGCTCGCGGGTGACGTACGCGCGGCTGTACTGGGGCGGCAATCTGCGGGTGGGTGAGCAGAAGCCACCGAAGGACAACGGGCGGGTGCTGGTCGCCGAGCCCGGCGGCCAGTACAAGGCCCTGCTCGCGGACACCGTGGTGGGCCACCGGGCGGCGCACGGCGCGGATGCCTTCCAGGCCTCGGCGGACGTCACGCGACTGGTCCGGGACAGCGGTTCGGGCCTGTACACGGTGGCGCAGGTCAACGTGGCCATGGGCAGGTCGACGGCCGGGGCGTGGGGCGGCTGGACGCTGGTGGTGGCGTACGAGAACCCGGGGCTGCCGCTGCGGCACCTCGCCGTCCTGGACGGCTTCGACGCCCTGAACTCCCGTACCCCCCAGGAGATCCGGCTGGGCGGGCTGCGGCTGGCGCGGAACGGCACCGGCCGGGCGGGGCTCGTCGCGTACGACGGCGACCGCGGCCGCACGGGTGATTCGTTCACCGTGTCGACCGGCCCCGGTTCGAACACCGTGCTCGCCGGTCCGGGCGGGCCCCGGGACGACGTCCTGAACTCGACGATCTCCGAGGCGGGGGCGCCCGCGCCGGAGCGTGTGCCCTCGTACGCGCACACCCTCGGTTACGACTCGGACGTGTTCGAACTCGGAAACGCTCTGCGGCGCGGCGGTGACCACCTGGCCTTCCGGCTCGTTTCCCAGCGGGACGCGGCATGGGCCGGCGTGCTCTTCGTCGTCGTCGACGCCCGCCAGCAGGCCCGTTCCGGCCCGTCCCGAGCACGTCCGTGAGCGAGGAAACCGCGCAATGCACCAGTCAGCAAACGGCCCCAGGACGCGGGTCCTGCACCTTACGCAGCCCGTGGACGGCGGGGTCGCCCGGGTGGTGACGGACCTGGCGCGGGCCCAGGTCGCCGCCGGTCTGCAGGTCACGGTCGCCTGTCCGGACAGCCCCCTGGCCGCGAACCTGCGGGACCTCGGGGCGGACGTACGGCGGTGGGAGGCGACCCGCTCGCCGGGTCCGGCGCTCGCCGGGGAGGTGCGGCGGCTCGCCCGGGTGATCGAGGAGGTGCGGCCGGATCTGGTGCACGCGCACAGCGCGAAGGCGGGACTGGCCGGACGGATCGCCGTCCGGGGGCGGATCCCGACCGTGTTCCAGCCGCACGCCTGGTCGTTCGAGGCGGTCGGCGGTGTCACCGCGGCTCTCGCGCTCGGCTGGGAACGGCGTGCGGCGCGCTGGTCCGCGCGGACGGTGTGCGTCAGCCGGGCCGAGCGGCGGACGGGCCTGCGGGCCGGGATCGCGGGGCGGTGGAGCGTGATTCCCAACGGGATCGACACCGAACGCTTCCGTCCCGCCGCCGCGGACACCGTACGGGCGCGGCTTCTTCCCGAGGTCGATCCGGCGGCGCCGCTCGTGGTGTGCGTGGGACGGCTGTGCCGGCAGAAGGGGCAGGACGTCCTGCTGCGGGCGTGGGACGCGGTGCTGCGACAGGTGCCGGCGGCCCGTCTGGTGCTGGTCGGGGACGGGCCGGAGCGGGACCGGCTGCGCGACGCGGCCCCCGGCTCGGTGCTCTTCGCGGGGGCCGTCGCCGATGCCGTGCCCTGGTACCAGGCCGCCGATCTGCTCGTCCTGCCGTCGCGCTGGGAGGGCATGGCGCTCGCCCCGCTGGAGGCGATGGCCTGCGGGCGGCCCGTGGTGGTGACGGACGTGGACGGCGCCCGCGAGAGCCTGCCGCCCGCGCTCGCGCCGCGCTGCCTGGTGCCCCCGGAGAACGCGGCGGCGCTGGCCGACGCCGTCGCCGCGCTGCTGCGCGACCCGTCGCTGCGGGAGTCCCTCGGCCACCAGGGGCGCCGTCACGTCCTGTCCACACACGACGTGCGGCACACGTCCGAGGCGGTGGCGGGCCTGTACCGCGACCTGCTCCTCGCCGAGCCCGCCGCGCGCGTCGCGCCCACCGAGTACAGGGAGCCCATCCACTCGTGACCGCGGAAAGCACCGTCCCCTCCCCCGGCGGGCAGACCAGGGACCTCGGACTCACCTCCGTCTCGATCATGCCGCCGCGCGGCTCCGGCGCGGGGTTCCGGTTCCCCGCCAGGCGGCCCCCGGCCCGCCCCGCCTCCCCGGTCCCGCTGCTCACC
>NZ_RSAJ01000431.1 GCF_003933965.1 Streptomyces sp. RP5T
GGGTCTCGGAGGCCGGGGGCGTGCTCTCGGACGCCGGCGGGGTGGACTCGGAGGCCGGCGGGGTCGACTCCGAGGCCGGCGGAGTGGTCTCCGAGGCCGGCGGGGTCGCCGGAGGCGTGGTCTGCGTGGTCGTGCAGTCCTTCGTGCCGCCGTTCCAGGCCGCGATCAGCTTGTCCTTGATGACCGGGTGGTCCGGGCCCTTGGGGAGGTCGCCGTGCGTGAAACCGTCGTTGGCGTCGAGCTTGCCGTCGAACTTGGTGTTGCCACGGTAGAGGTCGACCTGGCCGTAGCAGCCCGCGTCGGGGATCGCGACGTCGAGGGTGTCGACGGAGCCGGCCTTGACGGTCACGGTGTCGAAGTCGTGGAAGACCTGCTCACCGGAGGTGGCGAACGTCGGGCCGTGCGCGAGGTAGGACGCGAGGGAGGCGGTGCAGGTGGACGCGTCGCCCGCCGCGCGGACCTTGACGTGGACCTTGCCGTCGTCGCCCGGCTTGAGGTTCTGGTCGTCGACCTTGACGGACGCGTAGAAGTTCTTCCCGTCGAGGGAGAACTCGCAGCGGTCGGTCTCGGTCTTCGAGCCGGCGCCCGTGCCCGGCTGGTAGTGGCCGCCGTTGCCCCAGCCCTTGCCGCCGGGGCAGTCGGAGGCGGAGGCGACGGAGGCGAGGGCGGCGGAGAAGGCGAGCGTCGCGGCGCCCGTCCCCAACAGGCGCCGCATGGTGACACGTCTCGCTATGGACATACGTATCCCGTCAGGATGAGAGTGAGTGGTTACAGCAAGCATCAGAAACACTGGGCCCATTGGTCACATGCGCCACGGTGTCCGCACATCGTGGATCTCCTTGCTGAATGCTGTCAACCTGCGGTGATACAAGGGCTGTTCGCCGGCCATCACAATTTCGACACATCGTGAACGAACCGCTCCGGAAAACCCGGGGTTCACTTTTCCGGGGACGTGGACAGATATCCCCTTTGTCGCCTTCATGGACCGCATGGACGGCATGGACCCGCACCGGCATCGCAGAGGAGCCCGCGTGACCGCCCGCATCACCACGCCCGACGCCTCGCCCGACCTCTCCGGCAACGACCCGGACTGGTGGCGACAGGCCGTCGTCTACCAGGTCTATCCCCGCAGCTTCGCCGACGCCGACGGGGACGGGCTCGGGGACCTCCGGGGCGTCACCGAGCGCCTGACGCACCTGGCCGCCCTCGGCGCCGACGCCCTGTGGCTGAGCCCCTTCTATCCCTCCGAACTCGCCGACGGCGGCTACGACGTCGCCGACCACCGGGACGTCGACCCGCGTCTGGGCACCCTCGACGACTTCGACGCGATGGTCGCCGAGGCCCACCGGCTCGGCCTGAAGGTGATCGTCGACCTCGTCCCGAACCACACCTCCCACCAGCACGCCTGGTTCCAGGAGGCCCTCGCCGCCGGGCCCGGGTCCGCGGCCCGCGAGCGGTACGTCTTCCGCGACGGCCGGGGCGCGCACGGCGAACTCCCGCCCACCGACTGGCAGTCCGTCTTCGGCGGCAGCGCCTGGCGGCGGGTCGCCGACGGGCAGTGGTACCTGCACCTGTTCGCCCCCGAACAGCCCGACCTCGACTGGTCCCACGACGAGGTCCGCGAGGACTTCCGCACCACCCTGCGCTTCTGGTCCGACCGCGGGGTCGACGGCTTCCGCGTGGACGTGGCGCACGCGCTGGCCAAGGACCTCACCGAGCCGCTGCGCGACCTCGGCGACCTGCCCGGCGTCGCGGAGGAGGCCCTGCACCTCCTGCCGCCGGGCGACCACCCCTACTGGGACCGCGACGAGGTCCACGAGATCTACCGCGACTGGCGCGCCGTCCTCGACTCCTACACCCCGCCCCGCACGGCCGTCGCCGAGGCCTGGGTCCCGGACGCCCGCCGCGCGCTGTACGCCCGCGCGGACGAACTCGGCCAGGCCTTCAACTTCGAGTACCTCCAGGCGGGATGGGACGCGGGCGAGCTGCGCCAGGTCATCACCGGCTCCCTCGCCACCGCCCGCGCGGCCCGCGCCTCGGCCACCTGGGTGCTCTCCAACCACGACGTCGTACGCCATGCCTCCCGCCTCGTGCTCCCGCCGGGCACCGACGAGAACGCCTGGCTGCTGTCCGGCGGCCGGGCACCCGGCATCGACCTCGCGCACGGCGCGCGGCGGGCGCGCGCGGCCACGCTGCTCATGCTGGCGCTGCCGGGATCGTCGTACGTCTACCAGGGCGAGGAACTGGGGCTGCCCGAGGTCGCCGAGCTGCCCTTCGAGGTGCTCCAGGACCCGATCTGGGAGCAGACGGGACGGGTCCGCAAGGGGCGTGACGGGTGCCGGGTGCCGCTGCCGTGGACGAGGAGCGGCCCCTCGTACGGCTTCGGCGCGGGCGGTGCCTGGCTGCCGCAGCCGCAGTGGTTCGCCGAGTACGCCGTCGAGGCCCAGGACGGTGTCGAGGGCTCCGCGCTGGAGCTGTACCGCAGCGCCTTGCGCCTGCGCCGCAAGCTCCTCGAAGGGGAGGAGCTCACCTGGACCGACGGGGCCCCGGACGGCGTGCTGGACTTCGTGCGCCACGAGGGCTGGCGCTGTGTCGCCAACCTGTCGGACACCGCCGTCCCGCTCCCGGCCGGGGAGGTGCTGCTGGCCAGCAGCACGCTCCACGACGGGCTGCTGGCACCGGACACGACGGTCTGGCTCGGCTAGCAGGTCTATCCGACGGTCGGCGTCGGGGTCGCGCCCGCGGCCGGGGGGGCGCCGTTCCCGTTCTCGCCGGGGATGCCGAGCGGCGTCGACGTCGGGTTGGCCGGCGGGGTGAGCACGACCATCGGTGCGCCGGGCTGCGGCGCGGGCGGAGTCAGGTCCGTGTCCGGCAGCTTCGGCGGAGTGGTCTGCATGAAGAGGGCCTGGTCGAAGTTGACGAAGCCGGTCTTCTCCATGACCGTCATGTGGTCGAGCACGGTGTCGTTGGCCATGTCGGCCAGCGACCGCACCAGCGAGTTCTTGGTGGTGGAGCGGATCTTCGCGATCGCGTTGAAGATCGAACCGTGCGTCACGCGCAGGATGTTGGCGAAGTTCGTGTCGAACTGCTGACCGCTGGCCGACTCGATGGTGTTCACGAAGCCGACCTGCTGCGGGCTCGCCACGTTCGGGATGGTGATGTTGAGCATCGGGGCGATCTTGCGGCAGGCGTCGTCCAGCGCCGCGTGACCGTCGATGAGGTGCCGTCCGGCTTCCTTCACCTCGGGGGTCGTCCCCTTCTGCAGGGCGACCTGCCCGAGCGGGTACTCCCACAGGCCGGCCGCCCGGACCTTGACGACGAAGTCCCGGTCCTGCTCGGTCAGCGGGCCCCACTGCGTCTGGGCGATGATTCTGTCCTGCGCGGTCGCTGCCTTGCTGACACCCAGCATGGACGGGTACGCGAGCGCGCCCAGCGTCAGTGTGAGGGCTCCGCCCACGACCAGCGTTCCCATCGCGTTGCGCGAGAGTGGCACCGTGCCTCCTGCCCAGTAGGGGTTTCCCGCCAGGAGGCGGGTCGGACGCACAGGAGTACGCACGCCGGGGCGTGGATGTTCATCACCCCTACGGAAATGACCGGGCTCACACCACGCCCCGTCAGCACGGCGCCCGGCAGGACCGGTTGACCGTTCGTTGACCGGTTCGCGGGGAACTCCGGACGAAAACGCGGGAGAGACCTGACGGGACCTGGACCTAGATTCGCCGCATGTCCATGCCACAACGGTCGCAGCGGTCCCTCCCCGTCCTCCCGTACCGCAAGCCCACCAAGGGCCGCGACTACTGGGTGATCGACGACGTGCTCCCGGACGCCGACGCCGTACGGGAACGCTGTCTCGCGAAGGACGACTGGGCGCGGGGACATCCGTACACCTCCGAGACCTGGCCGGGGCTGCGGGCCATGCCCGGACTCGAACCCGCCGAACTCGCCCGCGTGGAGCAGGTGGTGCGCAGGGCGACCGGGGCCGGGCGGCTGTGGGTGCAGCGGGCGCCCGGCGGCGGCACCCTCAACCACAACTGCGTCCAGGTCGTCGGGGCGGGGGAGAGCGAGCCCCGGCCGCACACCGACTCCCGCGCGCTGTGCCGGTACGCCGCCGTGCTCTACCTCAACCCCGGCGTCCCCAAGGACTGCGGCACCAGCTTCTACCGGCAGTCCCTGCCCGGCGGGCGGCTCGGCGGCAACGTCGTGCAGGCCCCGCACAACAACCTCGTCGAGGCCCTCGGCACCCGGTTCGTCGCGCCCGACGCCTTCGAGGAGGACGTACGGGTGCCGCACCGGTACAACCGGCTGCTCCTCTACAACGCCAACCTCGTGCACAGCGCGACCGGTTACTCCGGCGCCACGCTGGAGGAGAAACGGATGACGGCAGTCTTCTTCTGGATGGCCTGACGGATGGCCTGACGGGTGGCCTGGCAGAGGGCCTGACGGGTGGCCCGGGGGCTCAGTAGCGCAGCGCCCGGGACACCTTCGCCCGCACGTCCCCCGACAGGTCGTGCGTGCTGCGGGCGGTGCCCTTCCCGGTGCCGCCCGCCGGCACGTCCGGCACCGTCAGCACCACCACGTCCAGCAGCTTGCCCGTCCGGTCCGTGAAGTCGACCTCGACGGCGAAGGACTTCGCCGAGCCCGCGCTGTTGGTGACGGTGACCGCGACCGTCGTACGGCCGTCGGAGGCGGTCGCGGGCGGGCCGAGCCGTACGGCGTCCTTGGCGTCGACGCCGTTCCTGATGTCGTCGAACCGTCTGCCCGCCTCCGCCGTCGCCGACGCCACCGCGTCCCCGGCGCGGGAGGCCGCCGACGCGACCTTGCTCGCCACGGATGACGGGTTCTCGCCGTCCGAGCAGGCGGTCAGGCCGGTGAGGGCCAGGGCCGTCAGCAGCGCGGCCGTCGTCCAGCGGGTCATCTCGCCTCCCGGGTGCAGGTCCCTCCAGTGAAGGTGCCGCGCGCGGTCCCCGCACGCCCCGCGTCACCCGTTCGGCCCACTCCCGTGGTGGCCGGGCCCACCGCACCCGATGGTCGAAGCACATCGACCACGAAAGGTGGAACACGGCCATGACGCAGCAACCGCACGCCCCCCAGTCGTCCGCCGGAACGACGGGGACCCCGACCCCGGCACCGGGCCTCGGCCCCACGCCCACCGAGAGCGCGTGGGCCGCCGGCGGAGTCGTCTTCGCCGGCGTGCTGATGCTGATGAACGGCCTCCTCGCCATCCTCCAGGGCATCTCCCTGCTCGCGGACGACGACGTCTGGGCCCGGGTCGGCGACTACGTCTACAAGATCAACCACACCGGCTGGGGCGTGATCCTGCTCTGCCTGGGCGCCCTCGCGGCCGTCACGGGCGCCTTCATCCTCAGGGGCGCGGCCTGGGCCCGGATGACCGGCATCTTCCTCGCCTCGCTGAGCATGCTCGCCCAGTTCCTCTTCCTGCCCTACGCCCCGGTGTGGTCGGTCATCATGATCGGCATCGACTTCTTCGTCATCTGGGCACTGGCGGTCTACCGGCCGGGCATGCACGTCTGACCCGCCGGGACGCCCCGCCGGGCCCCTCGGGGCCCGGCCGGGTCACACGTGCCCGAGGCCGCCGCTGCCGAAGCCGCCGCTGGAGCCGGGCAGCCAGCGTTTGCGCTTCTGGTCCTTTCCCGTTCTGGTCGCCGAGTGATGGAGCTCGTACGGCATCAGCCGATCCTGCCCCTCGTCGGGGACCGGCAGCTCGTCCGGCTCCCGCATCTCCCGCATCTCCCGGACGGGTCCGGTCTCCGGGAGGTGCGGCTGCTCGTCACTGTGCGGCCGTGGAAGCTCCCGGTCCTGGACCCGCATGCCGAACACCACGGCCCACACCAGCGCGCCGGCGATGAGGAGCCCACCTGCGAAGGCGGCGATCACGTTGAGTACTTCGCTCGACGAGGCCGCCAGAACAAACGTCGTCGTACTCATGGTCCGATTATCGCCGATTGTCCCCGTTGTCGCCGATTGTCACCGGAGCGGCGCGAAGGAGACGTCCCGGGGGACGACCGTGACCCGGTGGAAGTTGCACGCGGCCGGGCCGACGGGCCGGGGACCCGCCTGGTGGGCCTTGAGCGCCATGCTGACCAGGCTCATCAGCAGGTCGACGTCGGTCTCGCAGTCGAGGTGCACGGTGACCCAGCGCGAGCCCGGCAGCAGCCGCACGGCGGTCGACTCCTGGAGGTCGTCGTGGAACCGCCGGATGGCCGGTTCGGTCAGGTGCAGATCCACGTCCCGGCCCGGGTGGAAGTGCACGATCTCGCTGTGTGCGGAACGCAGCGCCAGGCCCGCTCCGCAGCTGGGCAGGCCCGTGCTGAGGTCGGACCACGTCTCCAGGCGCTCCAGGGCACGCTCGGCCAGAGTCATGGGCCCATCGTCGCCCGCTCACCGCTCGGCAACCAGAGGTTGAGTGAAACGTAACCGGGGCGTGAGGTGCCGGACGGGGCCCGGGAGCGCGCACCTCTCTGTGCGGGGCCCGTCCTCATGTCCTCCCGGCGTGAACCGATCGCGGGGTTCGCGACGATGACGGGGTGCCAGAACGCTTCCGAAGGAGGACCCCGTGAGTGAGAACGTCGTCCGGCCCGCTCTGTGCGAGGTGCGGGTCTCCGCCCGGCTCGCCGTCGCCGGGCTCGGGCTCGCCGGGGCGGCCTGGGCGCTGCGGGCCGTGTGGCACGTCCGGCTCGCGGTGGCCGGGGAGCCCGCCTCGGGGCCGCCGGACCAGGGCGAGGGCCGGCACCGGCCGCTGACCTCCCTGGAGGACTCGTACCACCTGGTCAGCAGGGCCGGAAGCCTGCTGACCCTGCTGTGCGCGGCCCTGTTCATCGGCTGGCTGGGGCGGATGCGGGACAACGCGCGGGCCCTGTCCGGCGAGCCCCCGCGTTATGCCGGCGTCTGGGTCTACGTCTCCTGGTTCGTGCCCCTCGCCAACCTCTGGATCCCGCGCGGCATCGTGGCCGACATCCACCACAGGAGCGCCCCGGGCCGCAGGCTGCCCGCCGTCGTGAACGTGTGGTGGGCGCTGTGGCTGGTCGGCATGGTCACCGGGGTGGGGCTGATGTACGACGGCGACACCGACGACGTCATCGCCCGCGCCTACTACGGCGTGACCACGCTGCTGGTCGCCGACCTCGCCGTGGTCGGCGCGGCCGTGGCCGCGATCCTCATGGTCCGCACCCTGACCGGGGGACAACTTGTGCACATCGGCGCCCAGTTGCGGACGCCGGGTGGTGATCCTTTGAAGGAAGACGTCAGGGCGTTTGATCGGGATTGAGGACACTTACTGTTGCGCCTACGTGACAGCCCCCCACCCCACAGGAT
>NZ_RSAJ01000432.1 GCF_003933965.1 Streptomyces sp. RP5T
GCCTTCCCCTCAGTACGGAGATCCCTCACCCATGTCCTCAGCACGTACCGCCCTGCGCCGGGCCGGCCTCGGCACCGCACTCGCCGCCTGTGCCGTCCTCACCGCCGCGGGCGTCGCCTCCGCGCACGTCACCGTGCACCCCGACAGCTACGCCCGGGGGGCCACCGACGGCGCCCTGACCTTCCGTGTGCCCGACGAGAGCGACACCGAGAGCACCACGAAGGTCCAGCTGTTCCTGCCCACCGACCACCCGCTGCTCGGCGTGCTCGTCTCCCCGCACGACGGCTGGACCGCCGAGGTCACCGACACCAGGCTCAAGAAGCCGGTCAGGACGGACGACGGCACGATCACCGACGCCGTCTCCGAGATCACCTGGACCGGCGGGAGGATCGGCCCCGGCCGGTACGAGGACTTCGACGTCGCCTTCGGCCAACTGCCCGACGACACGGCCCGGCTGGCCTTCAAGACCCTCCAGACCTACTCCGACGGGAAGCTCGTCCGCTGGATCGAGGAGGCCGCCCCGGGCGACGAGGAGCCGGAGAACCCGGCGCCCGTCCTGACGCTGACCCCGGCCGCCGGAACGTCCGCCGCGAAGCCCGCCGCGACCACGTCCAAGACCCTTGCGAGCGACTCCACCGCCCGCGGTCTCGGCGTCGCCGGGCTGGTCGTCGGCGCGCTGGGGCTGGCGGCCGGTGCCTTCGTGGTCGTACGGAGTCGTCGTCCGCACTGAGCGGGAGCCGGTGCGTTTTCGTACCCACGGGTCGGGAGCGGTGACCTGATGGAAGGATGAGGCGCCATGACAGCCGGGTGGTGTGCGCGCACAGTACGGGCCGCGGTGTTCGCGGCCGTCTGTGTGCTGCTCGCCGCCCTGGGCCACGTCCTCATGTCCGGCGCCCAAGTGCCGGGCCGGACACTGGCCGCGGGCCTGGTCGCGACCGGGGGCGCCGGCTGGTGTCTGGCCGGCAGGGAACGCGGGCTGCCGCTGATCGTGGCCGTCGTGGTCGCGGCCCAGACGGCCCTCCACTCGGCGTTCTCCCTCGCGCAACCCACAGTGGCGGCACCTGACATGGGCGGCACGCACATGGAGTCCATGCACATGAGCGGCATGGACTCCCTCGACGCGGCCCCCATGGGGACCTCGTCGGGGGTGGACGCCCTCTCGTTCCTCGTGCCGTTCGGGATGTACGCCGCCCATCTGCTCGCCGCGCTCCTCACCGGGCTCTGGCTGGCGTACGGGGAGCGGGCCGTGTTCCGGGTCCTGCGGGCCGCGGCCGGATGGCTGGCGGCCCCGCTGCGGCTGCTCCTGCTCGCCTCGCCCGTCGTCCCGGAGCGCCCGCGACCCGCGCGGCGGCCCCGCTCGCAGCGGGCGCCGCGACTCGTCCTTCTCAGCCACGCGATCACCCATCGGGGTCCGCCCGCGGGGACCGCTGTCGTCTGACGACAGCTGGTGACCCGAGGCCGCCCTCGTGCGCCTCGGGCCGTGGCCGTACTCCCTCCGTGGACGCCGTACGGCCGTTCCCCTCACCGGACCGCCGCGCACCCGTGTGCGACGGCGCGGTCCGGATCACGGCTGACCCGAGAAGGACACCTGGTGATCACTTCCACCCTGCCCGCCCCGGCCGACCTCCGCGCTCGACGCGAGTCCGCCGACGCCACCGCGACCGCCTGGGCGCTCGCCGCCCGCTCCGGTGACGCGGACGCCGTCGAGCAGTTCGTCCGTGCCCTGCACCGTGACGTCCTGCGTTTCGTCTCCCACCTCTGCGCCGACCCCCAGGCCGTGGACGACCTGGCCCAGGACACGTTCCTGCGGGCGCTCGGCAGTCTGCACCGGTTCGAGGGGCGGTCCTCGGCGCGGTCCTGGCTGCTGTCCATCGCCCGCCGTGCGGTGATCGACGGCCACCGGCACGCGGCGGCCCGGCCCCGCCGGTACGACGGCGCGGACTGGGAGGCCGTGGCCGAGCGGGCCCAGCCGCGGGGCGTGCCCGGCTTCGACGACGGGATAGTGCTGCTCGACCTGTTGGGGGTGCTGTCCGACGAGCGCCGGGAGGCGTTCGTGCTCACGCAGCTGCTGGGATTGTCGTACGAGGAGGCGGCCGGGGTGAGCGGGTGCCCGGTGGGCACGGTGCGGTCTCGCGTGGCGCGGGCCAGGCGGGAGCTGACGGAGCTGGTGAGGTGAGCAGAGGACCGCTCACCGTTTGCCGCGCAGCGACCTGGCTGCCGTGCCCGCCGCCAGGCCCGCCAGGCCCGCCAAGCCCGCTCCGGCCAAGGTCAGCGCCCGCGTCCTGCGACCCGGGGGCGCGGGCCTCGCCCCCGGGGCCACGCCGTACGCGCTGCCCGGCGCCCCCGGGATCGCGCCGGCCAGCAGTTCCGCGAGGTGGACCCCCTCGTGGCCGCCGCTGTCGAACTGGTGGATCTGGGTGCGGCAGCTGAAGCCGTCGGCCAGGACCACGGTCTCCGGGGGCTCCGCGCGCAGTCGGGGGAGCAGGACGCGTTCTGCGCACGCCTCGCTGACCTCCAGGTGGCCGGGTTCGAAGCCGAAGTTGCCGGCGAGGCCGCAGCAGCCGGAGTCGAGTTGTTCGGCGTCGACCCCGGCGCGGTGCAGGAGCTCACGGTCGGCCTGCCAGTCAAGGACCGCGTGCTGGTGGCAGTGCACCTGGGCGAGGGCCTTCGCGGAGCGTTCCGGGACCTGCGGGGGCTCGTAGCCGGGGGAGTGCTCGGTGAGCAGTTCGGCGAGCGTGACCGTCCGGTCGCGCAGCCGCCGCACGTCCTGGTCGGTGGGGAACATCTCCGGCGCGTCCGAGCGGAAGACGGCGGTGCAGCTGGGCTCCAGGCCGACCACCAGACCGCCCGACCGGACATGCTCGGCGAGCCTGCGCACGGTACGGCCCAACACCTTCTCTGCGGTCGCGAGTTGTCCCGTCGAGATCCAGGTCAGGCCGCAGCACAGCGGCTCCTCGGGCAGGACGACCCGCCAGCCCGCGTGCTCCATGAGGGTCACGGCCGCCTGTCCGACGTGCGGGTGGAAGTGGTTGGTGAAGGTGTCCGGCCACAGCAGCACGGTGCCGCGGGCCCCGTCGCCGTACGGCTCGTGCCGGGCGAACCACTGCTGGAGCGTCTCCCCGGCGAACAGCGGTACCTCGCGGTTCTCGACACCCGCGAGCGCCACGGCAGCCCTGGACAGCGGCGGGGTGTGGGTCAACGCGTTGACGAGGGGCCCGAGCCGGGTGCGTCCGACCAGCTGCGCCAGGGCGGGCAGCCAGCCCATGGAGAGGTGGGCGCGGGGCCTGCGCCACCAGCGGCCCTCGTAGTGGTGGGAGAGGAACTCCGCCTTGTACGTGGCCATGTCGACGTCCGCCGGACAGTCCTTCTTGCAGCCCTTGCAGGACAGACACAGATCGAGCGCGTCCCGTACGGCCTCGGAGCGCCAGCCGTCCCGGATCGCGCTCTCCCCGTGTCCGTCGAGCATCTCGAACAGCAGCCGGGCCCGCCCGCGCGTGGAGTGCTCCTCCTCGTGCGTGACCTGGAAGGACGGGCACATCACCGCGCCGCCCTCGGTGGTGTGCCGACGGCATTTCCCCACGCCCACACAGCGGCCCGCGGCCTGGGCGAAGGACCCGCCGTCGTCGGGGAAGCGGAAGTGCAGGTCGCGCGGGTCGTACGGCGCCCAGTCGCCGCCCAGGCGAAGGTTCTCGTCGAGCCCGTACGGCGCCACGACCTTCCCGGGGTTCATCCGGTTCAGCGGGTCGAAGACGGTCTTCACCTGGCCGAAGGCGGTGACGAGCCGCTCCCCGAACATGCGGGGCAGCAGCTCGCCGCGGCTCTGCCCGTCGCCGTGCTCGCCGGAGAGCGAACCGCCGAACTCCACGACCAGGTCGGCCGCGCGCTCCATGAAGCGCCGGTAGGCGGCGACCCCGTCGGCGGTGTACAGGTCGAAGGGGATCCGGGTGTGCACACAGCCGTGCCCGAAGTGGCCGTAGAGGCTGGGCCCGGTGTCGCTGAGGTAGCCGAACTCGTCGTACAGGTGCCGCAGTCGGCGCAGGTAGTCGCCGAGTCGTTCGGGCGGGACCGCGGAGTCCTCCCAGCCCTCGAAGGTGTCGGGCCGGCCGGGGATGTGCGCGGTGGCGCCGAGGCCGGCCTCGCGGACCTGCCACAACTGCTGTTCGTGGGCCGGGTCGTCGAGAAAGGCGACCGTGGGGTCGTGCTCGGACTCGTGCAGGCCGTCGAGCATGCGGTGGGCGTGCTCGTCGGCCTCCTGCGGACTCCTCCCGCCGAACTGCACCATCAAGAAGGCGTTTCCGTCGGGGAGTTCGGCGCGGGCCTTCGGGTTGAGGCGCTTGATGCGCTCGTCCCGGATCAGCCGTGCGTCCAGGCCCTCCAGCGCGATCGGCTCGTGGGGGAGGATCGCCGGGACGGCGTCGGCGGCCGTCTCGATGTCGGGGAAGCCGAGGACGACCAGGGTGCGGTGCTCGACGACCGGCACCAGTCGCAGTTCCGCGCGCACCACCGTGACCAGCGTCGACTCGCTGCCGACCAGCAGTCCGGCGACGTCGAAACCGTGCTCCGGGAGCAGGGAGTCGAGGTTGTAGCCCGAGACCCGGCGCGGGATGTCGGGGAAGCGGGCACGGATCTCCTCGGCGCAGGTGTCGCGCAGGGCGCGCAACTGCCGGTAGACGGAGGCCCGCAGGTCCCCCTGCCGCTCGATCTCGGCGTACTCCTCGTCGCTGGTCGGCCCGCACCAGAACCGGGTGCCGTCGTACAACTGCACTTCCAGGCGGGCGATGTTGTCGACGACCTTGCCGTAGGCCTGGGCGGTGGCCCCGCAGGAGTTGTTGCCGATCATGCCGCCGATGGTGCAGTTGGCGTGGGTGGCGGGCTCGGGGCCGAACCGCAGTCCGGTCGGGGCGAGTTGCCGGTTGAGGTCGTCGAGCACGATGCCCGGCTGGACGACACAGGTGCGGGCGTCGGGGTCCACGGACTCCAGCCGTGCGCAGTACTTCGACCAGTCGATCACCACGGCGGTGTTGGTGCACTGCCCGGCGAGACTGGTCCCGCCGCCCCGGGAGAGCACGGGCGCGTCGTGCTCGCGGGCCACGGCCAGCGCCTCGACGGCGGCCTCGGGCGTGCGGGGCACGACCACCCCGATCGGGGTCTGGCGGAAGTTCGAGGCGTCGGTCGAGTAGGCGGCCCGGCTGCCGGCGTCGAAGCGGACCTCGCCGTCGACGCGCTCGCGCAGCGCGCGTTCCAGGGCCGCCGTGTCCGGCGGGGGCGCCTCGGACCGTCGTACGACAGGAACGGGCAGGTCGGAGGTCGTCATGAAGCCCTCCCTCGGTGTCGGCGCGGGCACCGGCCGGGTACCCGCAACCGCACCGGTGACTACTCCGGGACCGGCTCCTCGGCGAAGTCGGGCATCAGCGCGCAGAGTGCCTGGCGCTGGGCGGGCCCCATGAAGCGCCCGAGCGCCTCCTTGACCGTCTCGGCGAGGGGTCCGGAGGCCTCCTTCAGCAGCCCCCGGGCCTTCTCGGTGAGGGCGACCTCGATGCCCCGCTTGTCGCCGCAGACCGACCTGCGGGTGACCAGGCCGGTGTGCTGGAGGCAGGCGATCTGGTAGGTGAGGCGGGTCTTCGGACGGCCCAGGAGTTCGGCGATCCGGGTCATGCGCAGGGCCTGGCCGGGGTCCGCGGCGAGCAAGCACAGGACGAGGAACTCGTCGTGCGAGACGTCGAGGCGGTCCTTGACGACGGAGCGCAGCTCCTGCTCGACGGCTCCCGTCGCGGCCAGCATCAGCATCCATGCGTGCAGCTCGGGAGGCAGGAGCCCACCGGACGAGGCGGGACATTCGGACGGATCGGCCATGCTTCGAGTGTAGCTGTTGTTCAAATTTGGAGTATGAGCTAGCGTGCTGTCATCCAAATTTGGACTACACAGCCTGCAGGAGTGAGGGATCATGACCGTCGCCGTGGAAACCGGAACCTGGCAGCTCGACCGGACCGCCACCACCGTCGCGCTCAAGCACAGGACGATGTGGGGCCTGGTCACGGTGAAGGGCACCTTCACCACAGTGGACGGTCGGGGCGAGGTGCGGGCCGACGGATCCGCCGTCGGCACCGTGACCCTCGACGCCGCCTCCCTCGACACCAAGAACGCCAAGCGGGACGAGCACCTGCGCGGATCCGACTTCTTCGACGTCGACAACCACCCCGAGATCACCTTCGCGGTACGCAGCGCCGAACTGCGCGACGGCGACCAGGTGCACGTGATCGGTCAGCTCACCGCCCGCGGCGTCAGTCGCCCCCAGTCCTTCACCGCCCGGCTCGTCGACGCGAGCGCCGACGCGCTCACGCTGCACGCCGAGTTCTCCGTGGACCGCGAGCCCTTCGGCCTGGGCTGGAACCAGCTCGGCATGATCCGCGGCCTGACCACCGTCACCGCCTCGCTCCGCTTCAAGCGGTCGGCAGCGTGACGTAGGTGCTCGACAGGGTCTGCGGCGAGGACGTGAACACCCGGAGCCGGATGCGCTCACCCGGCTTCGGGAGGGCGTACGTCCCCCCGGGCGGCCGCAGTTCATAGGTCGCCGTCGCATGGGCGGGCAGCGTGTCCGGCCCCCGCAGCACCGAGAAGTACGGGTACATGCCCTGGCCCCGGGTCAGGGTGAAATGCGGAGTGAGGGCGTCGGCGTCGGTGTTGGTGACCCTGAGGGTCAGCCGGGACAACGTGCGCACGCCGTGCCGCGCGGAGGTGACCTCCAGACGCAGGGGCGGCGAGCCGGTGGCCGCCAGGGCCGCGCTCGCCAGAGCCGGCGCCAGCAGCAGGACCGCCGCGGCGACCCGCACCGGACGCCGGCGCGGACCGGCGAGCCGGGCCGGGAACGGCTGCCACGCCCCCGCGAACTCGGACGCGGGCGCGGTGACCGCCGCGGCCACCCACAACGGGGTCATCATCAGGTAGTAGCCGTCCTGCGAACGGGTCGCCAGCCAGAAGGCCAGCCACGGCAGCACGGTCGCCGCCGGACCGAGGCGGCGCACGAAGAGCACGAACAGCGCCAGCATCCCGGCGAGCAGCAGCAGGCTCGCGTACCCGTACCAGTCGAGCCGGTCGCTGCCGTCCGTGAGGTACAGCGACACGCCCATCAGGCCCTGGCCGTGCAGCACCGCGCCCTGGATCAGCGGCAGCGCGATCCCCTTCAGCCACGCGGCCGGCTGGCTCACCACGAAGTACGCGTTGATCAGCAGCCACACGCCGGCGGCGACCCCGGCGAGCCGCAGCACCACCAGGCCCGCCCCGCGCGCCCCGAGTTC
>NZ_RSAJ01000433.1 GCF_003933965.1 Streptomyces sp. RP5T
ATCCACCCGGCACCGGCCCGTCGAGCAGCCGCCCCAGCATGTCCGCGGGCCCGGCCGGCAGTTCGACACCCCCGGGGTTCGAGCGGTCGTATGACGTCGGCACCCCGAACAGCGCATACGCCTCGCCCACCGCACCGCACCGCAGTCCCCCCGCATCCGACGGCGCCCGTCCGAAGGCACCGGACTCACCGCTTCACGAGCGCCCGCTCCTCGTCGGCGACCGCCGCAGCGTGCACCACCCGGGCCCGGGGCCCCTGGAACAGGTACGACAGTCCGAACCCGCCCGCGACCACGGCCGCGCCGCCCACCGCGTCCAGCACCCAGTGGTTGCCGGTGGCCACGATCGCCGAGACGGTGAACAGCGGGTGCAGCAGCCCGAGTCCCTTCATCCACCACCGGGGCGCGATGACCGCGATGACGACCCCGCACCACAACGACCACCCGAAGTGCAGCGAGGGCATCGCCGCGTATTGGTTGGTGAGCGCGGTCAGGGTGCCGTAGTCCGGCTTGGAGAAGTCCTGCACTCCGTGCACGGTGTCGATGACCCCGAGCGCCGGCATCAGCCGCGGCGGGGCGAGCGGATAGAGCCAGAAGCCGACGAGGGCCAGCAGGGTCGTGAACCCGAGCGAGGCCCGCGCCCACCGGTAGTCCACCGGGCGCCGCCAGTACAGGACGGCCAGCACGCTCAGCGGGACGACGAAGTGGAAGGACTCGTAGTAGAAGTCGAAGAAGTTCCGCAGCCAGTCGACCTTGACGACCGCGTGGTTGACCCAGTGCTCGATGTCGATGTGCAGCAGGCGCTCCAGGTCGAGGATCTGCTGCCCGTGCTGCTCGGCGGTGGCCCGCCCGGCGGAGTTGCTGCCGCCGGTCGCCGCGAGTCTGACCTGCTGGTAGGCGGCGTACGTGACCCGGAGCAGGAGCAGTTCGAGGAGCAGGTTCGGCCGCGTGAGCACGCGCCGCAGGAACGGCAGCAGCGGTACGCGCCGGAAGCGGGCGGGCACCGCGGGGGCGTACTGCGTGGGAATCGGCGTCCGGTAGTGCGGCGAGGTGCGCGACAGGAAGGGGATCACCGTGGCGGCGGCGAGCGCGGCCAGCAGCACCAGGTTGTTGCGCACGGGGTACAGCGCGGAGATGTGCGGCAGCAGCATCGTCGTCGGCAGGGTCATCACCACGACGACGGCCACCGGCCACACGTACCGGTCGGAGGCCCGCTTGCCGACCCGGCCGACGACCGCGAGCAGCACCCACAGGAGCTGGTGCTGCCAGGTGGTCGGCGAGACGGCGATCGCCGTGCAGCCGGTGATCGCGACGGCGAGCAGCAGCTGGCCGTCGCGGGCGTAGCGCACGGCCCGGCGCACGCCCAGGGCGGCGACGGCCGCGCCGAGCACCAGGAAGAGCGAGATCTCCAGGGGCCCGGCCACGCCCAGGCGCAGCAGCAGGCCGTGCAGGGACTGGTTGGAGAGGTCGTCGGCGGGACCTCCGAGGCCGGTGCCGGCGATGTGGTGCACCCAGTAGGTGTACGAGTCGTGCGGCAGCGCGGCCCAGGCGAGCGCGGTGCCTGCGGCGAAGGTCGCGGCCGTGGTGAGGGCGCCCCGGCGGCGGCCGGTGAACCAGAGCAGGGCCGCGAAGAGCAGGACGGTGGGCTGGAGGGCGGCGGCGAGACCGATGAGCAGTCCGCTGACCCGTTCGCCCCGGACGGCGAAGCAGGCGACCAGGACGAGCAGGACCGGCATGATGCTGGTCTGGCCGAGATAGAGCGTGTTGCGCACGGGCAGCGACAGCATGAGCAGGCTGATCGCGACCGGCGCGGCGAGCAGGGAGGTGCGGCGGCCGACGGGCTGGGGCAGGGCGCGGGCGGCGACCAGGCCGAGGGCGACGACCAGGAGCAGGGTGCCGAAGGTCCAGCCCCAGCCGAGGGCCTGTTCGGCGGCGCGGGTGAGCGGCTTCAGGACGAGTCCCCCGAAAGGGGTACCGGTGAACTGGGTCGAGTCGTAGAGCGAGCCCTTCACATGCAGGACGCCGTCCGGACCGACCCAGGTCTCCAGATCCGTCAGCCGCTCGCCTCTGGGGGTCCGCAGGACGACCGCCACCTCGCGCAGGGCGAGGACGGCGGCCACCAGCCACAGGGCGAGTCTGGCCGCGCGCAGTCGCGCCTGGATTCCGGTGGTCGCCCCGTGTTCCGCATTCGCCACGCCGCGTCGGCCTCTCGTCCCGTTCGCCCTGCGTCCATGGGGAAGGACGCAGTCCACCCCGGCTTCACCTGACGTCCGCTTCCTTTTGCCCGAATGACGATAGTCCGCCCCGAAGGCCGTCGCCCGGCTCGGCGCGAGATGGATCACACGCGCGCGGGGAAGGCGCCTCTCTGACCAGGCACGGGGTACCTGCATACAGCACGTTTATGTACGCTCCGCGACCGGATTCGAGCCGTACGTAAGCCCGGCAAGTCCGTTTATGGTCGCTTTTTGCCCGTGTCCCCGTCGAAAGGCAGGCGAGCGAAGTTTTGCCGAGTGCCCCCGCTCTCTCCCATCCCGTCCGCACTCCCCGTGACCCCGGCGCCTCCGAGGCCGTCACCGTCGACCCGGCGCTCGTGAAGCGTGCCGTGAAGGCCGCCGCGATGGGCAACGCCATGGAGTGGTTCGACTTCGGCGTCTACAGCTACATCGCCGTCACCCTGGGCAAGGTCTTCTTCCCCTCCGGCAATCCGACCGCCCAGCTCCTGTCCACGTTCGGCGCCTTCGCCGCGGCCTTCCTGGTCCGCCCGCTCGGCGGCCTGGTCTTCGGCCCGCTGGGCGACCGCGTGGGCCGCCAGAAGGTCCTCGCCGTGACCATGATCATGATGGCGGCCGGCACCTTCGCCATCGGCCTGATCCCGTCGTACGCCACGATCGGCGTCGGCGCCCCGCTGCTGCTCCTGGCCGCCCGCCTGGTCCAGGGCTTCTCGACCGGCGGTGAGTACGCGGGCGCGTCCACCTTCATCGCCGAGTACGCGCCCGACAGGAAGCGCGGCTTCCTCGGCAGCTGGCTGGAGTTCGGCACGCTGGCCGGTTACATCGCCGGCGCGGGCCTGGTCACGCTGATGACGGCTCTGCTGTCCACCGAGGACCTGGTGTCCTGGGGCTGGCGGATCCCGTTCCTGATCGCGGGCCCGATGGGCGTCATCGGCCTGTACCTGCGGCTGCGCCTGGAGGAGACCCCGGCGTTCGCGGCCGAGACCGAGAAGGCCGAGGCGAGCCGCCCGAAGGTCCCGCTGCGCGAGATGATCACCGGCCAGTGGCGGGCGCTGCTGCTGTGCGTGGGTCTGGTCCTGGTCTTCAACGTCACCGACTACATGCTGCTGTCGTACATGCCCAGCTATCTGACCAGCGAGCTCAAGTACGACGAGACGCACGGTCTGCTGGTCGTCCTCGCCGTGATGGCGCTGATGATGGTCGTCCAGCCCTTCGCGGGCGCCCTGAGCGACCGCGTCGGCCGCCGCCCGGTGATCGCCGCGGGCTGCGCGGGCTTCCTGCTCCTGTCGGTGCCGGCCCTGCTGCTGATCCGCCAGGGCAGCCTGTTCGCGATCGCGCTCGGCATGGGCGCGCTGGGCCTGCTCCTGGTGTGCTTCACGGCGGCGATGCCCTCGGCCCTGCCGGCCCTCTTCCCGACCCGGGTGCGCTACAGCTCCCTGTCGGTCGGCTTCAACGTCTCGGTGTCCCTCTTCGGCGGCACGACCCCGCTGGTGGTGACCGCGCTGATCGGCGCGACCGGGAACGTGATGATGCCCGCCTACTACATGATGGCCGCGGCCGTCGTCGGCGGTGTGGCGGTGTGGTTCATGACGGAGTCGGCGGGCAGGCCGCTGCCGGGCTCGCCGCCCCAGCGGTAATTCCCCGACAGGAGCCGGGGGCACGCCTATATTCATTAGCGCAACTAGTTAGCTGACCTAACTAGGCGGATGAGAGGCACAGGTGCATGAGCGAGTCGCGGTTCTGGGACGACGTCGACGACTACTTCACCACCCACCTCGCCCCGGAGGACGAGACACTCCGTGCGGCCCTGCGTGACAGCGAGGCCGCCGGTCTCCCGGCCATCGCCGTCACGGCCCCGCAGGGCAAGCTCCTTCAGCTGCTGGCCCAGATCCAGGGGGCCCGCGCCATCCTGGAGATCGGCACGCTCGGCGGCTACAGCACGATCTGGCTGGCCCGCGCCCTGCCCGCCGACGGCCGGCTGGTCTCCCTCGAGTACGACCCGCGGCACGCCGAGGTCGCGAACCGCAACATCGCCCGCGCGGGCCTCGACAAGGTAGTCGAGGTGCGCGTCGGCCCCGCCCTGGAGTCCCTCCCCCGGCTGGCCGACGAGAACCCGCCGCCCTTCGACCTCGTGTTCATCGACGCCGACAAGGCCAACAACCCGCAGTACGTGGAGTGGGCGCTGAGGCTCACCGGCGCGGGCAGCCTGATCGTGCTGGACAACGTCGTACGCGGGGGCCGGGTGGCCGATCCCGGCAACCCCGCCCCCGACGTCCGGGGCACCCGCACCGCGCTCGAACTGATGGGCGGGCACCCGAGGCTGAGTGCCACCGCCATCCAGACCGTGGGCAGCAAGGGCTACGACGGCTTCGCGCTGGCGCGCGTGCTGCCGTGACCCGGCCCGCTCACACCTCGTGGTAGAAGCCGACGTTGACGCTGCGCGGGGCGGTGCGGTCGCGGATCACGATCTCGCCGTTGCCGCCCCGGGGCAGCGTCACGGAACCGCCGTAGACCAGCGGCTGCGCGTAGGCCCCGGCCACCAGCTGCACCTCGGACGAGGGATCGGGCTGCGAGCCCTGGAGCCAGGTCACCTGCCAGACGCCCTCGGGTCCGCACAGGAACTCCAGGTGCACCCGGGAGACGAACAGCCAGTCGTCGGGGGTCGCGAGCCGGCACACGGACCGGTCACGGCCCACGCGCAGCACGGTGCCCGGGTCACTGGGCGCGTCGGCCATCTGCATGCCGGCCGTGGCACCCTCCTCCGCCGCGGTGACGACGGCCATGGTGAGTTCGAGCACGTGCGCTCCTCCTGGAAGGTCCTTGCGCGGCAACCACGTCGGCTCGCCGCCGCCGCATGATAAATCGCCCGGCGGGGCCGTGTCCGGCGCAAGGTACCCGAAGACCGGCCTGTCACCCGACTCCGGGCGACAGGCCGGTCGTACGCCTGAACGAGGCGTCAGCTGTGCAGCAGGCGCTCCGTCAGCTCGCGGTAGTCCCGCAGCGCCAGCCGGAGTTGCTCGGTGTCACCGGCGCTCGTGGCCTTGCCCTGGCCGCCGTCGCCGGCCTGCCAGGAGGTGCGCAGGGTGCGCCGACGCTGCTTGACGGCATCGGCGAACCGGGCGGCGACCTCCTCCAGCACGTGGTCGGCCTCCTCGACGGCGGACCGGGGTTCGTCCACGAACCCGGCCACCGCGTGGTGGAGCCGTGCGCTGAGCTTGTCGCACTCGTCGTGCGGCAGCAGCCGGGCCTCACGACCGGCGTGACCGTCGTGGCTGTCCCGGCCCTCACGGTCCGCTGCGCGGCCCGCGGTCCCGCCGACGCCCGCGCCGACCCCGGCGACGGTGTCGGCACCGGTGTCCCGCCCGCGGTCGGTCTCACGGCCGAGACCGGTCGCCTTGTCGCGGTCAGCGGCCGTGTCACCGCCGAAGCCGCCCTCGTCACCGGCGCCCGGGCTGCGGCGCTCGGCTCCCGTCGTGCCCGTCGCGCCCGTCGTGCTCGCCGGGCGAGCCGTCCGGCCCTGATCCGGGGCCTCGGTCTCCGTGGGCGTCACCAGCGGGCTGTGCGCGCCCGCGGGGTCGTTGCCCGTGCCCCGGCCGATCTTTCCCTCATCCCGGGCACCGTCGGCGCCCGGCCTGCTCGCGGCATCCGTCATGTCGCTCAACTCCCCTTCGCGTGACGCTTGTTGAATGCCCACGGCAGATGTCCCCGGCTGTCGTCGCGACCGTCGCGGGGCGCACCGGCGTGCGCGTGGGACTCGCCGGTGCGGGTGCGGGACTCCGCACGGCTGTGCGACGGGCCGACGAGGTCCTCGAAGAGGGCCCGCGCCTCGACCATGGCGGCGCGCATGTCCTCGGTGTCCGTCCGGCCGTCGCCGTCCTGCCGGGTGTTCGTGCCGACGCCGGCCACCGCGTGCACCCGCCGGTAGCCGTGCACGTGGTGCGCGTGGTGCACGGACAGTGCGTTGAACTGTTCCTCGTACTGCCCACCGCCCGGGAAGCCCCGGGCCTCGGCGAGCTCGGCGAGCAGCCGGTCGGCCTCGGCGACGGCCTCCCGGGGAGAGTCGACGAAGCGTTCCTGGGCGGCCGTCCAGCGGGCCTCGTACCGCTGGCGCTCCGCCGGTTCGAGGGGCTGCTCGCGCAGGGATCCATGCCGCTCGACGCGCTCGGCGAGTTCGCGCTCGGCGGCCTTCTCGTCCCCGTCGTGCCGGGCCACGGTACGGTCGTATTCGGGCCCGAAGCGTCGCTTCAGGCCCCGGCCGTGCTGCGCGCCCCGGCCACGCAGGGTCAGGACGGCCGCCACTACGATGACGGCCGCCACGATCACGATCAGAGCGATGATCAGGCCTGTTGACATGTCAGCCGGGTTGCCTCGAACCCCTTGTTCAAACCGTCTCCGCATATGTGTACGCGACAATCAGGCCATGACCTGGACCGTCACCCCGGAACCTCCCGGCAGCCCCACGGCAGCGGCGCTCTGGCGCGCGTACTACACCGAGGTCAGCGACCGCTATTACCTCCTCCACGAAAACCGCCGGACGGACCCGGCCGAACTGGAGAGGGAGGTGGCGAAGCGGACGGGCGACGAACTGACCCCGCCCACCGGTCTGTTGCTGGTGGCACGCTGCGCGGGAAAAGCCGTCGGCACCGCGGGCATACGGCTGCGCCCCGACAGAAGCGCCGAACTCACCCGGGTCTACCTGCACGCGGACATGCGCGGCAAGGGCGGCGCGGCCCTCCTCGTCGCGGCGGCGGAGTCCGCTGCCCGCTCCCTGGGCGCCACCCGCCTGGTCCTGGAGACCCGCAAGGACCTGACCGAGGCGCTGGCCCTCTACGCACGGCTCGGTTACGAGGAGATCGAGCCGTACAGCGACGACATCTACGCGGACCACACCCTCGGCAAGTCGCTGTAGCGAGAAGGGACGGGGTGGGGGTGTGAGCCCCCACCGTGCCCGCGCGGGTCGCCGCAGGCATTCAGGGGCGCGGGGAACCGCGCGACCATCCCCCCCCACACACACAGACCCACAC
>NZ_RSAJ01000434.1 GCF_003933965.1 Streptomyces sp. RP5T
TTCCAGGGGCGGGGCGTCGTCGCAGAAGACGCGCATGAAGGCGCCGAGATCCTCGTACCAGTCGTGGTTGCCGGGTATCGCGTAGATCGGCGCCGGATAGTCCTGGTAGGGCCGGAAGAACTTCGTGCCGTAGTCGTCCGCGCTGCCCACCGGATAGATCACGTCACTGGCGACGACGGCGAACCTGGTGTCCTGACCGACCCTCAGAAACCCTGGTACGACGGCGTACTGGGGATCGTCGCCCTCGCCGGTGTCGCCGATGACCATGAACGAGAACGACTCGGGGTCCTCGCGCCGGATCACCTTGTCGGCGGGTGCGCCGGCCGCCGCGCGCTGGGCCACCCAGCGGCTTCTGGTACGGCCCGTGGGGTCCCCGAACCAGGAGGCGACCACGCCGTTGCGGGCGGCCCACAGGGTCTTCGGGTCCAGCCACGAGATCTTCTCGACCTCGGGCGGCATCAGCCGCTTGTACTCACCGGGTCGGGTGGAGCCCCAGCCGGCGCCTTCGGCGGTATCGCGTGAGGAGTCAGACACCGGTGCACCGTAACAACGATCTAGAACCTGCCGGGACGGGGGAGTGCGGTACGGCGATGTCCCCGGCCGGGTCTCACCTTCGAGGGCCGTGCGGGGCCGCCCACTGGGGATCCTGTGCCGCCCGGGCGTGGATCACCCGCGGCTCCTGGCCCTCCTGGCCGTCGAGGGGCGAGCCGGACGCCGCTTCCGTGCGGGCGCCCTTGGCGGACGGGCGGTTCCAGTCACCCTCGCCGAGCACCAGGAGCGGGTCGAACATGACCACAACTCCGGCCAGCAGCAGGAAGACCACCGGTCCGAGGAGCATGGGCAGCAGCAGCGAGGTGGGCGAGTCGCCGGCCCACGAGCCACCGGTCGTGCCGTGCACATGGACACTGACCGCGGACATGCCCGTGTAGTGCATTCCCGTCACGGCGACGCCCATGATCAGGCTGGCACCGAGGCTCGTCAGGAAACCCCGGATCGTGACGGCCGCCCACAGGGCCGCGGTCGCCGCGACGATCGCGATGACGACGGAGAGCGCGACGACGACGGGGTCGTAACGGACCGTACCGTTCAGGTGCAGCGCCGCCATGCCGAGGTAGTGCATGGCCGCCACGCCGAGCCCGGTGATCACGCCGGCGAAGGAGAGGTTGAGGGGGCTGGCGCCGCGGTAGCCGACGATGAAGACGCCGATGCCCACGACGACGATCGCCACGGCCAGACTGAGGACCGTGAGCCCGGCGTCGTAGCGGATCCGGGTCTCCACGACCTGGAAGCCGATCATGGCGATGAAGTGCATCGTCCAGATGCCGCAGCCGATCGAGGCGGCGCCGAGTGCCAGCCAGCCCGCCTTCCACGACTGCGTGCTGAGCAGGGTGCGCACGATGCAGCGCAGCCCCAGAGCCCCTCCCAGGCACGCCATGAGATAGGCGGCGACCGGGGTCACCGCACCGTAGCGGAACCCGTCCACCGTGCCTTCCATAAGCCAACTCCCCCAGAGTTTTGGCTGGTCGTGGAGGAAGGGTTACGGCTGGAGATCCCGGAAGGCAAGGCATTACCGGGGGTAAACAGGGAATTCACGGAGGGCGATGTTGAACTTTAGTCACATGGCGGCGAGTTCCGGCCAAGGTGACGCGGCGGCACCACGGATGTGCCAGTGTTGACAAGTTTTCAGCACTGCCGCGGCGACGCGGCGGGAAAGGCGGTTGCCGGTTCGCCGCCGTTCGTGAACGATCCCGCCCCGTGACCACACGCACCGAACAGCCGTCCTCCGTCCCCCGCCCCCTCGCCCTGATCACCGGCGTGGGCCGTACCGCCGGCATCGGCGCCGGGATCGCGCAGCGCCTCGCGGCCTCGGGGTGGAACATCGCCTTCACCTACTGGAACCCGTACGACGCCCGCATGGCCTGGGGCGCCGAACCCGGCGCGACGGAGGCGATCGGCAGCAGCCTGTCCGAGCTCGGCGCGGCCACCGCGGCCATCGAGGCGGACCTCGCCGACCCCGCGACACCGGCCCGCGTCTTCGACGAGGCGGAGCGACGGCTGGGCCCCGTCACCGCGCTGGTGATGAGCCACTGCGAGTCGGTCGACTCCGGACTGCTCGACACCACCGTCGAGAGCTTCGACCGGCACTTCGCCGTCAACACCCGCGCGACCTGGCTGCTCATCCGTGAGTTCGGTCGGCGCTTCACCGCGGAACGGGGCACCGGCCGGATCGTCAGCCTCACCAGCGACCACACCGTCGGGAACCTGCCCTACGGAGCGAGCAAGGGCGCCATGGACCGCATCACCCTGGCCGCCGCCCACGAACTCGGCCACCTCGGCGTGACCGCCAACGTGGTCAACCCCGGTCCCGTGGACACCGGTTGGATGACCGACGAGGTCCGCGCGCACTGCCTCGCCGCCACCCCGCTCGGTCGCCTCGGCACCCCGCAGGACACCGCCCACCTGGTGGACTTCCTGTGCTCACGGGAGGGGCAGTGGGTCAACGGGCAGCTGTTGAAGAGCAACGGGGGCCTGGCGTAAGGCTGTTCGCGTCGGCTGCGCGCGGGCTCACTCCGGTGGGACGGGAACCGGGCGCAGCACCATCAGCGCGTCCTCGCGACCCGCGGCCATGGCGAACGGAAACCGGTCGGCCTCCAGACAGAGCCGGACATCGTCCGCATGGACGCCCGGCAGTCCCTGCCGCGCACCCCGCTCCAACGAGGCCGCCCACCGGGATTCCCGCGCCCGACGGAGATACGGTTCCACGTCCACCCCGTCGGACTCGACGCGCCGCGCGATGTACTCGGCACACGCCCTGTCCTCCTCGGCCCGCCCCTCCTCACCGGTGACGACGAACGTCACCTCCTGCGCGCCGCGTTCACGCAGCAGCCGCGCGGTCGCGCCGGCCACCACGAAACTCGCGCACAGCAGCAGCCTGGCGTCGGCCACCGCCAGGGCACCCACCGTTCCCGCGGTCGTCTTCTGCACGATCGTGCGGCCGGCGAGGTCACGGTCCGCCAGCAGGGCGGGGGAGTTGAACGCGTCGAAACCGGGCGCGGGAGCCCCGTCCTTGAGAGCCAGCCACCCCGGATGACCGGCCTTCAGCTCCAGGGCCTCGTCCTCCGAGGGGGCCAGCACGATCTTCTCGGCCCCACCGGCGAAGGCGTGTGCGGCCACTGAGAACGCGCGGAGGACATCGATGACGACGGCGACGGCGGGAGTCCGCGTCAGCTCCGGAATTCCGAGGAAATGAGAACGCATTCGGCCCATGGTGCCGCAGCCCGGCGACCGAAGGGTCAACTCCCCTCGGCCCGCTGGAGTTCGGCGAGGGTCAGGACGTGGCCGCCGATGCCCCAGCCGCCGTCGGTGACCTCCTCGACGAGGACGAGGGTGGTGGCGCGGGCGCGTTCGCCGTAGACGTCCACGTAGAGGTCGGTGGTGCGGGTGATGATCCGCTGCTTCTGCTCCTCGGTGAGGGTGCCGGCGGGGACCTTGAAGTTCGCGAAGGGCATGAGGGTGCTGCTCCATCCATGAGGGCGGCGGACTCTGTACGCCCCCCACGGTCGTCCGGGGCGGCGTGCGCAGCCAGGGCTGTGTCCACCCTGGGGTCGGCACCCCCTGGCTCGGCCGTCGCGTTCCGCGTGATGATGGCGGGATGAACCTCGCCGAGCTCGCCGCGTTCCTGAGGTCCCGGCGCGATCGCGTACGGCCCTCCGACGTCGGCCTGCCCACCGGACCGCGTCGCCGGGTCCCCGGGCTGCGCCGCGAGGAGGTCGCCCAGCTGGCCGGGCTGTCGGCGGACTACTACACCGAGCTCGAACGCGGAGGCGGCGTCCAGCCCTCCGCGCAGGTACTGGCCGCGCTCGCCCGGGCACTGCGGCTCGGTGGCGACGAGCGCGACCATCTGTTCCACCTCGCCGACCGCCCTGTGCCCACGGTGGCCCAGGGCTCGAACGCCCATGCCCAGCGGGCCCTGCTCGGCCTCCTCGACCGCCTCACCACGACCCCCGCCCAGATCATCACCGACCTGCACGAGACCCTCGTCCAGAACGAACTGGCCGCCGCGCTGATCGGGCGCGCCCCCGCCCGCCGCGGCACGGCCGGGAGCTTCGTCCACCGGTGGTTCACCGACCCCGCCGCCCGCACGGTCTATCCCGCCGAGGACCACCCCCAGCACTCCAGGGCCTTCGTCGCCGACCTCCGGGCCGTCGCCGCCCGGCGCGGCCGCGACACGGAGGTCGCCGCGATGGTGGCCGATCTGCGGCGCCGCAGCGAGGAGTTCGCCGCCCTGTGGGACATCCACGACGTCGCCCTGCGGCGCATCGACCACAAGCGGATCGTCCACGCCACGCTGGGAGTGGTCGAAGTGGACTGCCACACCCTGTTCAGCGAGGACGGACTCCAGCGGCTTCTCTGGTTCAGTGCCCCGCCCGGCACCGAGGCCGCCGCCCGACTGGAACTGCTCGCCGTCATCGGCACCCAGGACATGTCCGCGGACGACGAGAACACCCTGCGCTAGGGCGTGTTGCGAAAGTCCCGTCGTTCGCCCGAAGGGCGGGCCTCGCGGCGTCAGGTGCGTGCTCTCGGCGTGCCGGGCGGAAGCCCTCGTACTGGATGTACTTGGGCTTTCGCCCGGTGCGGCGAAGGGGGTCCCCCCGTCCGAGCCCTGCGCAGCAGGTTCGAGGATGGGGGCGCGTGCATGGCGTCGCGAGGCAGGCGGGACTTTCGCAACACGCCCTAGTCGTGCGCGGCCCGCGTACGACCGCCGGACCTTCCGTGCCTCCCCGTCAGGGTTTCCGGGCCAGTCCACCGTGCTCGGCGACGATCTCCGGGGCGCCGGAACCGGGGTCCGGACGCCACTGCGTGACGGAGACGACGCCGGGCTCGACGAGTTCCAGGCCGTTGAAGAACCGGGTGATCTCGTCGACGGACCGCAGGACGTACGGGACGGCGCCGCTGTCGTTGTAGGCGTCCTGGGCCCGTTCGAAGACCGGGTCGACGCCGAGCGAGCCGTCGTTGAGGCAGAGGTGGCTGCCGGAGGGGAGCGCGTCCATCAGGCGGGTGACGATCGAGCGGGCCTGCTCGTGGTCGGCGACGTGTCCGAGGATGTTGCTGAGGATGAGCGCGACCGGTCGGCCGAGGTCCAGGGTCGCGGCGGCGCCCGCGAGGATACGGTCCGGGTCCGTCGCGTCGGCCTCGATGTACGCGGTGGCGCCCTCGGGGGTGGAGGTGAGCAGGGCGCGGGCGTGGGCCAGCACCATCGGGTCGTTGTCGACGTGGACGATCCGGGACTCGGGGGCGATCCGCTGTGCCACCTCATGGGTGTTCTGCGCGGTGGGAAGGCCGCTGCCGACGTCGAGGAACTGCCGGATGCCCGCCTCGGAGACCAGGTACGAGAGCGTGCGGCGCAGAAAGGCACGGCTGCCGCGGGCGATCGTGACGATGCCGGGGAAGACGGCGGTGTAGGCGTCGCCGGCCGCCTTGTCGACGGGGTAGTTGTCCGTGCCGCCGAGCCAGTAGTTCCAGATGCGCGCGGAATGCGGCACCGACGTGTCGATTGCCGGAGTGTCGATTGCCGGATGTTCCGCTGGTTCGGGCGTCGTCACCGGATCGGTCATGGGGCGGGTCCGTCCTTCAGCCGAGGCAGGGATCGTGCACGCCACAACCTATGCTCGAACACTCGCCCCGCGCCTGCCTGTTGGGGGATTCCGGCCGGCTGGGAAAGCCGTGCTCGGGTATCCAGGACGCGAGGGCGCCGGGCCGCGCGGGTTCAGCCGCCGCGACGGATCTGGGCCGCCCTGCGGGCCTCGGCCAGCTTGCGGGCCTCGCCGGCCTTGCGGGACTTGCCGCCGGTGCCGCGGGCGGAGTCCTTGCTGGTGCCCAGCCCGCGGAAGGGGGCGTTGGTGTTCTTCGGCCGGGGCACGGCGGGCCCGCCGTCGAGCGGGATGCCGGAGGGAGTCCTGGCCCCGGTGATCCGGCTCAGCACCGCCTCGCCCGAGCGCACCTTGGTGACGGTCGGCTCGATGCCGGCCTCGGTCATCACCCGGCCGGCCTCACGACGCTGGCCCGACAACACCAGGGTGACGACCCGTCCCGACTCGCCCGCCCGGGCGGTTCGGCCCGCGCGGTGCAGATAGTCCTTGGCGTCGGTCGGCGGGTCCACGTTGACCACGAGGTCGAGGTCGTCGACATGCAGGCCACGGGCCGCGACATTGGTGGCGACCAGCACGGTGACCTGCCCGTCCTTGAACTGGGCGAGGGTGCGGGTGCGCTGCGGTTGGGACTTGCCGCTGTGCAGGGCGGCGGCGTGCACCCCGGCGGCCCGCAGATGCCGGGTGAGCTGGTCGACTCCGTGCTTGGTGTCCAGGAACAGCAGCACCCGGCCGTCGCGGGCGGCGATCTCCGTGGTGACGGCGTACCGGTCGGGACCGTGGACGACCAGGAGATGGTGGTCCATCGTCGTGACCGCGCCTGCCGACGGGTCCACCGAGTGGACGACGGGGTCCTGGAGATGGCTGTTGACCAGGTGGTCGACGTCACGGTCCAGGGTGGCCGAGAACAGCATCCGCTGGCCCTCGGGCCGCACCTGGTCGAGCGCCTCGGTGACCTGCGGCAGGAAGCCCATGTCGCACATCTGGTCGGCCTCGTCGAGGACGGTGATCCGCACCCGCCCCAGGCGGCAGGCATTGCGCTCCACGAGGTCGTGGAGTCGACCGGGGGTGGCGACGACGACCTCGGCGCCGTCCCGCAGCGCGGCGATCTGCCGGCCGATCGACATACCGCCGACGACCGCGGCCATCCGCAGCCGCAGTGCCTCGGCGTACGGCGTCAGAGCCTCGGTGACCTGCTGGGCGAGCTCCCTGGTGGGCACCAGGACCAGCGCGAGGGGCTGCTTCGCCTCCGCGCGCTGCCCGGCCGTGCGGACGAGCAGCGGGAGGCCGAACGCGAGCGTCTTGCCCGACCCGGTGCGCCCGCGCCCCAGGACGTCACGTCCCGCGAGGGCGTCGGGCAGCGTCGCCGCCTGGATCGGAAAGGGCTCACGCACCCCGCGCTCGGTGAGGACACGCAGCACCTGGGCCGGCAGCCCCAGATCGGCGAAGGAAACGGCGGGCGATGCCGTACCGGTCTGGTCGGGGTGGTCCATCAAGAGCCTTCCGCGAAGGGGACGTACCGAGGAAGGCCCGGCAGGAAGTCATGAGCGCGCAAAGGGTAGACGGTAACACAAAGTGATGGTGGACGGGGA
>NZ_RSAJ01000435.1 GCF_003933965.1 Streptomyces sp. RP5T
GTCCCGGAACTCCTCCCCGGCCGTGAACGGCGCGTCCGAGAGTTCCGCGTGGACGTTGGGGCTCCGGGTGCAGCCCCCGCTGTTGCGCCGTGCGTCGTACACGCGGACCGGACCGCGCCCGGTGTCCACGTCCGCGTCGACCCGGTAGACGAGGACGCCCGGCCGGCACACCGTCTCGTCGTTGCCCTCGTGGGTGCGCAGTTCGACCGCGTAGCCGGTGCGGCGGCCGAGGGGGACGAAGAGGAGCTTGGTGCCGAGGCCGGAGCGGGCGAGCGGGGTCAGCGTGTACTCCGACATCCCCGGCGCCGTCACGCAGTTGACCTGGGCCGTGTCCAGCCAGCCGAGCTTCCACTTGTGCCAGCCGAGGAGGTCGTTGTTGGCGCCCCAGTCCTCGCTCATGATGTCCCAGTGGCCGACCGCGCCCCCGCCGTTCTGGGTGTAGAGGTCGGGCAGGCCGAAGACGTGGCCGTTCTCGTGGGGCAGGACCCGGTAGCCGGTCTGCGGGTAGGAGCCGGAGCCGTCGTCCTGGCGGGAGTACACGAAGGAGGCGTTGGCGACGGGCACACCGTCGGCGACCGGGGCGTCGGCGTTGCCGGCGAAGGTCACCGACAGGACCGTGTCGAGGGCGGAGGGACCGGCGTTGGGGGTCACCAGGACGTTCAGGAAGTCGTACGACCGGAAGTCCACCCTGGGGTCGGCGGCGGCCACGATGTCCTGGACCAGCCGGCGGTACCCGGGGTCGAAGGGGGCGCCGCGCTCTATTCCGTAGGCCCGGAAGGACCTCGGCATGCGCAGCCAGTCGGTGATCGGCGCCTCGGGGCGGTAGTCGAGACGGCCGTAGGAGCTGGTGCGGAACCAGTCCTGGGTCTGCGGGAAGAACTCGCGGAACCGGTCGAGGGCGGGGCCGGAGCCGGGCGCGTCGGAGAAGTCGATCATCAGGGTGAGGGCGTGGACGGTGCCGGTGGAGCGGGAGTAGCCGCCGGGCGTGGGCAGGCCCTCGGACATCTGGACGGCCGGGCCGCCGCTGATCAGGCAGTCGCCGTGGGCGTCGGAGCGGGCCAGGGCGACGGGGCCGGCGGTCGTGGTCCCGGGGGAGAGGCGTTCGGTGGCGGCCGAGGTGCTGACGGCGAGGGTCAGCGCGGTCACGGAGGCGAGCGCGGCGACGCGGCGCGGGCGTATGCGACGTCTGGTCCACGGCATGCGAGCACCCTCCGGAGCGCGGCAGCCGCTGGTCGGAAGGCTGCACCTCTCCGATCACCCTGTGCCGGGGGAGGGGCGCACGCGCGCTGGGGGGACCGAACGTGGGTATCACAGGAGATGTGACTCAGGTCACAACATGATTTCTTCTCAACCCGAAATAACCGGGGAGCGTCTCCCCGTTTAGACCTGTGTCCGAGCGAAACGGGGACCTGCTCCCCGGATCGCAGAACCAGACCTGAGGAGTGCACCGTGACCGCCATGACGACCGCGCAGCGCAAGGTGACCCGGCCCCGCGCCGACGCCCTGCGCAACCGTGAGCGGATCGTCACCGCCGCCCGCGAGATGTTCACCGAGTTCGGCCCCGATGTGCCGCTCGACGAGATCGCCCGCCGGGCCGGCGTCGGCAACGCCACGGTGTACCGCAACTTCCCCGACCGTGACGCGCTCGTCCGTGAGGTCGTGTGCTCGGTGATGGACCGCACCACCGAGGCCGCCGAACTGGCGCTCGCCGAGACCGGGGACGCCTTCGAGGCTCTGGAGCGTTTCGTGCACACCGCTGCCGACGAGCGGATCAGCGCCCTGTGCCCGATGGTCCAGAGCACCTTCGACAAGAACCACCCGGACCTGGAGGCCGCGCGCGTGCGGTGCGAGGAGCTCGTCGTGGAGCTCATGAACCGCGCGAAGGCGGCCGGCCAGCTCCGTACCGACGTGGACTCCGGTGACCTGATGATCGTGGTGGCCCAGCTCAGCCGGCCTCCGGCGGGCACCGCCTGCTTCCAGATCGACCGGTTCGTCCACCGCCATCTTCAGCTGTTCCTGGACGGACTGCGGGCCCCGGCCCGCTCCATCCTCCCGGGTGCGGCCACGACCCTGGAGGACCTGCGCCAGGCCTGACCTGATCCCGCGCCGATGAGTTCAGAACACCCGACGAGTCCCTAGTACGTCCTCGGGCCGACGGTCCGCAGTACGTCCTCAGTGCGTCCTCAGTACGTCCTCGAAGATTTTTTCCGACACCGAAGTCCCGAAGTGGGTACCCCCATGTCTGAAACAGCCGCAAAGGCTCCCGGCGCACCGGCACCGACCGGTGACGCGAACCGCTGGAAAGCGCTCGTCTTCATCGCGCTCGCCCAGCTGATGGTCGTCCTCGACGCGACCATCGTGAACATCGCCCTGCCGTCGGCCCAGACCGACCTCGGCATCTCCGACGGCAACCGCCAGTGGGTCGTCACGGCCTACGCCCTCGCCTTCGGCGGGCTCCTGCTCTTCGGCGGCCGCATAGCCGACCTGTGGGGCCGCAAGAACGCCTTCGTCGTCGGCCTGATCGGCTTCGCCGCGGCCTCCGCGCTCGGTGGTGCCGCGACCTCCGGCGGCATGATGTTCGGCGCCCGCGCCCTCCAGGGCGTCTTCGGCGCGCTGCTCGCGCCCGCCGCGCTCTCCCTGCTCGCCGTGATGTTCACGGACGCCAAGGAGCGCGCCAAGGCGTTCGGCATCTACGGCGCCATCGCCGGTGGTGGCGGTGCCGTGGGCTTCATCCTCGGCGGTGTGCTGACCGAGTACATGGACTGGCGCTGGACCTTCTTCGTGAACATCCCGTTCGCGATCGTGGCCGCGCTCGGCGCGTACTTCGTCATCCGTGAGCCCGAGGGCGGCCGCAACCGCAACCCGCTCGACATCCCCGGCGTCCTGCTGTCCACCCTGGGCCTGGTCGCGCTGGTCTACGGCTTCACCCGCGCCGAGTCCGACGGCTGGGGCGACTCCGTGACCGTCTCGATGTTCGTCGCGTCGGCCGTCCTGCTGATCGCGTTCGTCGTCACCGAGGCGAAGGTCAAGGCCCCGCTGCTTCCGCTGCGCGTGCTCACCGACCGCAACCGCGGCGGTATCTACCTCTCGCTCGGTGTCGCGATCATCGCGATGTTCGGCACCTTCCTGTTCCTCACCTACTACCTGCAGATCGTGAAGGGCTACACACCGATCAAGACCGGCTTCGCCTTCATGCCGATGATCGTCGGCATGATGGTCGGCTCCACCCAGATCGGCACCCGTCTGATGACCCGCCTGCCGGCCCGCCTGCTGATGGGCCCCGGCTTCCTGGTCGCCGCGGTCGGCATGCTGCTGATGACCCAGCTGGAGATCGGCTCGTCGTACGCCTCGACGATCCTGCCCGCGATGCTGCTGCTCGGTCTCGGCATGGGTACGGCGTTCATGCCCGCCATGTCCCTGGCCACCCTGGGCGTCGAGCCGCGTGACGCCGGTGTCGCCTCCGCGATGGTCAACACCTCGCAGCAGGTGGGCGGCGCGATCGGTACGGCCCTGCTGAACACGATCGCTGCGTCGGCCACCACCTCCTACATCGCCGACCACATCGGCTCCGCGACCTCCAAGTCGCAGGCGCAGCTGGTGGCGCTGGAGGGCCAGGTGCACGGCTACACGAACGCGATCTGGTTCGCCGTCGGCATGCTGGTGCTGGCCGCGGTCATCGTCGTGACCCTCGTCAACGCCGGCCGCCCGGACACCACCACGGTGGCCTCCGGCGAGGGCGCCGAGGAGGAGCTGGCGGTCCCGGTCGTCGCCCACTGACGGCGACCGTGGAGCCGTACCCCTTCGGGCCTGTCGTACGTACGGGGACGGGGACGCTCCGCACGTACGACCACCTGGGATCTGCCCTGGCTCAGCGGAGCCAGGGCAGATCCGCGCCCGCCTCGTCGGGCTGGAGTCCCTCGGCGACGATCTGCATGATCTCGCCGAGGGACTTCTGCTGTTCCGGGGTGAGCCGGTCGAACAGGGCGTTGCGCACGGCCCGCACATGGCCCGGCGCGGCGCCCCGCAGCATCTCCAGGCCCGGGTCGGTGAGCACCGCGAACTGGCCGCGCTTGTCGTCCGGGCAGTCCTCCCGGCGCACCCAGCCGTTGCGCTCCAGGCGGGCGATGGCGTGCGAGAGCCGGGAGCGGGTGATCTTCGCCTTCATGGCCAGCTCGGTCATCCGCAGCCGCCGTTGCGGGGCCTCGGCGAGGCCGACGAGCAGTCCGTAGTAGATGTGCGGCATGCCGGCGTCCCGCTGGAGCTGGCGGTCGAGGTGATCCTCGAGAAGGGTCGTGGCGTGCACGTAGGAGCGCCAGACGCGCTGCTCTTCGTCGTCGAGCCACTGGGGCTCCTCGTCGGGGACGGATGCCGTGTTCATGTGTCCCACTCTACGAGCTCTCTCCTTGAAGCTTAAACAAATGAGGCGTACAGTCAGTGGAGGTAGAAGCTTTAAATTTGAAGCATCTGGCATCGGAAGTACCGGAGGAGTCCCCGTCATGTCCGCCGACACGCTGGAGCGCATGCCCGCCCTGTACCTGAGCCACGGGGCCCCGCCGCTCGCCGACGACCCGATCTGGCCCGGTGAGCTGGCCGCCTGGTCCGCGGACCTGCCCCGCCCCAAGGCGATCCTCATGGTCTCCGCCCACTGGGAGGAGGCCCCCCTCGCCCTGGGCGCGGTGCGGCCCGTCCCGCTCGTCTACGACTTCTGGGGCTTCCCCGAGCACTACTACAAGGTGACGTACGACGCCCCCGGCGCCCCCGAACTCGCCGATTCCGTCCGTAAGTTGCTGCGCGCCCCCGGCATCCCCGTGCAGGACATCCCGGACCGCGGACTGGACCACGGGGCCTATGTCCCCCTCGTCGAGATGTTCCCCGAGGCCGACATCCCCGTCCTGCAGATCTCCATGCCGACCCTGGACCCCGTCAAGCTGATGGACATCGGCCGCAAGCTGGCCCCCCTGCGCGACGAGGGCGTCCTGATCGTCGGCTCCGGGTTCTTCACCCACAACCTCGCCGCCCTGCGCCACACCGGATCCGGGGTGCCCACCTGGTCCTCCGAGTTCGACGACTGGGGCCGGCGGGCGCTCGAGGCGCGGGACGTGGACTCCCTGCTGGACTTCCTCCACAAGGCCCCGGCCGGGCGCTACGCCCATCCGCGCACCGAGCACTTCGCCCCCCTCTTCGTCACCATGGGCGCGGCGGACGTGAGCGGTGAGCTGGACTCGCAGAAGTCCGTCATCGACGGGTTCTGGATGGGGATGGCCAAGCGGTCGGTCCAGTTCGGCTGAGCCTGCCCGCGAAGGTCTACAGCTCCTTCTCGTACCAGGCCACGTCCCAGTAGCGGCCGAACTTCCGGCCCACCTCCCGGTAGGTGCCGACGTACCGGAACCCGAAGCGTTCATGCAGCCGCGTGGACGCTTCGTTGGGCTGGGCGATGCCCGCGTAGGCGCGGTGCAGGTCCTCGCCCGCCAGCGCCTCGAAGAGGGCCTTGTAGAGGAGCGTGCCGACGCCCCGGCCGCCCGCGTCCGGGGCGACGTAGACGGTGACCTCCACGGAGGTCGCGTACGCGGGCTTCACGCGAAAGGGGCTGGACGTGGCGTACCCGAGGATCCGCTGTGAGGTTCCTGTCGGATCGGTGTCGGTGGCAACCCTGAGGCGGTACGGGCCGTCTTCAGGGTGGGAGAGCAGCCAGGGGCGGCGCTCCTCCGGGGTGAAGACGGCGGTGTCGAATGTGATCGGCGTCTCACGGACGTAGTGGTTGTAGAGATCGGTGAGGGCTCCGAGGTCGCCTTCGGCTCCCGGCCTGACCTGCACCTCTGTGCCTTCCGACGGCATCACGCCTCCTCATGTGGCCGGGCAGGATACTGCAAGATCAGAAAAATAGCGGCACGGCTTGGGAATTCTGTCCGGTTTCCAGTCGTTGTTTCCATCAGATGCAGGGCACCCGAGGAGAGTCCGGAGAGCAACCGGAGCCGGGACCCAGCGTCCGAAGGACCACCGCCCGCTGACCCAACATCGCAAGGGAGCACGCATGGCAACCCGTGCCGTCGCCCGTCGTAAGTCCGCCACCGGCGGGTCTACCGACGCGGCACGCAGTGTTCGCGCCCATGGCGGCGAGATCGCCGACCGCGACCTGGTCGGCATGTACCTCGACGAGATCGCGCGTACGCCGCTGCTCGACGCCGCCAAGGAAGTCGAGCTGTCCCAGATCATCGAGGCGGGTGTGTTCGCCCGACAGGTCCTCGACGGGTACGAGGAAGCCAAGGCGGACGCCACCCGCGAGGAGCTGGAGGCCCTGGTGGAGGAGGGAGAGCGCGCCAAGGACGTGTTCATCCGCTCCAACCTCCGCCTGGTCGTGGCCGTCGCCCGCCGCTACCCCCGCAGCGGGCTGCCCCTGCTCGACCTGATCCAGGAGGGCAACGCCGGCCTGGTGCGCGCGGTCGAGAAGTTCGACTACCGCAAGGGCTTCAAGTTCTCGACGTACGCGACCTGGTGGATCCGTCAGGCCATCACCCGCTCCATCGCCGACCAGTCCCGCACCATCCGGCTGCCCGTCCACCTCGTGGAGGAGCTGGGCCGCATCCGCCGGGTGCAGCGCGAGTTCAACCGCGAGCACGGCCGCGACCCGGAGCCCGCGGAGATCGCCGCGGAGCTCGGCTCCAACGCCGAGCGCGTGACGGACGTCCTGGACTGGGCGCGTGACCCGGTCTCGCTGAACATGTCGGTGGACGACGACGGCGACACCCAGTTCGGCGACCTCCTGGAGGACACGTCGGCGGTCTCGCCGGAGCAGTCGGTGCTGACGCTGCTGCGCAGCGAGGAGCTGGACGACCTCATCGGCCGCCTCGACCAGCGCACCGCGTCCATCATCAAGATGCGGTACGGCATCGAGGACGGGCGCGAGCGCACCCTGACCGAGGTGGGCAAGGAGCACGGGCTGACGCGCGAGCGGATCCGGCAGATCGAGAAGCACGCGCTGCTGGAGCTGAAGAAGCTGGCGCGGTCCACCGGGTTCGACGCCGCGGCGTAGGCGGGGTGTGCCCGCGTACGCCGGGTGGCGGAAGACCGCGTGAACATGGCTGTACTAGGTCGCTTCAACCGGCTGGACCCGGGGCACAAGACTTCAGGGTCCAGATGTTCGAGCCCCGGGGGTCCTGCCTCCGGGCTCGTAGGCCCCACCTGAACCAAGTCCCGACGCAATCCCCCCCGGCGCCGGGACTTGGTTCAGGTGGGGC
>NZ_RSAJ01000436.1 GCF_003933965.1 Streptomyces sp. RP5T
GACCACCCCTCGTCCACCCGTCGGCTCGCCCGACCTCGCATGATGGCTGCGGGGGCAGCCAGCCGTTATCGTGGCTCCCCATCAAGCGGCTGCCTCGGGTGATTTGTCCGGACCGCCCTCGCCGCTTGCGGGGCTGCGACGACCGCCCGCGGGCCGGGCCGGCACGGTCGCGGTGGGCCTCGCGGCGCTTCGGAAAGGTACTTCAGTGAACGACTCCGCCTCCCCTCAGACGGGCCGTCAGCCGTTTCTGGACGACACGGTGATCTGCCTGGCAGCGCCGTCGTTCGCGATGTCCTCCGAGGACGGCCAGCTGCGGGGAACCGGGGTCGACGGCTTCTACGACCAGGACCGCAGGCTGCTGCACACGCTCCGGCTGCTCGTCGACGGCCAGGAGCCGGAGCATGTCGCCCACCGTCCGGAGGGCTCCCGGGAAGCGCTGTTCAGGGCGGTGTGCCGGTCCTCCGAGGACCCGACGTCCGCCCCCTGGCTGCTGGTCGCGCGCGAGCGGACCGTGCGGCGTCCGGACCGGGGGGAGTCGGGTGACACCGTGCAGGTGCAGAACGTGAGCGGCCGGTCGGCCCGGTTCACCGTCTCGGTGGTGGCCGCCACCGACCTCGCCGATGTGGCCACGATCAAGGCCGGCCTGCCCGTCGAGGACGTCCCCTGCGAGCAGGCGGAGGGTGTCGTCCCGGCGGTGCGGTGGCACAGCCCGCACGACAACAGCGAGGTCGTCCTGCGAACCGAGCCCGTACGGCCGCCCGGCGGCGGGACTCCGCCGGTGATCACGCCGGTGATCACGCCGGTTGAGGGCCGCCCCGGCCAGGTCGAGTTCCACTGGGAGCTGCTGCTGGCGCCGGACGCGGAGTGGTCCGTACAACTGCTCGTGCACGGCAAGACCACGACCGTCGCGGGGTATCCGGTCCCGCCGCGGCAGGACGCCCCCTGGCAGACGGCCGAGGTGGCCGGGCACGAGCGCATGGCGGCGCTGCTGGAGCGGGCCCTGTCCGACCTGGAGGCGCTGCGGCTCGCCGAGCGGAACAGTTCCGACGAAGAGCGCGAGGACCAGTTCGTGGCCGCCGGATGCCCCTGGTTCCTGGGCCTGTTCGGCCGCGACAGCATCTGGGCGGCCCGCATGATGCTCCCGTTCGGCACCGGGCTGGCCCGCGGCACGCTGTGGGCCCTCGCCAGGCGCCAGGGCACCCGCCACGACGCGTTCACGGACGAGGCCCCGGGCCGGATCCTGCACGAGCTGCGGCCCGCGGAGACCCGGCACGGCGACGGCATGGTGCTGCCCGCCCGCTACTACGCCTCGGTGGACGCGACCCCCCTGTTCGTCGTGCTCCTGCACGAGGCGTGGAAATGGGGCCTCGCCGAGGAGGACATCACCGCGCTGCTGCCCCACGCGAGGGCCGCCATGGGCTGGGTCGAACAGGCGATGGACGCCAACGACCTGATCAGCTACGGCAAGGGTCGCGAGGACGGGCTGCTCCACCAGGGGTGGAAGGACTCGCCCGACGCGATCCGTGACGCGGAGGGACGGCGGGTCGACCCGCCGATCGCCCTGTGCGAGGTCCAGGGATACGCCTATCAGGCCGCCACGGGATACGCCGAACTCCTCACCGCGCTCGAGGGAGCGCACGAGGAGGCCGCGCGCTGGCGGGAGCGGGCCGAGCGGCTGCGCGCCGCCTTCCACCGGTTCTTCTGGGTCGAGCGGCAGGACGGCCGACGCTATCCGGCCATCGCCGTCGACGGCGGCGGGCACCCGGTCACCGGTCCGGCCTCCAACATGGGCCACCTGCTGAACTCCGGCATCCTCCAGGACGACAAGGAGCACCGGTGGGTCGCCGAGACGCTCATGTCCGACGAGCTCCGCACCCCCTGGGGCATCCGCACCCGCTCCGCGCATCTGGCCGGATTCAACCCGTTCAGCTACCACGGCGGTTCGGTCTGGGCCCACGACTCCGCCATCGCCGTACACGGACTCGCCACCACCGGTTTCGCCGAGGAGGCCGCGACGCTGCTGGGCGGCATGCTCGACGCGGCCGCGCACTTCGACTACCGGCTGCCCGAGCTGTACGCCGCCTACCCCTCCTCCCGTTTCGGACAGCCGGCGCCGTATCCCCCCTCCTGCAGGCCGCAGGCCTGGGCCGCCGCGTCCGCGGCACTGCTCTGCTCCGCGATGCTTCGACCCGAAGTCGATGTTCCCGGCCGCCGGCTGGCGCTACGGCCGATCGCGCCCTCACTCATGGGACTGAATTCCCCCTACGCTGTTCGGGGATTGAGGCTCGGTGAACGCTCGGTCGACGTGCGCGTGGACCTCGACGGCGGCACGGAGGTACTCGGCGTCGACGACGCGGAGTGGCGTATCGAGACATCCCGGTCCCGCACGACCTGACGCAGAACGGTCCCCGACGAGAGGGAGATACGTGGTAGGCGGTGGGCCAACAGAAACGCGGCGCTCCATAGCTCTCGTGCACTGGGCCTTTCCGCCTACGGTCGGAGGCGTCGAGTCGCATCTGGCCGACTACGCCGCCCTGTCGGCGCGCAGGGGATACCGGGTGACCCTGCTCACCGGCGAGAAGCGGCCGCAGCCGGTCGACCAGGTCGAGATCCTCACTCACCCCCTGCTGCGGCTGGCCGAGTACCACCGCACCGCTCTCGGCGGGACGAGGAGACGGCTCACGCCCCTCGAACAGCGGCAGGCCGCCGAGCTGCTGGAATGGCTCACACGGACCGTGGAGAGCCGGGGCGTACAGCTCGTGCACGGGCACAACCTGCACCACTTCTCGCCGGTACCGGCGCTGGCGCTGAGCCGGCTCCGGGAGCGCACCGGCACGCCCCTGCTGCACACGTACCACAGCATCTGGCCCGAGGACCCGTGGACGGCCCAGTTCTGCCGGTCCTGGGACGGCCACTACGTGGTGTCGGACTACCTCGCGTTCGCCTGCCGCACCCATCTGGGCATCCGGGCCCGGCGGACCTATCTGGGGATCGCCACCAGCCGGTTCCGCGATCTGCCGCCGCCCCGCCCCGGCGGGGTCGGCACCGTGCTGCTGCCCGCCCGTCTCATCCCGGACAAGGGCGCGGAGCTGGCCGTGCGCATGGTCGGCAGACTCCGCCGCACGGGCCTATCGGTCCGGCTCGTGCTGACCAGCCCGCACGAGGTCGTCGACTGGCACGAGGAACAGCAGGGCTTCCTCCTGCGGCTCAACCGGCTCATCGACGACCTGCACCTGCGCCCGCACGTGGACCTGGTCCCCACCCCCAAGGAGCTCATGCCGCGGCTGTACGCGCGGTCCCACGTGGTCGTGTACCCCTCGGACTACCCTGAGCCGCTCGGCCTGGCACCCCTGGAGGCCATGTCCGCCGGACGGCCCGTCGTCGTCACCGCCACCGGTGGCCTGCCGGAGGCCGTCATCCACGGCAGGACGGGGTACGTCGTGACGCCGGGGGACCTCGATCAGCTCGCGGAGCGGGTGCGCTGTCTCGTCCTCGACCCGGAACTCGCGGGCAGGCTGGGCCGGCAGGGGCGCAGACACGTGGAGCGGCAGTTCAACCTGCACACCTACGTCGACAAGATGTCCTCGCAGTACTCGGCCTTGGTGGAGGACCGCGTCGAGGGCCTGCCCCGGAGCGGTTAGCCCGCCTCGCACGCGTCGCCAGACTCGCACGCGTCGCCAGACGGCCACTGTCCGGGATCAGGGGCCCAACACCCGTACCCCGGAAGCCTGTTTACGCGTTACCGCCAAAAACCGGCCGCCCGTTTTGGTGACCCGCCGCCCTGCGCCACCGATCGGGATGCGGCTAACGTCCCGGCATGAGGCGACGCAAGCGCATCGGTACGAGCCGCGCCACGTCCTTACGACGGGTGCGGGACAGGACGATCCAGCGCCGGGACGACGTCCGGCCCGGCGGCTGGCGCAGACGGTTCGGGCGCCGGGCCGAACAGGCGAGGCCCTGGCTCCAGTTCCTGGCCGACCTCGCGACGCTGCTTGCGCGGGTGGTGCGGTAGCCGGTGCCGGTGCCGATGTCGGCGCCTGTGCCTGTGCCTGTGCCCGTGCCCGTGCAAGTGGTGTTTCTGCTTCCGGTTCGGGCGTCTGTCCCGGGAGGCCGTATCCGGGACGCCGTGTCCGGACGGACAGCGTCCGCCGGGACCGTCACGATGGGGTGGACGAAGCCGGATCAGCGCGCGGAGGTGCCGTATGCCAGGAACCGGGTCGGCGGGCGGTTACTCCGCCACGCCCCTCGCCAGGAAGCTCGGCATCAAGGCGGGGCACCGGGTACGGCTCGACGGGGCGCCCGAGGAGTGGGACATCCCCGGGCTGCCCGACGACTGCGAGGTCACCGCGGGCGGCACACGCGGCGCCGACGTCACCCTGGCCTTCCACCGTGAGTACGCCCGGCTCGCCGCCGAGGCGGACGAACTCGTCGCCGGCCTCGCGGACCACGCCGCCTTGTGGATCGTCTGGCCGCGCAGGGCCGCGGGACACGTCAGCGACGTCACGGAGAACGCCCTGCGGGAGGTCTTCCTCCCCCTCGGTGTGGTCGACGTGAAGGTCGCGGCGCTGGGGGAGGACTGGTCGGGCCTGAAGTTCGTGCGCAGGAAGGAGAATCGGCGACGATGACACGGCGAGGTCTCTCCGGGTGAACCGCCCGCCGCACCGCACCCACCATCGCCCATACCTGAGAAGTCCTTACCGTGAACGGCTAGCATCGCGCCGGTCGACGTCCGCACCGGGGCGAGATGTCCGGGACCGGCGGGACGGCCGGGACACGGGGACGCAGGGGACGAGGTGAGGACATGGACGCGCCGAGGATCGCCGTGGCCGTGGTGACGATGGGGAACCGGCCCGACGAGGTGGACGCCCTGCTGCGGTCCGTGGCCAAGCAGGACATCGCCCCCGACCGGATCGTGATCGTGGGCAACGGCTGCCGGCTGCCCGAGTTCGCCGAACGCCTCTCCCTGCCGGGCGAGGTCACCACCCTCGACGTCGAGGAGAACCTCGGCTGCCCCGGCGGCCGCAACGTCGCCCTCGCCCGGCTGCGGGACTTCGGCGACGTGGACGTCGTAGTGGAACTCGACGACGACGGCCTGCTCGTGGACCCCGATGTGCTGCGCCGCGTACAGGAGTTGTTCGCTGCCGACGAGCGGCTCGGCATCGTCGGCTTCCGCATTGCCGACGAGAACGGGGAGACCCAGCAGCGGCACGTGCCCCGCGTCGGCTCCTCCGACCCCCTGCGCGGCGGCTATGTCACCGGCTTCCTGGGCGGCGGGCACGCCTTCCGTACGGCCATGCTCGCCGAGACCGGGGACTGGCCAGCCGAGTTCTTCTTCGCCCACGAGGAGATCGACCTGGCCTGGCGGGCCGCCGACCGCGGCTGGCGCATCCTGTACGCGCCCGAACTGCTGCTCCAGCACCCGAGGACGTCACCGGCCCGGCACGCCATCTACTACCGGGTCAACGCCCGCAACCGCGTCTGGCTGGTCCGCCGCCGACTGCCCCTGCCGCTCATCCCCGTGCACCTGGGCGTATGGACGGCGCTCACCCTGCTGCGGATCCGCTCGGCGAGCGCGCTGCGTGCCTGGTTCGGGGGGTTCGTCGAGGGCCTGCGGGAACCGGCCGGCGAACGGCGCCCCATGCGCTGGCGCACCGTGTGGCACCTCACCCGGCTGGGCCGCCCGCCCGTCATCTGAGTGCCCACGGTCCTGGGCCCCGGGAAAAGGACGAGGGTCCCGGTCGTTCACCTCCGCCGACCGGAACCCTCTCGCGTCCCACGGATCCGGCCACGACGGCGACACTCCCCCGAGTTGCGCGTCGTACGCGCGCGCCCTCGGGCCAGATCCGATGTTGTGATCACATCAGGTTGCGCCAACAAATCGCTAACATGTGGCCAACGCATCTACGTTTTGTTGTCCGCCGGTTGGCGCGAAGCCGACGGCGGCGATGGGGGACCGACGGTGTGCAACCGCGGAGCGACAGTGGACTCCGGCAGCGGCCGGAGTCGGACGGCTGGCGGGAAACCGCCGTGACGAGGGCGGATTTTCGCCAGAAGTGGGCGGCGTGATGGAGCGCGGATCGCAGTCGGGGCTGCGGTTCGGACTGCTCGGGCCGCCGATTCTGTACGGCAGCCACGGCGATCGCAGCGGCCGCGGCGGCCACGACACCCGCAGCGGTGATGGCGGTTACGCCGGCCACAGCGGCCACAGCGGCCACAGCGGCCACAGTGGCCACAGCGGCCACGAGGATCACGGCAGCCATGACGGCCCCGACAGTCACGTCAGCCGCACCGGCTCCGTACGGACGGTCGGCAGCCGCAAGCAGCGGATCCTGCTGGCCGCCCTTCTCCTCGAAGCCGGCCGGGTCGTCTCCACCAAGTCCCTCAAGGAGGCGCTGTGGGGGAGCACCCCGCCCGCCTCGGCGAAGGCCTCCCTCCACAACCACGTCTCCCGGCTGCGACGGCTGCTCGACGACCCCGACCGGCTGCAGGCGGTCGCCCCCGGGTACCTGCTGCGCGTCGCGCCGGGCGAACTCGACGTGCAGGTCTTCGAGAGCCACGCCGCCCGGGCCCGCGGCGCGCACGCCGAGGGGAACTGGACGGAGACCGTCCGGGCCTGCGCGGCGGCACTCGCGCTGTGGCGGGGCGCACCGCTCAGCGGGGTCCCCTCCGAAGTCGCCGGATACGCCCTGGTCCAGCGCCTGGAGGAGGCCCGGCTGCTGCTCCTGGAGTGGCACTACGACGCCGAGCTCGCCCTCGCCGCCACCCGCCCGGACGCCCTCGTCCCCGAACTCTCCGCGCTGGCCGCCGAACACCCGCTCCGCGAGGCCTACCACCGCCAGCTGATGCTCGCCCTCCACCGCACCGGCCGCCACGCCGAGGCCCTCGCCGTCCACCGCGACCTGCGCACCCGCCTGGTCGAGGAACTCGGCGTGGAGCCGGGACCGGCGGTCCGGCAGGCACATGTGGAGGTGCTGCGCGGTGGAGACCGGGGTGGCCGCGCCGGGGCCGGCCAGTCGGCGTCCGAGCGCCGTCGGCACCTCCCGCCGGGCTCCTCGGCGGAAAGTGACGCCGGTGGGAGCGGGGGAGCGGACCGGGCGGGGCGAGCCGGGCGTGCAGAGGCGAGCACAACTGGGCC
>NZ_RSAJ01000437.1 GCF_003933965.1 Streptomyces sp. RP5T
GGGTGGGGCCTGCCGGGGTCGTCCAGCCAGTACGGGACCGGCTGGGCCTCGGAAAGTGACTTCGTCCAACGGCTCATGGCGCTCGGGGCCATGATTTCAACTCCCTACAGGGGGTTCTGCGAAAAGGCCTATGCCTTTTGCCTGTTGCGGCGGTTGCTGACGACCATGGAGGTCAGCACCAGGAGGACGGCGACGAGGAACATCGTCGTGCCGATGACGTTGATCTGGACGGGCGTTCCGCGCTGTGCCGAACCCCAGACGAACATGGGGAAGGTGACGGTCGAGCCCGCGTTGAAGTTGGTGATGATGAAATCGTCGAAGGAGAGCGCGAAGGCGAGCAGCGCGCCCGCGGCGATTCCGGGGGCGGCGATGGGCAGGGTGACGCGGACGAAGGTCTGGAACGGCCCGGCGTACAGGTCCTGAGCGGCCTGTTCCAGCCGCGGGTCCATCGACATCACACGCGCCTTGACCGCCGTCACGACGAAGCTCAGGCAGAACATGATGTGGGCGATGAGGATCGTCCAGAAGCCCAGCTGGGCGCCCATGTTGAGGAACAGCGTGAGCAGCGAGGCCGCCATGACGACCTCGGGCATCGCCATCGGCAGGAAGATCAGCGAGTTCACCGCGCCGCGGGCGCGGAAGCGGTAGCGGACCAGCGCGAAGGCGATCATCGTGCCGAGGGCGGTCGCGCCGAGTGTCGCCCAGAACGCGATCTGAAGGCTGACGGACAGCGAGCCGCACATGTCGGCGACCCCGCAGGGGTCCTTCCAGGCGTCCGTGGAGAACTGCTGCCACTCGTAGTTGAAGCGTCCCTTCGGCTTGTTGAAGGAGAACACCGTGACGACGACGTTCGGCAGCAGCAGATATCCGAGCGTGATCAGTCCCGCGATGACGACGAGATGACGCTTGAGCCAGTTGACGAAGGCCATTTAAACCAGATCCTCCGTGCCGGACCTACGGATGTAGAAGGTGACCATGAAGAGAATCGCGGCCATCAGGATGAAGGAGAGGGCCGCCGCCGTCGGATAGTCCAGGATCCGCAGGAACTGCGTCTGGATGACGTTTCCGACCATGCGGGTGTCCGTGGAGCCGAGCAGGTCGGCGTTGACGTAGTCGCCGGCCGCCGGGATGAAGGTCAGCAGGGTGCCGGAGACCACGCCCGGCATCGACAGCGGGAAGGTGACCTTGCGGAAGGTGGTGACGGGCTTGGCGTACAGGTCGCCCGCCGCCTCGTGCAGCCGCCCGTCGATGCGCTCCAGGGAGGTGTACAGCGGCAGGATCATGAACGGCAGGAAGTTGTACGTCAGACCGCAGACCACCGCGAGCGGGGTGGCCAGGACACGGTCGCCGGTGGTCCAGCCGAGCCAGCTGGTGACGTCCAGGACGTGCAGCGAGTTGAGGGCGCCGACGACCGGGCCGCCGTCCGCGAGGATCGTCTTCCAGGCGAGGGTGCGGATCAGGAAGCTGGTGAAGAACGGCGCGATCACCAGGACCATGATCAGGTTCCGCCAGCGTCCCGCGCGGAACGCGATGAGGTACGCGAGCGGGTAGCCGAGCACCAGACAGAGGATCGTCGCGGCACCGGCGTACAGGATCGAGCGCAGGAACTGCGGCCAGTACTGCGACAGCGCGTCCCAGTAGGTCGCGAAGTGCCAGGTGACCTTGTAGCCCGTCTCCAGGGAGCCCGTCTGCACGGACGTGGAGGCCTGGTAGATCATCGGCAGGGCGAAGAAGACCAGCAGCCACAGGATGCCGGGCAGCAGCAGCCAGTACGGCGTGAAGCGGCCCCTCCTGCGTGGGGGCTTCTTCTCGGGCGCGGTCGGGGAGAGCGGCGGGGGCGCCTCGGTGAGCGTCGCCATCAGACCGTCGCCTCTTCCTGGATGCCGGCGTCGATGTCCTGGGCCGCGTCCAGACCGAAGGTGTGGGCCGGGTTCCAGTGCAGGACGACCTCGGCGCCGGGCACCAGCCGGGCGTCGCGGTCGATGTTCTGGGCGTAGACCTCGAACTCGGGGCAGACGGGGCTGTCGATGACGTACTGCGTGGAGACGCCGATGAAGGAGGAGTCGGCGATCCTGCCGGTGATGCGGTTGCGGCCGTCGGGGATCTCGCCGGCCTCGTCGGCGTGGGTGAGGGAGATCTTCTCGGGGCGTACGCCGACCAGCACCCGGCCGCCGGTCGCGGCCGGCCCGGCGTAGCGCGTCTCGGGCAGCACCAGCTTGCCGCCGCCCGCCTTCAGGACGATCTCGCCGCCGCTCCTGGAGTCGACCTCGGCCTCGATGAGGTTGGAGGTGCCGAGGAAGTTGGCGACGAAGGTGGTGTTCGGGTTCTCGTACAGGTCGGTGGGCGAGCCGAGCTGCTCGACGCGGCCCGCGTTCATCACGGCGACCGTGTCGGCCATGGTCATGGCCTCCTCCTGGTCGTGCGTGACGTGCACGAAGGTGATGCCGACCTCGGTCTGGATGCGCTTGAGCTCCAGCTGCATCTGGCGGCGCAGCTTGAGGTCGAGGGCGCCGAGCGGCTCGTCGAGGAGGAGCACCTTGGGGGTGTTGATCAGGGCTCTCGCGACCGCCACACGCTGCTGCTGGCCACCCGAGAGCTGGTGCGGCTTCTTGCGGGCCTGCTCCCCCAGCTGCACGAGCTCCAGCATGTCCTCGACCTGCTTCTTCACCGACTTGATGCCACGCCGGCGCAGGCCGAAGGCGACGTTCTCGAAGATGTCGAGGTGCGGGAAGAGGGCGTAGGACTGGAAGACGGTGTTCACCGGCCGCTTGTAGGGCGGCAGCCGGGTGACCTCCTGGTCGCCGAGGTGCACGGTGCCCGTGGTGGGCTCCTCCAGGCCGGCGATCATGCGCAGGGTGGTCGTCTTGCCGCAGCCGGAGGCGCCGAGCAGGGCGAAGAAGGAGCCCTGGGGCACGGTCAGGTCGAGCGGTTGCACCGCGGTGAAGCCGTTGTCGTACGTCTTGCTGATGCCGGCGAGGCGGACGTCCCCGCCGGTCTCGGTGGTCTTGTTCGTCACGGTGATCACGCCCCAGTCAGCTTCGCGAACTTCTCTTCAAAGGCCGTCTCTTCCTTCGCGCTCAGGGAGCGGAAGGCGTGCGACTTCGCGGCCATGGCCTTGTCGGGGATGATCAGCGGGTTGTTCGCCGCATCCGGGTCGAGCTTCTCCAGCTCGGGCTTGACCCCGTCGACGGGCGACACGTAGTTGATGTACGCGGCGAGCTCGGCGGCCGGCTTCGGCTGGTAGTAGAAGTCGATGAGCCGCTCGGCGTTCGTCTTGTGACGGGCCTTGTTCGGGATCAGCATGTTGTCGGTCGACGTCATGTATCCGCTGTCCGGGATGATGAAGTCGATGTCCGGGCTGTCGGCCTTCAGCTGGACGACGTCACCGGCCCAGGCGACACAGGCGGCGAAGTCGCCGCTGGTCAGGTCGGAGGTGTAGTCGTTGCCGGTGAAGCGGCGGATCTGCCCCTTGTCGACGGCCTTCTGCAGACGCGCGATGGCGGCGTCGTAGTCGTCGGCGGTGAAGTGCGCCGGGTCCTTGCCCATGTCGAGCAGGGTCATGCCGATGCTGTCGCGCATCTCCGACAGGAAGCCCACCCGGCCCTTGAGCTTGGTGTTGTCGAGCAGGTCGGAGATCGACTTCACCTCCTGGCCGTCGAGCGCCTTCTTGTTGTAGGCGATGACGGTCGAGATGCCCTGCCACACGTAGGAGTACGCCCGCCCCGGGTCCCAGTCGGGTTCACGGAACTGCTGGGACAGGTTGGCGTAGGCGTGCGGCAGGTTGGAGGCGTCCAGTTTCTGGACCCACCCGAGGCGGATGAGCCGTGCGGCGAGCCAGTCGGTGAGCACGATGATGTCGCGCCCGGTGTCCTGCCCCGCCGCGAGCTGCGGCTTGATCTTCCCGAAGAACTCGACGTTGTCGTTGATGTCCTCGGTGTACTTGACCGAGATGCCGGTCTGCTTCTTGAACTGGTCGAGCGTGGGGTGGTGTTTCTCGCTCTCGTCCACGTCGATGTACTCGGTCCAGTTGGAGAAGTTGACGGTCTTCTCCTTGGCCGAGTGGTCCTCGGCCGAGACCCCGCCCTGGGTGTTGCCGGCCGCGGGGATGCCGCAGGCGCTCAGCGCGCCGAGGCCGCCGACCGTGAGCGCGCCGCCCGCGGAGGCACGCAACAGGGACCGCCGGGTCATGGCGGCCCGGCCGCTTCGGAAACTGCGCCGCATGGCGGCCACTTGGGCCGGTGACAGGCGGTCGGGCTCGTACTGCTCCATGCGCTGGTGCCCTTTCGGGAAAGTGGGCGGCCGCGGGTCGGGCGGCCTGAATACGGCTATCGGTCCCCGAAGATCGTGCGGTGCCAGTCCTTCCTGACGACCGCCGTGTTGTCGAACATAACGTGCTTGATCTGGGTGTACTCCTCGAACGAGTACGAGGACATGTCCTTGCCGAAGCCGGACGCCTTGTACCCGCCGTGCGGCATCTCGCTGATGATCGGGATGTGGTCGTTGACCCACACGCACCCGGCCTTGATCTCCCGCGTGGCCCGGTTCGCCCGGTAGACGTCCCGGCTCCAGGCGGAGGCGGCGAGCCCGTAAGGGGTGTCGTTGGCGAGCCGGATGCCCTCGTCGTCGCTGTCGAAGGGCAGCACGACCAGGACCGGCCCGAAGATCTCGGACTGGACGATCTCGCTGTCCTGGGCGGCGTCCGCGACGAGGGTGGGTTTGTAGTACGCGCCCTTGGCGAGCTCTCCGCCCGGCGCCTCGCCGCCGGCCACCACGCGCGCGTAGCCGCGCGCACGGTCGACGAACCCGGCGACCCGGTCCCGCTGGACGTGGGAGATGAGCGGGCCGAGATCGGTGCCGGCGGCGAACGGATCGCCCAGCCGGACGCTCTCCATGAGGGCGGCGGTCCGCTCGACGAACGCCTCGTACAGCGGCCGCTGCACGTACGCGCGCGTAGCGGCCGTGCAGTCCTGTCCGGTGTTGATGAGGGCGCCCGCGACGGCCCCGTTGACGGCGGCCTCCAGGTCGGCGTCGTCGAAGACGACGAAGGGGGCCTTGCCGCCGAGTTCCAGGTGCAGCCGCTTGACGGTGGCGGTGGCGATCTCGGCGACGCGCTTGCCGACGGCCGTGGACCCGGTGAAGGAGGTCATGGCCACGTCGGGATGCCCGACCAGCCGCTCACCCGCCTCCCTGCCGGTCCCGGTGACGATGTTGACGACACCGTCGGGGATCCCGGCGTCGGTGGCCGCCTGGGCGAAGAGGAGCGAGGTGAGGGGGGTGATCTCGGCCGGCTTCAGGACGATGGTGTTGCCTGCCGCGATCGCCGGGAGGATCTTCCAGGCGGCCATCTGGAGCGGATAGTTCCAGGGCGCGATGGACCCCACGACCCCGATGGGCTCGCGCCGCACGTACGAGGTGTGATCGCCGGAGTACTCCCCGGCCGACTGCCCCTGGAGATGCCGGGCCGCTCCCGCGAAGAAGGCGGTGTTGTCGATGGTCCCCGGGACGTCGAACTCCCGGGTCAGCTTCAGCGGCTTCCCGCACTGGAGCGACTCCGCGCGGGCGAAGTCCTCGGCACGGTCGGCGAGTACGGCGGCGAACCGGTGCAGGGCGTCGGAGCGCTCGCCGGGAGTGGAGGCGGCCCATCCCGGGAAGGCCGCGCGCGCCGCGGCGACGGCGGCGTCCACGTCCTCGACGCCGGCCAGCTCATAGGTGAGGACCTCCTCGCCGCTCGCCGGATCGACGACCGCGTGCGTACGTCCGGAGGTCCCCTTGGTGAGACGCCCTCCGATGAACTGCGCGCCTTCGGCGAACCGCTCCTGGGCCGCGAACCGGTCCGGGATGGCACTGCCCGGGTTGTGCATGTCGCTCTCCTCCGCCGTCACCCCGCGGCGACCGCGGGCGGGTGGCGTAGCTCCAGCTCGATTTGAGTGCCGATCCTGACAGAGCAATGACACTCCTACAAGTGATTCCGTTGTTGCCTTTCGGTTACGCGACGGAATCTGTCGACCAGGTGTCGAGTCGTCGCCGAAAAGGGAGGACGGACTGTCAGTGGTTCCTGCCAGACTCGCGTGCATGGGGAGGATCACGGAGAAGATCGATTCACAGGATGCCCTGGTCAAGCAGGTCAGGGCGGGGGCGAAGATCAAGTATCTGCACTTCTGGGGCCACCGCCCGCGGCCGGACGGCCGGGTCGGCGCGAGCTGTCTGAGTCAGTGGTGGCCCTCACCCTTCGTGGTGGACGGGGTGACCTATGCGACCGCCGAGCACTGGATGATGGCGGCCAAGGCGCGGCTTTTCGACGACCCGGAGGCCGAGCGCCGCGCACTGGCCGCCGGGCACCCGTCCCAGGCCAAGGCGGCGGGCCGTCTGGTCCGTAGCTTCGACGAGCAGGTCTGGCGGCGGGAGCGGTTCGGGATCGTCGTCGAGGGCAGCGTGCACAAGTTCTCGGCCCACGCCGACCTGCGCGCGTTCCTGCTGAACACCGGGGACCGGGTCCTGGTGGAGGCCAGCCCGGTGGACCGGGTCTGGGGCATCGGTCTGGCCGCGGACGACGAGGCGGCGGGCGCACCGGAGCGCTGGCGCGGCCCGAACCTCCTGGGCTTCGCGCTGATGGAGGCGAGGGAGCGCCTCAGAAACGCGTGAAGGGGACCACCGGATCCGGTGGTCCCCTGTTTTCCTTGCCGTGCGCCGCGGCTGCTACCCCGCCTGGACCGTCGCCACGACGGCGAGGGAGCCGTCGTAGTAGTCGGAGTCGTCCTCCGAGTTGATGGCGGCGGTGATCCCGATGGCCAGCAGCACGATCACCGCGATCCCGAGGATCGTGCCGATGATCCCCATGATGAACCCGGCCTGCGCCTGTCCGTGGTTGGTGGCCTCTCCGCGCTCGGCCCGCTTGCGTCCCTTGACCCCGAACACGATGGCGAGGACGCCGAGCACCAGCGAGAGGATGCCGTACATGCAGAACAGGGCGCAGGAGAGGATGCCCAGCACCATCGCGGCGACGCCCATGCCGTTCTGCGGGGGCATCGGCGGGGCCCAGCCGCCGTACCCCTGCGCGCCCTGGGGGTAGCCGGGGTAGCCGTAGCCGACGGGAGCGCCGGGGCCCTCCGGTCCGATGGGCGGGGG
>NZ_RSAJ01000438.1 GCF_003933965.1 Streptomyces sp. RP5T
CCCTCATACGGGTCCCGCTCCTCACCCAGCAGTGGCTGGACCTCGCCTTCGTCCACTGGGCCGTCGAACCGGCGCTCGTGGCGGGGCTGTTGCCGCGCGGCACGGTCCCCGACACCCACGACGGGCTCACCTATGTCGGCCTGGTCGCGTTCCGGATGCACCGGGTCGGCTGGCTGGGGCTGCCGGGAGTGCCGTACCTCGGGACCTTCCCGGAGACCAACGTGCGCCTGTACTCGGTGGACCGGCACGGACGCCGGGGTGTGGTGTTCCGCTCGATGGACGCCTCCCGGCTGATCCCCGTAATGATGGGACGCGTCGGCTTCCGGCTGCCGTACCTGTGGTCCCGGATGAGCGTGCGCAGGGCCGGGGACACCGTCACCTACACCAGCTCGCGCCGCTGGCCCGGCCCGCGCGGCGCGCGCAGCCTCCTCACGGTGCGGACCGGTGAACGCATCGGGGAACCGACCGCCCTGGAGCACTTCCTGACCGCCCGCTGGGGCATGCACAACGCCTTCTTCGGCGGCCCCGAGCCACTGGCCTACCTGCCCAACGACCATCCGCGCTGGCCCCTGTACCGCGCCGAGCTGCTCACCTGCGAGCAGGACCTCGTCACCGCGGCCGGCCTGCCCGCGCCCACCGACGCCCCGGTGAGCGTCCTGTACTCCCCGGGCGTCCCGGTCCGCCTCGGCCGCCCGGCCCGCCCCGCGGGCATCCCCACGCCCTGACGGTGCGGGGACGGCGTTCCTCGGACATTCACCATGGGCTCACGCCCGGGGGGTTGAACCGGTCCCCGGCCCCACTAGCGTCTGTGGGCGTCCCCGACTCCACACGAGTGAGGTGTCGATGTCCGCAAGACATGTCCTCGCCGGCCTGGCGCTGGCGCCGGTGCTCGCACTGTCGGCCGCCCCGCCCGCGACGGCGCACGACGGCCATCGACCGCCCGCGCCGAAGCCGCACTTCGACCTCCAGGCGCACCGCGGCGGCCTCGGTATGACGACCGAGGAGTCCCTGGAGGGCTTCGGGAAGGCGCTGCGGCTCGGGGTGTCCACGCTGGAGCTGGACACGCACGTCACCAAGGACCTGAAGGTCGTCGTCAACCACGACCGCCAGATCAGCGCGGTCAAGTGCCGTGACACGGGCCCGGTCACGGCCGGCGACGCGATGTACCCGTATGTCGGCCAGTACATCAAGGATCTGACGCTGGCTCAGATCAGGACCCTGGACTGCGGTTACCGGCAACTGCCGGGATTCCCCGAGCAGGAGGTGATCAGGGGTTTCCGGATGGTCGAGCTGAAGGACGTGCTGAACCTGGTCAAGAGCTACCGCGCCAAGCGCGTCACCCTCAACATCGAGACGAAGGTCGAGGCCGGGGCGCCCGAACAGACCGCTCCGCGTGGGCTGTTCGTGCGGCGGGTGCACGAGGAGATCCACCGCTCGGGCATCGAGAACCAGGTCACCATCCAGTCCTTCGACTGGGGCGCGCTCCGGGCGATGCACGAACTGGCGCCCAAATGGCCGCTCGTCGCGCTCACCAACTACGACTTCCTCCAGGTCGGCAAGCCCGGCGCGTCGCCCTGGCTGGGCGGGATCGACGCCGACGACTACGGCGGCGACTTCGTCAGGGCCGCCGCCACGATCCCCGGCGTCAAGGCCCTCTCCCCCAACTACGGCTTCCCGCAGGCCGGCAAGGTCGGCGACCCCGGCTTCCGCTTCTACGCCGACCGGGCGATGGTCGAGGAGGCCCACGCCCGGGGCCTGAAGGTCATCCCGTGGACCTGCGACGACCCGGCCACCGTGGAGGCGCTCATGGACATGGGCGTCGACGGCATCATCACCGACTATCCGAACCGGGTGCGGCAGATCATGGCCGAGCGCGGCATGCCGCTGCCGAAGGCGTACCGGCCCCGCTGACACGCTCACGCCGCTGCGGGCCCGGCGACACGTCACGGCGCCGACGGGCCCCTTCCACCCGGCTTGACGCCCCAGGGGCGCCGGTCACACTCCGACCATGAAGGTGGCCGGTCACACACGCGGTCCGGCCGGCATCAGGAATGTCGCCGCGGCCGCCGGAGTCTCCTAGGTACGCCTCGATCCTCCGGGGCGTCGAGGAGGCGGCTCGTGCCGCCACCCACGCGGTGGGCGTAGGTGTCCTCGAATCGGCCGACGAGGCCGCCGTCGCCGCGGAGGTGCAACGTGCCGCCGACGTGAGCGGTGGGCTGATCGTGATCGCCTACGACCCGGCCGGCGTCCGGGCTCTGGAGGCGGTCCCCGCCGGGGTCCCGGTGGTGGGCGTGGTCGAGACCCCGGTCGACGCGCCCTCCGGTGACCTGCCATGGGTGTGGACCGACGACCGCGAGGCCGCCCACCGGGTGACCCGGCATCTGCTGTCCCTGGGCCACGAGACCGTGCACCACGTGGCCATCCCCTCCTCCACCCGACGCACCGGCGCCCGTACCGAGGGCCGGCGGCAGGCCCTGGAGGAGGCCGGCGCGCCCGAACCCCCTGCCGTGCAGGGGGGTTGGGGACCCGGCGGCGGCCACGCGGTCGGCCGGGACCTCGCCGGGGATCCGTCGGTGACGGCGATCCTGTGCGGCAACGACGACCTCGCGCTGGGCGTGCTGCGCGCCCCGCACGAGGCGGGCCGCCCGGTGCCGGACGAGGTCAGCGTGGCCGGGTTCGACGACGCCCCGTACGCCGCCTGTCTCACACCCTCTTCGGCCGGGCCGCGTTCGCCCTGTTGCACGGGGTGCTGGAGAAGTCGGCGCCGGTCGACCCGCGCCGGAACTGGTGGTCAGGGAGAGCACGGGGCGGGCGCCCGCCTGAACGCTGCGTTCAGGAACCGTGGATGTCCGCCGGAAGCGCCCGTTTCGGGGCGGGGCGGCTGTTCACCCATCCGTACAGGACCACCGAGCAGACCGCCGCCAGCGCGCACCAGGTCGACACGAACTCCAGCCGCCACAGCAGCCAGCACACCACGGCGCCCGCGCCCGTCAGGACGCCGAGTGCGGTGAGCCGGCGGTCGCCGGAGAGCAGCAGGGCGCCGACCGTGGCGATCAGATAGCCGGCGACGAGCAGTTCCGCCTGGGGCAGACCGATGACGTACGCCATGGTGTGGCCGCGGATCTCGGCCCGGACGGGGCGGGTGGCGAGACCATGGGCGAGAAAGGCGGCGGTCAGCGCGCCCACGGCCACGAGCGCCGCCACCCGGCGTCCCACTCGGCGCGGGGCGGCGCACCACACGCCCACCGGCACCCACAGGGCGAGTACCGGAAGGGCGATGACGGCCCAGGTGACGGTGGCCGCGCCGGTTCCGCCCCCCGTGTGCCAGATGGCGGCCTCGACCAGCTGGTGCACGCCGAGCAGAAGGGGCAGGGCGGCGAGGGGCAGGTCCCCGGCGCGACGGGTCCGGATCACACAGGCCACCCCGACGGAGGTGATGGCCGCGCCCGCCACGAGATCCGCTGTCGCACTCCAGCACATGACACCACCATGTCAGGCCAGGCCTCGACCACGCATTCCGCCACGGCACGGGGCGAGTCGGCCGGCACCCCTCACTCGCAGATGTGCTGCGGGGGCCGGAACGTGGGGTCGGTCCCGGCGTCCCGGTTCACCTGGACCCGTACGGTCTCCAACTGCTGAAGCAGCGAGTCGAGTTGCCGCTGGGTGGGGTCGCGGAAGAACTCCAGGACCGCACGGTGGAAGGCGTCCCGGAGTTCGGGCGGCATCACGTCGGAGGCGTCGAAGCACAGGACGCGGGCGCCCGAGGTGAGCAGGGAGTCGATCTTGCGCTCGACCGGCGTGGCGGAGGCCGGCGGGGACAGCCCGGCCGTGGCCGGAAACAGCGGTCGTACCGGGGGATCCGCCTCCGCCCACCACAGCTCCCGTCCGGCCGGGCTCGACAACCGCTCCACGAGCTGCTGGGCGTCCGGGTCGTCGCTGAAGACGGCGGCCATGTCACCGGCGACCTCGAAGGCGTCCCGGTATGCGGGCGGGCCGCCCAGATACCGGGCCGACGGTTCCACCGTCACGTCGTCGCCCGCGTACACGTACCGGATGAAGGCGCTCTGGTGCTCGTGCGTGCAGTGGAAACCGGGTGAGTCGAGCAGGCCGCGCGGCTGTCCGTCTCTTCCCGGCACGCCCTCGAACGACGTGGTCAGGGACTGTTCGACCGACGCCGGTGAGCGCTTGCCGAGCAGCTTCGCCCAGGTGGTCCAGGCGCGTTCGACGGCCGGGTCGCGCCAGTCGAGGCGGCCCCTGGCCCACTCGTCGTAGAGGGTGGGGCCCGCCTGGTGGAGCACGAGGTCCTCGATCCAGTCGGTGCCGGGCCAGCCGGAGGTGGCCTGGGAGGCGAGCCCCAGGCACCAGGTGGGCCTGTCGTCGGGCGCGCCGCGTCTGCTCCACACCAGACTCTTGAGGTCGGCCTTCAGCGGCACCCAGTACGGGCGCAGCTTGTTGTCCACGATCAGCACCGGAACCCAGGGCGGGTAGGCGCGCTGGGCGGTCTCCGGGTCGAGCGGCTTCAGCCGGTCCCGGCGGGCGTACTCGGTGAGTTCGCCGATGCTGTTGAGGACCGCCACGTCCGGCGGGTCGTCGGCCTCCAGCTGTGAGACAAGCGTCTCGCGGAGCGAGCGGGTGCCCTCGTAGGTGTACGTCCGTCCGGTGCCGTCGTCCAGTTTGTCGAGGGTGGCCTCGAAGGCCTTGCCCTCCTCGCCGGTCCAGGGGCCGAGGACGACCAGCGGGTCGCGGGTACGCTCGCCGCAGCCGGGGACGAGGGCCAGCAGACACGCCACGAGGAGGACGCGCAGGACACGGCTCATGCGAGGGCTCCCGGCCGGGTGACGACGAGGTACTCACGGCGGTAGGCGTGCAGCGCGCCGGCGATCACGGCCGCGCCGAGAAGGCCCGTGGGGAACACGAACGGGGCGATGCCGTCGAGGAAGGCGAGCCGGCCGTCCGCCAGTCCCTCGTCCATCCGGGCCCGGAGCGTCTCGATGGCCCCCGGCTCCGGTCCGGCGAAGGGCCTCTCCTCGGCGATCGTCTCCGTCCGGGGCGAGGTCCGCTCGGCCAGCGCGTCGGCGACCGGCACGGTCTCGTGCTGGGCGTCCAGGGCGAGCAGGGCGTCGGCCGTCAGGAACGGTACGGCGAGCAGTGGCAGGGCGGCGACCGCGAGGGGGATGCTCAGCCGGATCCGGAAGCGGCGGCGCAGGAAGGACCCCGTCCGCCACAGGCCGACGGCGAGCAGGGCGAAGGCGAGCGCCGCGATCACCGCCGCGGCGATCGTGTCCGCTCCCCACGCGGCCCGGTCGGCGAGGCGTGCGCGCAGCCGCCCCTCCAGTCCGGTCACCCGGTCGACGATCGAGGTCGCGCCGGTACCGGTCGCGGCGGGACAGGCCGGATAGGGGTTCCGGCCGGTCGCCGCGACGGCCTGCGAGCAGAGCATGCTGCGCGCGTAGGTGAGTTCGGCGTCCCGCAGGACCGGGTCGGTGGCGTGGCCCTGGGCCCGGCCGATCCAGCCGGTGTAGTCGACGACCAGCGCGGAGACGACCCGCAGCTGCTGCTCCTCGGCGACGGTGAGGGCTCCGCTGCGGGTGACCTGGTTCAGGCTCTGCGTGGCGCGGGCGATCCGGGTCCGGTACCGCTCGCTGAGCCCGCTGAGCTCGGCCGCCCGCCCCTCGGCGAGGTTGCGCTCGGCCTCGCCCTGCGCGATCAGCAGCGAGGCCCGGGCGTCCGCGAGATCGACCAGCGCGGGCGCCGCGCGTTCCCGGATGTACGCGGAGTCGCCGCGCACGTCGGCGTAGGCCCAGCCCAGCGCGCCGAAGGCCACCACGGTGAGCAGCGGCAGCGCGACGAGCCGGTCCCGCAGGTAGGCGCGGTTGCGGTGGCCCGTGAGGGCGGGCCAGGCGTAGCGGTGGACCCGGCGGACGAGTTCGGCGGTTACGGCGGCGACTGCCCGCGCGAGCCGGAGGGTGTCCTGTGCGACGGACCGTAGGCGACCGTCCGGAGCCAGTCGGCGACTCTCTTGCCGAGCCATGGGCTGTCCCTGTGGTGTCGGTAGGCGAGCGGGCGGACCTCGTAGGCGCGGTCCAGGAGGATCTCGGCCACGGCGGCGTCCTCGGGGGAGGCCGAGCGGGCGGCCTGGTGGGCGAGGGTGACATAGCGGCGGGACAGGTCCTCCCGCAGGCCGTGTTCGTCGGGCGGGAGGCCGAGTCGGGGGTCCGCGGCGGCGGACAGGGCGGCGAGACCGTCCGCGTCGAGGGCGCCGCGGTCGAGGGCGCCCTCGACGGCCTCCCAGACCTCGACGGTCATCCGGACCCTGGCCTCCTCGTCGGTGAGGCCGTGCGCGTGGAAGAGCAGGGCGAGGCGTCCCAGTACCTCGTGGAGCCGCTGCGGCACCTCGTCGTCGTGCCCGGCCCTGCGCACGTACTCGATGCCGATCCGCACGGCCGCGGTACGCGCGGCGGTCCGGTGCCGCGAGTGCTGTGGTACGGCGTCCAGTTCGCGTACGGCCTCCTCGCGCGCCCGTTCGCCGTCCCGCGCGAGCCGGGCCCGTGCGGCGCCGAACGCCGCGCTGCCCAGGGAGGGGTTGCGCAGCCTGACCGCCTCGTAGAAGGTCAGTGCCTCGTGCCGGCGTCCGAGGCGTTCCGCGCAGTGCCCCAGGGCGAGCTTGGGCGCGTACTCGCCCGGGATCGCCGCGTACACCCGGTCGAAGTGCCGCCACGCCTCGCGGACTTGGTCGCGCGCCAGGGCGAGGAGTCCGTGATGCCAGTGCAATCGCCAGTCGTACGGGGCGCGTTGGGAGCCGATCCGCTGCTCGGCCGCCCGCAGTTCGCGTTCGGCGGCCTCGGGTCCGTCGGCCGGGTTCCGCAACCGCAGCCGACAGCGCAGGAGATGGACCTCCGTGGAGGCCCGCCAGTCACCTATGTGCTGGAGCAGGGCCTCCGGGGCGGCGTCGGCGAGTCGGCTCAGCTCGGCGTGATGCTCGTCGTGGGGGTCGGGGCGCGGCACGGGCAGGCGCTGGG